>CABUEK010000004.1:0-117431 GCA_902490565.1 uncultured Collinsella sp. | reverse complement strand
CGGGTGCCCTACCGGGAGTAGCCCCGACGGTTGACAAAACTATAGGAACACCCAATGACTACATCGATGTTCTAAGTGTCAACCAAGTCAACGCCGCAGATAGAGGACGGACAGCGAGCGGCGTCCAGAGCGAACAAGTTGGCATGAAAAAGGCAAGGCATAGACCTTCTGGTCATGCCTTGCCTTTTGAATGACAAATTGTCGCTCTGGGCGGCGCGCAGCGTCGAGCGGTTACGGCGTTTGGTAAAACGTCGTAACCCCCTAGTACATCTTTGCGCCGGCGGGGATGGAGGCGTCGAGCTGGATCAGGTTGAGGCGCTCCTCGCCCTCCTCCTCGTGGACAGCGCTGATCAGCATGCCGCAGCTGGGAATACCCATCATCTTGCGCGGAGGCAGGTTGGTGATGGCGAGCAAGGTCTTGCCGACCAGGTCCTCGGGCTCGTAATAAGCGTGAATACCGGAGAGGATGGTGCGGTCGGTACCGGTACCGTCGTCGAGCGTAAAGTTCAGCAGCTTCTTGGACTTCTTGACGGCCTCGCATGCCTTGACCTTCACAGCGCGGAAATCGCTCTTGGAGAAGGTATCAAAGTCGACGAACTCCTCAAACAGCGGCTCAACGGCGATCTTGGAGTAATCGAGCGTGGGCTTAAGCGACTTAACGAATGGGCTCGCGGCGTTGCCGGCCTCGGCAGCCTTGGCGGCAGCGGCACCGGACTGGAAACCCTTCTCGGGCTTCATGTGCGGGAACAGCAGGACGTCGCGGATAGAAGCCTGGTTAGTAAGCAGCATGACCACGCGGTCGATACCAATGCCAATGCCGCCCGCGGGAGGCATACCGTACTCGAGGGCGCGCACGTAGTCCTCGTCATACTCCATAGCCTCATCGTCGCCGCCGGCCTTCTCGGCCATCTGGGCAGCAAAGCGCTCAGCCTGGTCGACCGGGTCGTTGAGCTCGGAGAATGCGTTGGCGTACTCGTGGCCGGCGATGACCAGCTCAAAGCGGTGAGTCAAACGCGGGTCGTCCTCAAAACGCTTAGCGAGCGGGCTGACCTCGATGGGGTAATCACACACGAACGTGGGGTTGACGATGGTGTCCTCGCCCAGCTCATCGTAAATCTCGGCGATGATCTTGCCAGCAGTCCACTCGGGCTTGATCTCCAGGCCCTTCTCGCGCGCGGCGGCAGCAAGCTCCTCGACCGGCGTGTCAATGGTGACCTGCTTGCCGAGCACGTCGGAGACGATGTCGGTCATGGGACGGCTGGCCCACTCACCAGAAAGGTCGATGGTCTGGCCCTGATACTCGATGACCTCGGGGTTGCCGATGGCCTTGTTAGCCGCCTTAATGACACCCTGGGCGAGCGCCTTCATGCCCTCGAGGTCGGAGAAGGCACGGTAGGCCTCCATCGTGGTGAACTCGGGGTTGTGGGTAAGGTCCATGCCCTCGTTACGGAAGATGCGGCCGATCTCGAACACGCGCTCAAAACCACCGACAATGCAGCGCTTAAGGTGCAGCTCGGTGGCAATACGCAGGTAGCACTCCTGATCGAGCGCGTTGAAGTGAGTGATGAACGGCTTGGCAGTAGCACCGCCCTGGATGGTCTGCAGGATGGGGGTCTCGACCTCCATGTAGCCGTCGGACTCCATAAAGCGACGGAAGGTGGAGAGAATCTGCGAACGTTTACGGAAGGTCTCGCGAACGTCGTCGTTGGCGATCAGGTCGACATAGCGCTGGCGATAGCGGGTCTCCTTGTCGGAAAGACCGTGGAACTTCTCGGGCAGCGGACGAACGGCTTTGGCAAGCAGGGTCGCGCTCTTAGGGGCAACGGAAAGCTGGCCGCGCTGGGTGCGCACGACCACGCCGGTCACGCCCAGGATGTCGCCCAGGTCGAGGGCCTTGAGCGTACTCCAAGCAGCCTCGTCCATGTCGTTGATGCGGCAGAACAGCTGAATCTCGGCAGTCGCATCGCGCACGACGATGAACATGATCTTGCCCTGACCGCGCTTGGCGACCACGCGGCCGGCGATCTTCACGACGTCCTCGGTGTCCTCGCCATCGGCAAGCTCGGCGTACTTAGCCTCGATATCGGCGACGTAGTCCTCAAGCTCAGAGTGCTCGGGATAGGGGTTCTGGCCCGCCTCGAACAGGGCGGCGCGCTTGGCCAGGCGGGTGGCGCGCTCGTCGTTGAGCGTCGATGCCTGATCGGCGGCGTTCTGGTTCTCTGCCATAAGTTAGCTCCTCAAACTAAAACGCTCCCCAGGATTCGGTCCCAGGGAGCGAAAACATACCTTTACGCGGGACCGTGGTCTAGCGTGCGATCTTGGCGATGGTGTAGACGCGAGTCTTGCCGGAAGGCGTAACGACCTCGACGGAGTCGCCCTCGCCGTGACCAATGATGGCGTGACCGACCGGAGACTCGTTGGAAATCTTGTGCTCGAGCGAGTTGGTCTCGGTGGTACCGACGAGCGTGACTTCCATGACCTCGCCGTTGGGATCAATCAGCGAAACGGTGGAACCGATGGAGACGGTCAGGTCGCCCGTGGTGGCAGCAACCTGAGCGTTGGCGAGGATGGCCTGGATCTCGGCAATACGAGCGGCGTTCTGGGCCTGCTTGTCCTTAGCGGCGTCGTACTCGGAGTTCTCCGAAAGGTCGCCGAACGCGCGGGCTTCCTTGATGTCCTCGACGATCTCCTTGGCGTAATCGCCCTCACGCCAAGCGAGCTCCTCGACGAGCTTCTGGCGGCCCTCAGCGGTCAGTACGATCTGGCTTGCGTCCATACGGATATCTCCCCAACTCTGATCAAACAATCAACTGTCAACAAAACGAAAAAGACCGGCTAGCCTGCGGGCAAGCCGGTCAGGTGCTCACCCCAAAGGGATGGGACTACTCTGCGTCCGCGTCGCTGTCCTCTGCCTGCTTCTTCTTGGCAGCAGCGAGCTTGGCCTCGAGCTCAGCGATCTCCTTGTCCTCCTCGGACTGCTCGACCACGACCTCCTCGGCCTGCTTGGTCTCGGCCTTATCGTCGCCCTCCATACCCTCGCGGATATTCTTGACGGTAGAGCCGAGGGACTTGCCGAGCTTCGGCAGGTTCTTGGGCCCGAAAATAATCAGGACAACGACGAGAATAATGATGAGCTCAGGAGCCCTCAGTCCAAACATGTAGACCTCCACAATACAGCGAGACAAGCTCGAATGAGTATACCGCGGGTATCGCGGTATCACAACACTAGCTAAAAAAAGGGACCGCAAGAAGCGGTCCCTCCTCATGCTCTGGTCGGGTTGACTGGATTTGAACCAGCGACCCCTGCGTCCCGAACGCAGTGCTCTACCAAACTGAGCCACAACCCGTTAGCTCGACTATAGTAACAAAGATTTTCGCCGCGTGCTAGAGAAATTTTTATTTCTTTGGCGCGTCGATTTGAACCGTGTTGGAAATAAGCTCAGTCGCGCAGGCCCACCAGCCATTTTGCTGGGCAGCATCGGCAAGCCTTTCGGCCGTGGCAGCGGTGTCGCAAATGGCAAACGAGCAGGCACCCGATCCGCACACATCTACAGCAACGGTTCCGTCCTGTTTACGCAGCCAGTCGAGGACCGTTTGAATCTGCGACTCCATCTGTGCGGAAATGACACCAAGGTTGTTATGGATGAGTGCATATGCCGTCTCGGCATCACCAGCACGCAAGGCAGAAGCTATCGCGCCGGGCTTGTCCGCAGGCACCGGGGCCTCGTCAAAACGTCGATAGGCTTCAATTGTCGAAACGCTTGCCTCGCGCGGCTTGACCAGCACGACGGGCGTCGCGGGCAGCGCGGGGTACTCAGTTGCCAGCACGTCTCCCCCACCTACGTAGAACGCAGGACTCGCGTGCAAAAAGAACGGGACGTCGGCACCAATACCCCGCGCAATATCGTCGAGCGCTGGGTCGGTGCGATCAATGCCCCAGAGCTCCGCCAAGGCGACAATGACCGCGGCCGCATCCGTCGAGGGGCCGCCCAAGCCAGCGCACAATGGAATGCGCTTCTCAATCGTCACGCAGATGTTTGCCTCGCGACCATAATGCTCGGCCATAGCAACCGCAGCCCGATACGCCGTATTCTTTTGCATGGGAAAATCTGATGCTGGAACCGTCTGGACGGTCAGCGCCTGCGCCGGCGTGACCGTCACGGTATCGGAAAGACCGACGGCCGCCATCAGGGAATCGACCCTGTGGTAGCCGCGGTCATCGCGCTCGGTATGAACCCCCAGGTAGAGGTTAATCTTTGCCGGCGCGGAAAGAGTCAGGGACCGATCGGTCACCGTTAATGCTCCTCGAGCTGATTGCCGAGCGGGGTAAAGATGTGCTCGCCGCTCTCGGGGTCGAACAGCTCGACCTGACCGGTGAGGACATCGATATACTGGTAGGACTGACGCGACTTGCGGCCGCGACGCTCGTCAACCTCGACGATAAAGACGGCGGGGTGGACGCTCTTGATGGTGCCCATGCGCTCGACGACGCGGGTACGGCCCATGTTGGCCTTCACCTTGACGCGATCGCCCACCATATCGGTCAGCTTCTCGTGGATGTCGTCGACGTGATTGACTTCCATCTCTTCCATGAACAGGGCCTCCAGAAGGTGCAATTCAAAAAGGGGATAATACCCCTAAGATAGACAAAACTCCAATACTATAGCACCCTGTTGTGGCCATACGCAAGTAGCTAAAAAAGCCCGGTCTCGAATACGTACCAGACGACAACCTCGCATGACCAGTTGTTACGCGGTTTGGTAAAACCGCGTAACCTAAAGGTTGTCGGTGTCCAAGACGATGGTGAATGGGCCGTCGTTGACCAGGTCGACCTTCATGTCGGCGCCAAAGATACCGTGCGCCACATGCTCAACGTCCTCGTGCACAAGCGTCAGGAAGTACTCGTAGAGCTCGTTGGCAACATCGGGTGCGCCGGCATCCGTAAACGATGGGCGGCGACCGTGGCGGCAGTCGGCGAACAGCGTGAACTGCGACACCACGAGCACCTCGCCGTCGACATCGGCAAGTGCCAGATTGGTCTTGCCGTTCTCGTCCTCGTTGATACGCAGCCCGCGGAGCTTGCCCCACAGCTTGTCGGCCTCGGCACGCGTATCGCCATGGCCCACACCCAGCAGCACCAGGTAGCCGCGTCCAATGCGGCCCACGCACTCGCCGTCGACCGTCACGCCGGCGTTGAGCACGCGCTGCACCACCGCACGCATGGCCTACTCCTCGCCCGTCAGCTTGGCGGACAGATGCTCGAGCGCGTGGAAACGATGGCTGATGGCGTTCTTCTCGTCAGCCGTCAGCTCGGCCATGGTCTTGCCCGGCGTGTCGACCGGCAGGAACAGCGGGTCATAGCCAAAACCATGGTCGCCGCGGCCCTCGTGCGCGATAACGCCCTCGCAGGCGCCCTCGCCATAGGTAACCAGACCGTCCGTGTCGATGAGCGCAACGACGCTCATAAAGCGTGCGGTGCGGTCCTCATCTGCCACGCCTTCCAGGTTAACGAGAAGCTTGGCGTTGTTGGCGGCATCGTCGCCGTGCACGCCCGCATAGCGCGCGCTATACACACCGGGATCACCGTCCAGCGCGTCGACGACCAAGCCCGAATCGTCGGCAATGGCCATAAGGCCCGTCTCCTCAACCGCGGCTTGGGCCTTGATGATGGCGTTCTCCAAAAACGTCGTGCCGTTTTCCTCGGGATCCTCAAAATCACCCAGCTGGCCGAGCGCCACAAAGCGCACCTCGGGCATGACCTTGCCCAAAATGGCCTCGATCTCGGTGAGCTTATGGGCGTTGCCCGTTGCCACGACGATGGTCGCCGCCGGGTCGAGGGTGTCGATGTCAATCTTCTCAAGTGCCATGACTGGCCTCCTTGTCTCTATAGCAAGCCGCGTGAGGGGCGTTTGGGCACTTGACCTCTCCCCTCTCAGGCGATCGGACCTTTCAACGCAGCATTTCAGCAGATAAAACCTACCAAAATAAACCTGTCCCTTTTGGCAGGTTAGGCGATGGCTTGGCGCTGAAGCTCGATGAGCTCGGCGATACCCTTGTCGCCCAGGTCGAGCAGGGCGTTGAGGCGTTTGCGGTCAAAGGGCGCCTGCTCGCCGGTGCCCTGGAGCTCGATCATCTCGCCGGTGTCGGTGGCGACGAGGTTCATGTCGACCTCGGCATGGCTGTCCTCGGAATAATCGAGGTCAAGCAGCGTATTGCCGTCGACAACGCCCATGGAGATGGCAGCCACCTGGCCGATAAGCGGGATGCGCTCGATCTTGCCCGCCTCGACCCACATGGCGAGGGCGTCGTGCAGCGCCACCCAGGCGCCGGTGATGCTCGCTGTACGCGTGCCGCCATCGGCCTGAATCACATCGCAGTCGACGGTGACGGTGTACTCGCCGAGCGCCTTCATGTTGACGACGGTACGCAGGCTGCGGCCAATGAGGCGCTCGATCTCCATGGAGCGACCCTTGCGGTTGGCGTGCTCGCGCTTGCAGCGCTTGCCGGTCGACGCCGGCAGCATGGCGTATTCCGCGGTCACCCAGCCGGCCTTAGCTCCCTTTCGCCAGCCCGGCACGCCCTCCTCGATAGTGGCGGCGCACAGCACGCGCGTGTCACCGAACTCGGCCAAACACGAGCCGTGGGCGTGCTTCATGACGCCACGGGTGAGCTTAACGGGGCGCAACTCGTTGGCGGCGCGGCCGTTGGCGCGGTTGACCTGCATGTACTCCATAGAAATATCCTTTCGGCAAAATATGTGGCGAAGGCTTTGGCGGCTGCCTTACATCTATTTCAGCTCATCGATATCGATATGTTCGATGCTCTTGAGCGGCTGACCAAAGATAAAGCTGCCCGCCACCGCAAACTCGGCAATGTTATCGGCCGTCGTGGCAAAACGATGCTGCGGCTCGGCGGCGTCGCCCGCCAGCTGCTCGCGGCGCGTGAGGATATCGGTCAGCTCGCGTGTGGTCTCCTCGGCGGAACTCACGACGCGCACCCCAGGCCCCAGCGCATGCCGGATAGGTCCCACCAACAGCGGGAAATGCGTACAGCCGAGCACCACGGTATCGATACCGTGGTCGCGCAGCGGCTCAACCGTGGCACCCACCAGCGCACGCACGGCAGGCGTATCGAAGATGTCCTCGTTCTCAAGCCACTGTTCCTGCAGATGTGCACCCGAGGCGAGCTCGTGTTCGACAACCTCGACAAAGCTCGAGGCAGGACAGCCGTATACATCGACGCCGGCATCTAGATCCTGAATGGCGCGCGTGTAGGCGCCCGAGCGAATAGTGAGGTTGGTAGCGAGCACGCCCACGCGACGCGTACGCGTGCTGTTGATTGCTGCACGGGCACCCGGCGCGATCACGCCGATCACGGGAACGTCGAGCACCTGCTGGGCCAAACGCAAGGCCGCAGCGGTCGCCGTGTTGCAGGCGATGACCATAATCTTGACGTCGTGCTTCGAAAGCCAACGACCCGCCTGCAGCGCAAACGAGCGCACTTCATCCTCGGTGCGCGTGCCGTAGGGGCAGCGCTTGGTGTCGCCAAAGTAGTAGACGGACTCGTGCGGCAGCGCCGTCGCAATCGCGCGCGCAACCGTCAGACCGCCCAAACCAGAATCGAACACGCCAATCGGGCGCGTGTCGCCTGCCGGATTCTCGATATCGGACATTACCTCACCAGTCTCTCTCGAAAAGACATGTCCAAGTGCGGCGACGCCGCGCTACGAACGCGCCGCGACCAGCAGCTCTGCCGTCGCCGCCCAACCGTCGACAATTTTGCCGCGCGTAACGAAAGCGTTCTCGCAAGCAGCCAGGAACTCGGGCGCGCCGGCGCTCGTCAGGCCATTCTCGACCAGGCAGAACGTGCCCACGTGATCGGCCATGTAGAAGTCGGACTCGGAATCGCCGAGCGCGAGCGTCTCCTCGCGCTCGATCCCCAGGTGCTCGCAGAAGCGCGCAATGGCGACGCCTTTGTTGAGGCCCGCGGGGTTGATATTGAATGCGCGACCGTCCTCGACGCGATCGAGCTCGAGCGTCGTCGGCTTGGACAGATGCGTCAGATGGCCGTTGCAAGCCCAGATCAGACCGCAGCCGGCCTCGTCCAGGATGGCCTGAACCTCATCGTCGGGCACATCGCCGCGCATGCCGACGGTGACCTCACGGTACTTGTAGCCGGTCGACATGTCGTTGTGATACTCGATCTTGTGCGGCCAGCGGGCGAGGATCTTCTCGCACACGCCGGTCTGCTCGATCACCTGGTGCGGCGTGAGGCCGCAAGAGGGGTCGTAGGGCATGTCGCCGGTCAGATACTCCCAATCGTTGGCTTTGAGGTCGTACATGACCAGGCCGCCCATCTCGCCGATGTAGGAGTTGAGGCCGAGCACGCGCGCGTCCTCGTGGATCATGGTACGGTTGCGGCCCGAGGTGGGAACCACCTGAATACCAGCGCGAGCGAGCGCCACGACGGCCTCGACGAGTTTGGTCGAGGGGTTGCCGTCGTTGTCGCGTAGCACGCACGAGCCGGGTGCAAGCATCGTGGCATCCAGGTCGGTAAAGACGTACTTGACCGTGGCCAAGCGCTCGCGCATCTCGCCCGAAAGCTCGGCAACGGTCGGCAGGGTATTGTGGGACATGGTTACTCCGTTTACGTAGAAGGGTTTGGACTTGGACGGCATGTTTTGATTGAGGGAACACGCTTATGGCGACAGCGCACTCAGGGCGCCGCCGCCATCATGGTTCATTAGTCAAACTGGGTAACATCGATCAGGCGATTGGCCAACGAAAGGTCGCTCTCGATGGGCACGAACTCGTCGCCCACGTGCATGAGCTCCTCGTCACCCTTTGCCAGCAGCAAGACAATGGTGGGAGCATCGGGGTTGACGTACTCCTCGCGCGCCGCCTTGAACGCCGCATGCACAGCGGCTTCGCGGTCGAGGATGATCTTGTTCGGCGTATCGTCGGGAACATGCTCGGCAAGCTCGCGACAGACCTTCATCGGGTCCTCGTGAGCTGGATCCTCGTTGGCAAAGATCATCAGGTCGGAATACGGTGCGGCCTCGCGCGGAAGCTGCTCGCGGCGCTCCTGCGCCTTGCCGCCGGCAGCGCCAAACAGCGCAATGACGGGGCTAGCGGGAAACGCGCGCTTCACCGACGAGAAAAGCGAACGGAACGAAAGCTGGTTGTGCGCATAGTCGACGACGCAAATCACGCGGCCGTCCTTCGACTCCACGACCTCCATACGGCCCGGCACACGCAGTTTGGAGAGGCCCTTCTTGATAGCCTCGATACCGATGCCGATCTCGCGCGCAGCGGCGATAGCGACCAGCGCGTTTTCCACGTTAAAGTCGCCCGCGATGCCCAGCAGGACCTTCTCCCCCGCCTCGGACTCGTCGGCACACAGGCCATGCAAGTTGAACTCGATGCTAAAGCCGACCATGCGTACGTCGCTTGCCCACAGGCTCGCCTCGGGATGCTCGACGCCAACGGTCACCAAGCGCTCGGCCGTCGACGCTGCCTCCAGCACACGGTCGGCCTCTTCGGTGCCCAGATTCACCACGGCGGTCTTTGCCTGGTCAAAGATCCTGAGTTTGCTCTCAAAATAATCCTCAAACGTGGGGTGTTCAATCGGCGAGATGTGGTCGCGGCCGATGTTGAGGAAGCACGCCACGTCAAACGGCAGATTCTCGACGCGTTGATACTTGAGCGCCTGGCTCGAGACCTCCATGACCATGGACTGGCGACCGGACGTGCGGCAGTTGGCGATATGGCGCCAGACCTCGGGGGCCTCGGGCGTAGTATTGGTGCTCTCGTAGCACTCGATACCATCGTCGGTACTCACCGAGCCGATCATGCCGCAGGACTCGCCCGCCGCTTTGATAATCGACTGGAGCATAAAAGCGGCCGTGGTCTTTCCCTTGGTGCCGGTGATGCCCACGATCTTGACGTCGTGGTCGGGACGGTCGTAGACCTCCGGCGGCAACAGGGCCATGGCCGTGCGAACACTATCAACAACCAGCATCGCAGCACCGCTCTCCTTCGCCAGCGGCTCCAGAGACTCGACCAGCGACTCCTCGCACACAAATGCGACGGCGCCCGCATCGAGCGCCATGCTCAAAAACGCGGGCTTAAAGGCAGCACCTTTGCAAAAGAATACGTCACCTGCCGAGACCACGCGCGAATCAAACGAGCAGCCGGTCACGGCACGCTCGTCAACCTGCTCTGATGCGCACAGCTCGCCGCACACGTCGAGAAGCTTGGCAAGCGTATCGACCGTGGTCACGGTCGCGGAATCCGAATGGTGCATCTTTCACCTTTCTCAGCCATTTGGCAGGGACGGTTTTTATAGTAACTGAAACGCACCCACGCAAAAACGGCTCCCGGAGGAGCCGTTACGCGCAGGCGTTCGTAAGCCGAGGCTAGGCAGCCTGAACAGAAGGCTGGCCCTCGTCGATAAAGAAGCGCTTGTACCACACTAGGAACACGAGCGGCGTATAGATCTTGCGCTGGAAATCGCCCTTGCCCGCAAAGTGCAGATCGAGCAGGTGCATAAGCTCGTCGGTATTGAAGAACTCGCTTGCCCACGGCGCGGTGAAGTACTCCTTGACATAGTCGTACCACTTTTGCTCGCGCAGCCAGTAGACAATCGGCACCGGGAAGCCCACCTTGGGACGGGTGGCCCACTCATCGGGCAGCGACTTGTTGGCAGCGTGGCGGAGTACCTGTTTGTTGCCGTTCTCGTTGATGCGGTAGCGGTCGGGAATGTGCTCGGCGAACTCCATGACTTTGCGGTCCAGGAAGGGCACGCGCAGCTCCAGTGAGTGTGCCATGCACATCTTGTCGGCCTTGAGCAGAATGTCGCCCGGGAGCCACATGTTCATGTCCAGGTACTGCTTCTTGACCAGTTCGGGCTGACCCTTCACGCGTGCGTAGATGGGTGCAGCGAGCTCAAAGGCGCCGTCGCCGGTGTTGTACTCGGGCTTGAGCACGCCGTCGACCTCGCGCTCCGGCCATACCAGAGCCTGTCCCAGGAACGACTTCTCGGGGATCTCGGCACCCTTGACCAGGAAGTTATGTCCCTTGAAGTACGGCATATGCAGCGCCAGGTTACCGAGCGCGCGACGGACGGGCAGCGGCACCATCTTTTTGTACTTGCGCACCGGGACCGTATCCTCGTAGTAGGCGTAGCCGCCAAAGAGTTCGTCGGCGCCTTCGCCCGAAAGCACCACGGTGACGTCCTTGCGGGCCATCTCGGCCAAGAACCACAGCGGCACGGAAGACAGATTGGACTGCGGCTCGTCCATGTGATACTGGATGTCCTCGAGCGCACCGAAGAACTCGTCGGCGGTAATCATCTTGCGAACGTTTTCGACGCCGAGCTTATCGGAGAGCTCCTTGGCGTAGTTGGTCTCGTTGAAGTTCTTGTAGTCAAAGCCCACCGAGAAGGTCTTGTCGGGCATGAGGCAAGCGGCGATGTAGCTGGAGTCGACGCCACCGGAGAGGAACGACGCGACCTTGACGTCGGCGATGCGATGGGCCTCGACGCTCTCGTGCACGACCTCGTCCAGCTCATCGACATACTCTTCGAACGGCTTCTCGACGGCAGAGTAATCGCAATCCCAGTAGCGCTCGATGTTCATCTTGCCGGTCGGGATATCGACGGTAAAGTAGTGCGCCGGCGGCAGCTTGTAGACACCCTCGAAGAAGGTCTCCTCAGTCGCCGAATACTGCAGCGTCATGTACGGACGCAGAGCCTTTTTGTTGACCGCCTTGTGGAAGTGCGGGTAGTCCAGGAAGCTCTTGATCTCGGAACCAAAGAGCACGCCCGGAGCGCCGTCGCCCGCATCGGCCATGGGATAGTAGTAAAGCGGCTTGATGCCAAAGATGTCGCGGGCGCCAAAAAGCTTGTTCTTCTTTTTGTCCCAGATGACGAAGGCGTACATACCGCGCAAGCGATCGAGTACGGCCTCGCCCCACTCCTCGTAGCCGTGTAGGAGGCTCTCGGTGTCGGCGCCGCAGTGGAACTTGTAGCCCTTGGCCTCGAGCTCGGAACGGAGTTCTTGGAAGTTGTAGATCTCGCCGTTGAAGACAATGACGACGCTACCGTCCTCGTTGGCCATGGGTTGGGCGCCAGCCTCGGTCAGGTCGAGGATCGACAGGCGACGGAAGCCGAGGGCAACGCGGCCGTCAATAAACTGGCCGCCCATGTCGGGACCGCGATGGACGATGCGGTCCATCATCTTGGTGAGCACCTCGGATTGGTTATCCGTCCCACCGACAAAACCGACAAAACCGCACATATACTATCCCCTCTGCTGTTGCTGGGCGTCAAATCGAATCAGTAGCTTTTGAGTATACCCGAGGGCGTAAAGAGGGGCGGAATGTTCAGGCAATCTCAACTGAATCAGCTCCGCTGTGACACGCGCCGGTTACCTTTAATGGATATGAGGTGAATGGGGCGATTGTTTTGCTATACTCTCTCCGCACGGGCGATTGGCGCAACGGTTAGCGCAGGTGCTTTACACGCACAAGGCTGGGGGTTCGAATCCCTCATCGCCCACCACCGAATTGGAAACGGTCCTCGCAAGGGGACCGTTTTTGTTTGGGCCCAGCGCATGGGATTCGAACCCGCCAGGGTGCGGAACTGAGGAAACGCGAAGCGTTTTCCAGCGCAGCACGCGAGGACCGTAGGCCCGAAGCGAAAGCGGGCGGCGTCAGGCGCACGCGACATCCCTCATCGCCCACCACCGAATTGTTAGGCCTCCAGCGATGGAGGCCTTTCTTTTTTTCAGGCCCATCGCAGGGGGGATTCGAACCCGCCAGCACGTCTGTCACAAAGGCCGTGGCCAAATAATGGCAAAAATGAGTACTGCTACTTTGCTTGCAACATATAAAAAGATAGCGTTTGCGTAAGTTACGCAACATATGTCCATTATAAGGACTAACAGTTAGATCACAATCGTGCATTCATCGCCATTTCGACTTGCTATCTGGCCTTATTAGTCCAAAATTGCTGCTACCAAATCGGTAGCAGTACTCATATTTAATGTTTTTTGACCAGCGGGTCTCCCTGCCTTAGCAAATCTAAGGCAAAACGGGCTCCAGACCGCTGAATCATGCCACATAGGGCACGCCCGCAGTCCGGAACCCGGTCCAAATTGAGTTATTGCGCCGCGTTAGACCAAGACACCCGACAGGATCTCGATCAGACTGTCCACGTCGGCTTCCTCGCAGACGAGCGGCGGCAAGAAACGCAGCGTATGAGCACCCGTAGCGTTAATCACGGCACCGGCGGCCAGCGCGCGGGCAACAATATCGTGCGCGTCGCCCGCGGCATCATCCAAATCACAGCCGAGCATCAAGCCGCGGCCACGTACCTCGGTCACGTGCGGCAGCTTGGCGAGCTTTGCCTCCATATAGGCACCCACCTTGGCAGCATGCTCGGCATAATCGCCGCGCACGAGCGCGGAGAGCGTCGCGGCACACGCCGTGATGGCCAGGCAGCTACCGCCAAAGGTCGAGCCGTGGTCGCCCGGCTTAAACACGTCGGCAATCTCCTTCTTTGCCACGACGGCACCCATGGGCACGCCGTCGGCAATGCCCTTGGCAAGGCTCATGATGTCAGGCTCCACGCCATAGGTTTGGAATGCAAATGGCTTGCCGGAGCGGAAGATGCCGCACTGGACCTCGTCGGCGATAAGCACGGCGCCCACTTCGTGTGCCAGGTCGCGCGCTGTCGCCATAAACTCCTCGGTCATGGGGTGCACGCCACTCTCACCCTGGATCGGCTCGAGCATCACGGCACAAATCTCGCTCCCCAGCTGCTTAAAGATCGCACGCAGCTCGTCCACATCGTTGGGCGTGCAGGCCACAAAGCCACCCGGCAGCGGGCGGAAGCTGTCCTGCAGCCAATTCTGCATGGTGGCGGCAATGGTCTCGAGCGTACGGCCGTGGAAGCCGCCGCGCATGCACACGATGGTGTTGCCGCCGTTACCGGCACGCTTGGCGTACAAGCGCGCGAGCTTCATCGAGCCCTCATTGGCCTCGGCGCCGGAGTTGGCAAAGAAGGTCTCCCACACCTGCTCGTCCGCAGCCGGGGCACCAAGAGCAGCTGCCGTGGTCTCATCGCCGGCGACAATGGCATCGGCAAGCACGCGCGCACCATCTACGTCGTCGTTAGCAAGCTTGGACAGCAGCGCCGCGACCTGTCCGCGCTGCTCGATGTAGAAGTAATTGGAGACATGCATGAGCTTTTTGGTCTGTGCCTCGAGCGCCGAGAGCACAGCCAGGTTGCCATGACCTAGGCTGCACACGCCGATGCCGGCAAGAAAGTCGAGGTACTCACGGCCATCGTCGCCGGTGAGCTTCATGCCGTGACCCTCGACGAACTCGACCGGAGAGCGGCCAAAGGTATGCATAACGTAATGGGATTCAAGCGATTGCTGAGCTGCAAGTGACATGGGATGCCTTTCGTTGAGCGCCAGACGGCGCAGACCTATGGTGCAGGAATGGGGCGGCTGCGGGTCAGCTAGACTGTCTGGAGCTTCTCGACCTCGTCAAGGTTCTCGGTCAGACGCGCAGCAAACGTCGAAAGCGGATGCGGATGCGTATCGAACTCGTAAGCCGTCTCGGTGGAATGGATCACGGTGCCGACGCCGGCATCGGTCAGCAGCTCCAGGAGCAGCGAATGCGGCATAGTACCGTTAATGATGTGGGCACGAAATACGCCGCCGGTAAGCGCATCGACGGCCGCACGCAGCTTGGGAATCATGCCCTTATCGACCTCGCCGCCGTAGAGCATTTCGTTAACCTCGTCGAGCGTTAGGTTGGAGATAAGCGAGTCCTTGTCGCTAAAGTCCTTGTACAGGCCATCGACATCGGTCAAAAAGATCGCCTTATGCGCGTGGAGCGCCGCGGCAACGGCACCGGCGGCGGTATCGGCGTTGATGTTGAAGAAACCGCCGTCCTCCCCCGCCGCGACGGTAGCGATGACGGGGATGTACTCGCTATCGAGTAAGCGCTCGATATAGTCGGTGTTAACGTGCGTCACTTTGCCCACGCGACCGAGCTCGGGGTCGAGCGGCTCAGCGATGAGCGTGCCGGCATCGCTGCCCGACACGCCCACGGCCAGGTTGCCGTGGTGGTTGATGGCAGCAACCAGCTCTTGGTTAACCTTGCCGCCCAGTACCTCGCGCACGATATCCATAGTCGCCGGCGTAGTCACGCGCTGGCCGTTCTTAAATTCGACGGGAATATCGTAATGGCTCAGCGCCTCGTTGATAGCCTTGCCGCCACCATGCACGATGACGGGGCGCATGCCGATAATCTTGAGCAGGACGATGTCGCTCATCACATCGCGACGCAGCTGCTCGTCGACCATGGCTGCACCGCCGTACTTGATAACGACTGTCTTACCGGTCAGGTTCTTAATCCACGGCAGCGCCTCGAACAGCAGCTGCGCGGTAACTTCGTTGGATTCGCTCGAGCGACAATCGCGTGCGAATTTCATAATCTGCCTCGTCTTTCGTATCGTTATCGCGCCGTGCTCCGCTGTCCGCAATCGCGGCAAGATGCGCAGCGCGCCTGAAATCTAGGAACGGTAGTCGCCGTTGATGGAGATGTACTCATGCGTGAGGTCGCAGGTCCACACGGTCGTTGTCGCATCGCCTGCGCCCAGGTCGGCCGAGATCACGATCTCGGGCGCCTCGAAACGCCGTAGAGCCTCGTCCTCGTCAAAGGGAACAGTCAGACCGTCGCGACAGACAGGCATGCCCATCATGTCGATGGAAACGTCTTCCTGATTAAACTTCACGCCGCACTTGCCAAGCGCCATGGCAACGCGACCCCAGTTGCAGTCGTGGCCGGCGATGCAGGTCTTGACGAGCGGCGAGTTGGCAACGGCACGGGCGGCGATATCGGCTTCCTCGTCGTTCACGGCGCCGGTAACGTTGACCGTAACAAGCTTGGATGCGCCCTCACCATCGGCGGCGATATTGCGCGCCAGGCTCTCGCACACCTCGTGCACGGCAAATGCCAACTCGTCAAAGGCATCGGAGCCCTCGACGATAGACTCGACATCTGCGGCAGCGGCGCCGGAGGCAAGCATGATGCAGGTATCGTTGGTCGAGGTGTCGGAATCGACCGTTACCTTGTTAAAGGTCTGCTTGACGGTCGAGAGCAGCAGGGTATGAAGTGCCGCAGGCTCGACGGGGGCATCGGTGGTGATAACTGCGATCATGGTGGCCATGTTGGGCATGATCATGCCCGAGCCCTTGCACATGCCGCCTACCGTATAGACATTGCCCGCATGACCCGCAGCCTCGCTGACGTAGGACACGGCGTACTCCTTGGAGTGCGTGTCGGTCGTCATGATGGCGCGAGCGGCATCGGCGCCACCGTGGGCGGAGAGCGCCTCGTAGGCAGCAGGAATGGCGGTCTCAAACGTGTCGATCGGCAGAATCTGGCCAATCACACCCGTAGAGGCAACCAGAATCTGCTGGGGCTCGCAGCCGATGACCTGCGATGCGATGCTGCACGTCTCGCGCGCGCATGCAAGGCCGGTCTCACCCGTGGCGGCGTTGGCATTGCCAGAGTTAACCGAAACGCCGGCGATGATACCGTAGCCCTTGTCGGCACCGCCCAGGTTGGCACGGCTCACTTGCACGGGCGCCGCGCAAAAGCGATTGGTGGTAAACACGCCGGCACCGGGACAGGGTTTATCGGGCACGACGAGCGCGTAATCCAGACGCTCGGGGTTCTTGCGGAACCCAGCGTGGATGCCCGCAGCTTTAAAACCAGCCGCAGCCGTAACGCCACCCTCGACGGCGCGAATCTTGATATCAAACAGCTCGGTATTCATCGTCTTTATGACTCCTTATGTCAAACAAAAAACGGACATCGGTTGGTGCGCCATGCCAGTCGTAATCATGAGACCAGCTTAAGAGTGGCGCCCCACTCGATGCCCGACTACCAAATCGTTAACAATCGAATGTGCTACACCGGGCACGCCACTGTGGGCAAGCCTCGTCGCTCGTCAAAGCCAAAGACGATATTGGCGCACTGGACTGCTTGGCCCGCAGCGCCCTTGCACAGATTGTCGATGGCGCCCGTCGCCACCAGCACGCCCGCGCGCTTGTTGAGCGCGAGGCCGATCTGGGCGGCGTTGGTGCCGATGACCGAAGCCGTCTTGGGCTGCTGGTCGGCGTCGAGTACGCGCACAAAGGTGCGCCCAGCGTAGAACTGCTTGTAATAGTCGACAACGTCCTCAAGGGTCAAGGTATCGATAGCCTGCGGCGTGAGCGGCATCGTCACCGTGGAGAGCAGACCACGCTTGAGCGGTGCCAGGTGCGGGGTAAAGACGACGCGATCGGTCAGGCCAAGGATTTGCTCAATCTCGGGCGTGTGGCGATGCTTACCCACGCCGTAGGCCTCCAAGTTCTCGTCGGCGCTGCAAAAATGCGTACGAGCGTTGCAGGACTTGCCGGCACCCGTCACACCGCTGATGGCATCAACGATCACGGGGCCGCTCTGGGCAACCCAGCCAGCGCGCACGGCGGGCGCGGCGGCAAGGCTCGTTGCGGTGGGATAGCAACCGGCGCAGGCGACCAACACGGGCTTTCCGGTGGCATGGTCGGATGCGGCGGTCTCCAAATCCTGGGAGAACAGCTCGGGCAGACCGAAAGCGCGGGTCTTGAGCAACTCGGGGCTCGTGTGCTCGGCGGCATACCAGGCCTCAAAGGTGGCTGGATCGCTCAGGCGATAATCGGCCGAGAGGTCAATGCAGGAGACTCCCGCGGCAAGCAGGGCGGGCACCTGAGCCATGGCAGCCGTGTGCGGCACGGCCAAAAATACCGCGTCGCAGTTCTTGAGTTCGGGGGCATCATGCGTCGTGAAGACAAGATCGCTTACGCCGGTGAAGCTCGGGTACACCGCAGACAACGGCTGGCCGGCATCGGCGTTGGACGTAATGGCAACAAGTTCAAACTCGGGATGGCCGAGCACGAGGCGAATGAGCTCGGCTCCGGCATATCCAGCCGCGCCGACGATTCCAACCTTCAAAGACATATCAGACTCCTTGTCTGCGATTTATGCACCGATGCGCATTTCGCAGCGGTCGTTATGAAGTGGGTTGAAACTTTAGCACCAAAAGATGCATTTACACGTAAATGGCTTGCATATTCATGCATTGAAACATTCCCGACACATTCGCTTGAAGGAATTGACAAATAGAGCGGGCCCCGTATTGACCGGCACTCCTTACGGTGCCGGGCAACACGGGGCCCGCCCATGCGAAAACTAAGTTGTTAGGATGAGCCAGCTGGCTAGAGCTCGACCGGCACCCATTCGTCGTGATTGCAGATAAAAGCCTCGGGATCTTCGACGCTAAAGAAGACGAGCGTGGGGTCGTTAGGCCCCTCATAGTGCTCGCCCAGGCGCTCTAGATGCTTCCACCCGGCTTCGCGCATTTCGTCTAAAGCCCGGTCATCCAAGCCGGCACGCCCGCGCAAGATGAGCCAGCCATGGCCCGGCCACCAACTCGTGGCCTCAAAGCGCTGGTTTTGCAGCAGTTCCTGCCACACATCTTTAGTGCGCGCTGTCACAAACCACAGCTTGCCGTCCTGAATCTGTGCAAACGAGAACGGACGCACATGTGGCTGCCCGTCCACGCTCGTCGCCAAGTACCACGCCGGCACCGACGTCAGATACTCCAACACCGTATTCAATCCGTCCACGTTTCCTCCTGTACTAGCCAGTTTGAGAGCCTGGTTTGTGTGAGCTAAAGCTCCAGGCGCTCCTCGCTGCCGTCGATATCACAGAAGCGGGCGGCGATATTTCGCACCGAGAAAAACGCAAGGCGACCGTCGTTGGCACTATCGTGTTGCTCGCCGATGCCCACCATGTGCTTAAAGCCGGCTTGGCGCACCCGGTCGCTCACGACCGCGTCGTCCTCGAGCGCGGCCTCGCCGGTCAGCACGATCCAACACTCCCCCGGTTTCCAACCCGAAACCTCAAACTTGGGGTTCGCGCTGAGCTCGGCCCACACGTCCTTATCGCGCGAGGTGCAAAACCACAGCTTGCCATCATCGACCATGGCAAACGAGAACGGCCTCACGCGCGGCTGATATCCGTCCGTCACGTCGATCGTGGCGAGATACCACGCCGGAATACGCCTAAGATACGAACAGGCGCGCTCGAGCTGCGCCGTGCGATCGTTGTCGGTCATAGGGACCCCTTTCCTGCGCTCGAATCGCGCCTAAACAAGTTGAAGATTGATGACGATGACGCAGATGAGCAGCAGCGTCGTCACCACCGCTGCCAGCGCATCCCCGCGGCCAAACGCAAGCGTATGCAGGCGTGTGCGGCCCTGCTCGCCGTGATAGCAGCGTGCATCCATGGCGGCAGACAACGTTTCGGCATGACGGAACACACCCGTGAACAGCGGAATCGCCACACTGCCGAGCATACGCACACCGCCGAGCAGGCCTCCCGTCACGCGCGCGCCGCGACTCGCCTGTGCATCGGCCGTCTGCTTCATCTCGGTGGCAAACTGCGGCATAAAGCGCAGCGCGATACCCATGATCATGCCGAGCTCGTGCGCAGGAAGTCCCACACGCGCAAACGGCGCGAGCAGGCGCTCAAAGCCCGCGGTGAGGTCGAGCGTCGGTGTGGTGAGCGTGATGGCACTCATACCAGCCATCATCAAGGTCAGACGGCACGCCATAAAGGCAGCGGAATGCAGCGAGCCCTCGCTTATCTGCAAAAAGCCGAGCTGCCACAGGATGCGCCCGCTCTGGTCGGAAAACAGGTTGAGCACCGCGACCACGATGACGATCGCCAGCAGCGGCGCCATCGATGACAGGACGCGACGAGCCGGCACCCGAGACACGGTATAGATCAGGACAACGAAGATTGCGACCGGGACCAGTCCGCGGAAGCTACTGACCGTGAGCGTCGTGATCAGAAACACAAAGCCCAAGAGCAACTTAGTTCGCGGGTCCAGGCGGTGGATTGCACTATCGCCGGAATAGTAGCTGCCAAACGAAAACGCCTCCATTAGCAGCCCTCCTCTCGCTCGACCGTCTTGGATTTAGCAATGTCCGCGACGTTAGAAGGACCGTCCGAGCGACCGATTAGCAGGTCCACCAACTCGTCTGTCAGCGACTCAACCGTATAGAGGCCGTCAAAGCGCAGCGGCACGCCTGCCTTCGCAAGCGCCAGCGCCATGCGCTGGGCAGCGGGAACACCCAAGCCGATTGATTTAAGCTCATCGGCATGCGCAAAAACCTGAGCGGGCCTGCCCTCGGCAAATACCGTGCCCTCGTTCATTACGACGATACGGTCGCAGCAATTGGCCAGGTCATCCATGCTGTGCGAAACCATGACGACGGTCAGGACCCCATGGTGAAGTCGATCGATGAGCTCCAGGAAATCACTGCGCGCCGCCGGATCGAGCCCTGCCATAGGCTCATCGAGCACCAGGACCTCAGGCTCAATGGCAAGCACGCCAGCAAACGCCACGCGCCGCTGCTGCCCGCCGGAGAGCTCAAAGGGGTTCTTGTCGCCCACCGTAGCCAGGTCGAGACCCACGCGCGCGAGCGATGACTCAACGCGGCGGGCGACCTCGGCCTGCGACAAGCCAAGGTTACGCGGACCAAATGCCACGTCCTGTGTCACGGTCTCGGCAAACAGCTGACGCTCTGGATACTGAAACACCACGCCGACCTTTGCCTTAACCGCGGCGGCATCTTTCTTGCTTGAAAGGTCGAGCCCCAGCGCGCAAACGCTCCCCTCCTGCGGGCGGATTAATCCGTTGAGATGCTGAACCAGCGTCGACTTACCCGAACCGGTATGGCCCGCAAGGCCCAAGAACTCGCCACGACGCACCGTCAGCGATACATCACGCAGTGCCCACGGACTGCTGGGGTCGTTGCCCCAGAGAGCCTGTTTGTTCGATGCGCCCTCGACGGCTGAGCGCTTGTGCCAACGGCGACGCTCGCGGGCGCTCAGCGAATAGCTATGCGAGAGATGCGAAATCTCGATAACGGGCTCCGACGCGGCCATCCCGTCGGCTGCAGAGGATGCATTGTCAAGCATACGAGAATCGGATGCGGAAGGCTGCACTGCGACGTCCGCCCCGCTCCGCTCGGCATAAACCTGTGCAATCTCGGCGACCATATCTGCCTCGCGCGCCTGCGCGCAAACGGGCACGCCCTTCTCACGAAGTGCCCTACCTAGACAGCACGACGCCGGCATATCCAGGTTGAGCTGCGCAAGTTCGTCTGCCCGCGTCAAGATTTCCTCGGGCGTACCGAGCATGGCAACGCGCCCCGCCCGAAACACCGCGACACGATCGGCCTCGGCGGCCTCTTCCATAAAGTGCGTAATCATCACGATGGTCATGCCGCGATTGTGCAACGCGCGGCAAGCCTTCATAAGGCCCTGACGTCCACGCGGATCGAGCATCGAGGAAGCCTCGTCCAATATGAGCACGCGCGGTTCCATGGCGAGCACGCCGGCAAGCGCCACGCGCTGCTTTTGGCCGCCCGAAAGCGCGTGGGTCTCATGGCGCTCAAAGCCCACCAGGCCCACGCCCTTCAGCGCCTCGCGTACGCGCTGCGCAATTTGTACCGATGGCACGCCAAGGTTTTCGGGACCAAACGCAACGTCATCTTCGACAAGCGTTGCCACCAGCTGGTCGTCGGGATTCTGGAATACCATGCCCGCGGTCGAACGAATGTCGTAGACCAGCTCGGGGTCGGACGCATCCATGCCGTTGATGCGTACCGTGCCCGCATCGGGTTGCAACAGCGCATTCAGATGCTTGGCAAACGTCGACTTGCCCGACCCATTGCCACCGAGGATGCAGAAAAACTCACCGTCCTCGATGTTCAGATCGACACCGTCGAGTGCCGACACGGCACCGTCATAGCTAAAGGAAACGCCCCGACACTCAATCATGCGCGGCCTTTGACCTGGTCCTTTTTAGGCGTGATGAGGTTGGAGACTGCTTTATACACCGCCAGCGTCAACACCGAGTTAAGCACGGTCTTGATAAGGTTGAACGGCAGTACGGCAGGAATCATGAGCGGGGCGATCACATCGACCGAGCCATACCAGAACCATACGCCAATGGTAAGGTTTGCGACCATAGACAGCGCTGTAGCGGCAATGACGCCGAGCACCAGGCCAATCACGGCACCCTTATAGGTGTGCATCTTCTGGTAAACGATAGCCGCGGGCAGAATATAGCCCAGCGTGGCAACCAAGTTCATAAGCGCGCCGACCCAGTCACCCGTGGTGAGCGCATGGATAACGATAGCCATAGCGGCAACAGCGGTACCGGCGCCGGGACCATACGCAAACCCGCACACCATCGCCGGCACCAGCGACGGGTCATACGTCAAAAACGGCGCCGAGGGAAGGATGGGTAGCTGCACATACATAAACAGGGCGCCCAAGGCGCACATCAGCGCCATGGTAACGAGCTGTTTGGTGCTCCACCTATTCGTGTTCTCAAAATGGATATGCTGCGACTGTTCAGACATAAGATCACCTGCCTCTTTCATCCGGACTCTAACCGTTGGTACTGGGATCTCACCAGTTCAGCCGGCATGCGAACCAACACACGCTCGGGTCGCGGACTCATCGGCTCGGTCGCAGACACCTCGCCTGCGCCACGGCACCCCTTTGGCACCGCCCGATTTACCGCCAGTGGGGAATTTCACCCCGCCCTGAAACAGCAATTGCAAGTGTAGCACGAGGGAAGAGAGGCGCAAGTACACCAAGGGTAATTTCTGGCGAGGACCAGTTGCCGCAACAACCGCGTTCCCCACCCATCCCAAAGTAACGCGCCTTTCGCGGCAAAGCCGCGAAACAGCGAAAGGGACACGTATTCCCATCAACCACATCCTTCTCCGCGAGCCGACCTCAAGGCCGTAAACGCAGGGAATCCGGGGGCGTGACGGGGTTTCTCTCCGGAACATTCCGCAGGACGCAAAGAGGCTCCGCAGCGCGAAGCGCGATGCGGAGCCTCTTTGCATGTCCGAGGACGTTCCGGAGAGAAACCCCGTCACGCCCCCGGATTCCCGGTGGGAGTTCTAGACCTTGTCGGCCTTAGTACATACCGCCGCCCTGCTGACCAGCGGTAGCAGCAGCGATAGCGTCCTCAAGCTGAGTGTTCTTGGGCACATCGGAGACGGTAGCCTCGGTGATGAGGATCAGGCTGGCGACAGAAGCAGCGTTCTGCAGGGTGACGCGGCTGACCTTGACGGGGTCGAGGACGCCCATCTCGATCATGTCGCCCCACTCGCCGTTGGCAGAGTTGAGACCCTGGCCGGCGGGCAGCTCGGCAACCTTGTCGACCACGACAGCGCCCTCAAAGCCAGCGTTCTTGGCGATGGTGGCGACCGGAGCAGTCAGAGCCTTCTTGACGATGTCGACGCCGATCTTCTCCTCGGGGTCGTCAAGCTCAACGGCGTCGAGCGCAGGCGCAGCGTCCATGAAGGCGACGCCGCCGCCAGCGACAATGCCCTCCTCGACAGCAGCGCGGGTAGCCTGAAGGGCATCCTCGACGCGATGCTTGATCTCCTTGAGCTCGGACTCGGTAGCAGCGCCGACCTTGATGACGGCAACGCCACCGGAGAGCTTGGCCAGGCGCTCCTGCAGCTTCTCACGGTCGAAGTCAGAGGTGGTGTTCTCCATCTCACCCTTGATCTGAGCGATACGAGCGTCGATGGCCTCCTTGGAGCCAGCGCCGCCGACGACGACGGTGTTGTCCTTGGAGATGGTAACGGACTTAGCGGTACCGAGCATATCGGCAGTGATGTCAGCGACCTTCACGCCCAGCTCGTCCAGAGCGGCCTGACCACCGGTGAGGACGGCGATGTCCTCGAGGATACGCTTGCGGCGATCGCCGTAGCCCGGAGCCTTGACGGCGCAGACGTTGAGGGCGCCACGGATCTTGTTGAGAACCAGGGTAGGCAGAGCCTCGCCGTCGATGTCCTCAGCGATGATGAGCAGGCCACGGCCAGCGCGCTGGACAGCCTCGAGAACGGGCATAATGTCCTGAACGCTGGAGATCTTCTGGTCGGTGATGAGGATGTACGGATCCTTCATCACGGCCTCCATGCGGTCGTTATCCGTGACGAAGTAAGCGGAGACATAGCCCTTGTCGAACTGCATGCCCTCGACGGTGTCGATGGTGATGTCGAACGTCTGGGAATCCTCGACGGTGATGACGCCGTCCTTGCCCACGACCTCCATGGCCTCGGCGATCTTCTCACCGACCTCGGGGTCACCGGCAGAGATGGTACCGACGGAAGCGATCTGCTCCTTGGTCTCGACCGGCTTGGCCTGCTTCTTCATCTCGGCGACGGCGGCGTTTACAGCCTTGTCGATGCCGCGACGGATGGCCAGCGGGTTGGCACCGGCGGCGACGTTACGCAGACCGTCGTTGACGATAGCCTGAGCGAGCAGGGTTGCGGTGGTGGTGCCGTCACCCACGGTGTCGTTGGTCTTGGTGGCGACCTCCTTCACCAGCTGGGCGCCCATGTTCTCGATGTTGTCCTCGAGCTCAATCTCCTTGGCGACGGAAACGCCGTCGTTGGTGATGGTCGGAGCACCGAACGTGCGCTGCAGCGCAACGTAGCGACCCTTGGGGCCCATGGTGACGGTAACGGCATCGGCCAGAGTGTTGACGCCCTTGGCAAGCTTAGCGCGGGCATCGGTGTTGAACGTAATGTTCTTTGCCATGGTAGGTAATCCTCCAAAAGAAATGTGACTCGCGTCGCCGCTTCCGAGTCCTGTGCGGCGGGCGCGTTCAAAGACGAATCAGAGATTCTGACGAGACTAGGCCTCGACGACGGCGTAGATGTCGTCGGCGCGCATCAGCAGATACTTCTCGCCGTCGACCTTGACCTCGTTGCCACCGAACTTACCGTAGATGACAACGTCGCCAACCTTGACGTCCATGGGGATGCGCTCACCCTTGTCGTTGACCTTGCCGGCGCCAACGGCAACGATGGTGCCACGCTGCGGTTTCTCCTGAGCGTTGCTGGCGATATACAGACCAGAAGCGGTCTTCTGCTCGGCCTCGTCGGGCTTGACCAGAACACGATCTGCAAGCGGCTTCAAAGACGACATGCTTGTCTCCTCCTTTTTGGGCCGCGCGGTTATACCACGCGAATTAACCCTTTTTGTTTGCGTACGCGTTGAATGGTACCCACGAATGGCGGGTTATACAACACAGAGTCAAAAAATCTTATTTTTTGGCACTTAGATTTTCTGAATGCCGGAGGATAACTTAGCGGTGGCTCCCGGGGCGGACCGGAGGGCATGAAGTTTGCTGCTCTGCAGTCCTGCGCAAGACGGAAAGCACATTAAGTGCTTTCCTTTGCGTGCGGAACTCGCGACAAACTTCATGCCCTCCGGTCCGCCCCGGGAGCCAGGTTGACTAACTAGGGCCCGGAATTCAGAGAAGTCAGTGCAGCAAAATGGCGATGCGGATGGAATGCACAAGATAGGGGCACGTTGTTGGGACGCGCTCTTTTAAGTTGCGGTGGAATAGTTCCTGTTTTTGGGCTTGAAGGCCGATTTTAGGGACTATTTCACCGCAACTGAGGTGTGGATGTGGGGTTAGCGCTCGTAAATCAAGTTACCTGCCAGGTAGGTGGCCTGAACCTTGGTGGCTTGCAGTTCTTGGGGGTCGATGGTGAGCGGGTTTTGGTCCAGGACTACCAGGTCGGCATACTTGCCGGGCTCCAAGCTGCCGAGGTTTTGCTCGTCGCCCGCTGCATAGGCGCTGCCCAGGGTGTAGTTGCGCAGGGCTGTTGCTGCATCGATGCGCTCGCTCGGTAACCAGCCGCCCTCGGGCCAGTGGCTTTTGGGATCCTGGCGCGTGATAGCCGTGTAGAGCACGTTCATGCTTGTAACAGCTGTGATGGGGCTATCGGTGCCGAAGGCTTGGCGGATGCCGCGCTGCTTATAGGTCGCAAACGGCCACATGATGCGGCTGCGTTCCAGGCCCAGATCGCGCTCGGGGCCGCCCGGGTCGAGTGTAATGTGACAGGGCTGGCTCGAGGCAACGACGTTAAGCTTGCGTAGACGATCGATGTCCTCGGGCAAGAGGTTCTCCAGGTGCTCGAGCGTGTTATGGCCGTGCTGGGGCAGGCCGTACAGGTCGGCGGCCTCCTCGAAGATATCCAGCGCGGCATGAATCGCACCGTCGCCGATGACGTGGATGCGCACGGTATGGCCGCGCTCCGCGGCCGCCAGAACCAGCTTGCGCATGCGCTCGGCAGGAACCGTCAGGCGACCTTGATCGCCCGGGAAGCGCGGGTTGGTATAGGGCTCGGTGAGATAGGCCGTGTGTTCGCTCGACACGCCGTCGAAGAACTGCTTAAAGCCTGGCGCCGAAAGCAGCGCGTTGTTCGCGTAACGTACCTGCAGCTCTTCCAAGCGCGATTGGTCATCCAGCAGCGTGGGAAACAAATGGGCTCGGATGCCCAACTTGCCGGCTGCCTGCAGTTTGTCGTAGACGTCGTCGCGGATAAAATCGCAGCCCGGCATGGGCATGAGCGACATATCGCATATCGAGGTGATGCCCTGCTCGGCCATCCGCCTCATTTGATCGGCGTAAGCGCTTGCGATGCGATCCTCGCCCAGCCACTCAAGGCAGCGCGGTAGCAGCTGCATGGCAGCCGCCTCGTGAGCAATACCCGTGAGCTCGCCGTTTGCGTCCTTGTCGTAGCTACCGCCCGCTGGTGGCTCGCTGTCGCGCGTGACGCCGAGTGCATCGAGTGCGCGGCTGTTGAGCCACAGCGTGTGCCCGTCGCCCGAATACATAACACAGGGACGATCGGGGAATGCCACATCGAGCGACGCCTTGGTAGGATGCTCGGGCGGGTCCCAACGGTAGTCGCGCCAGCCCTGCGTCACAACCCAAGCGTCGTCGGGCAGGTCCTGGGAAAACTCGAGCGCATGTTGCACCAGCGCCGCCTCGGACGTGCCCATATCCATGAGCATGTACGGCGAGGAACCGACCGAGGTATGGAAGAAGTGCAGATGAGCGTCATGGAAACCGGGGCAGACAAACTGCTCGCCGTAGTCGATAACCGACGTAGCGGCAGGAGCGGCGGCGATCACGTCATCGGGCGCACCGACTGCGACGATACGGTCGCCTGCGATGGCAATCGCCAGCTCGCGGGTGGTATCGATGCCGTCTTGCGCGGTAAAGACGTTCTTGGAGCGGATAATCCGATCGATATGTTGCATGGGCATCCCCATCTCTGGCAGGAAATTCAACACCCCCGAGTGTACTCCCCCGCCCTTGTAACAAAACCCCAAGCGGCAAACGGCAACTTTACCAGCCCTAGCGGCAGGTGGCATACTGGAGAGAGCCTGTACGATTTTGCGATCAACCCAGCAAGGAGCAAATCGACCATGACGAAGACCAAGGCACAGCAGATTATGGCGGCGACCGAGGCTCGCGCGGCTGACGACGTCACCGCAGCCATCAAAGATATCGCTACCGAATTTGAACCATATATCATCAAGCAGCGCCGGCACTTCCATAAGCACCCGGAGCTGAGCCTTGCCGAGGAGCGCACGACCTCCGACATCGCCAACCAGCTCGACGCCATGAATATCCCCTACGAGCGTCCGCTCAAGACCGGCTTGGTGGCAACGCTTCGCGGTACCGCGCCGGATGCCTACCGCGAGGACGGCACGCCACGCCGCCGCATCCTGCTGCGCGCCGACATCGACGCCCTGCCCGTCACCGAGCAGACCGGCGAGGAGTTCGCCAGCGTCAACGAGGGCTGCATGCACGCTTGCGGCCACGACTGCCATATCGCCATGATGCTCGGAACGCTGCAAATCCTGCGCCATATGACCGACGACATCCACGGCGAGGTCCGCATCGTCTTCCAGCCCAGCGAGGAAAACGGCCAGGGCGCCAAGCTCATGATCGGCACGGGTGTGCTCGACGGCGTCGATGGCGCCTACGCCGCGCACATCTGGAGCGAGGTCGACGCCGGCACCGTGAGCTGCGAGCCCGGACCGCGCATGGCCAATACCGACTGGTTCCGTATCGACGTACGCGGCACCTCGTGCCACGGCGCCATGCCCCAGCGCGGTCACGACGCCGTTATGGTGGCCGCAGAGATCGTCAACGCCCTGCAGACCATCGTCTCGCGCGAGATCAGCCCCTACGAGCCGGCTGTCATCACCGTCGGCGAGCTGCACGGCGGCACCGCACGCAACGTTATCGCCGGCACGGCCTACCTCGCCGGCACGGTGCGCACCTACGGCGATTCGACCCACGAGGAAATGCCGGAGCTCATGCGCCGCATCGTGGAGCATACCGCGGCCGCCTTGGGCGCCGAGGCAGAGCTCACCGACTACACCATCGCCAACTACAAGGTCGAAAACGACGCCGCCTCGAGCGAGCGCTGCCGTCAGGCTGTAATCAAGTGCCTGGGCCCCACCGGCCAAGGCCATTATCGCGGCACGCTTTCGGGCGAGGATTTTTCGGAGTACCTGCGTCGCGTACCGGGCGTGCTCGCCTTTGTAGGTACGCGCAACCCCAAGATTGGCGCCACGTACGCCCAACATTCCTGCTTCTACAAGATCGACGAGACCGTGCTGGCAAAGGGCTCCATGGTGGCCGCCCAGTATGCTATCGACTTTTTGGCCGAGCCCACGCAAGAGGAGCTCGACGGCCCCGCGATTACCGCGGTCGCCGAAACCAACCCCGATCTGGCCGCCAAACTGCGTTCTGCCAAGGCAACGGCCGCTGAGGCGCGCGACGCCATGCACGATGCCCGCACCGCCCGCCATGCTGCGATTAAGGGCATCCATGATGCACGGGCTGCCGCTCGCAACGAAGAAAAGCATAACGCGTAACCTGCACGATTCTTTAAACACCCATTCAAAATAATGAGAGGGCGGATGTTGGAACGAGCATCCGCCCTCTCATTATTTGTCAAACGCTATTTCTACCATTTCAACCCTGCCCCCAAATGGCAGAGCCAGCGTGGGGGTTCGAGGTGGATGATATCGGTGGGAACTCCGGCGGGAGCGTGACCACCAAAGAGCAGGCCCGCGTCTGCCGGGCTGATAAGGCGCACGATCCATACGGCGACGACCAGCACGCACAACATGGTGACCGCAATGTCGATACCACGCTTTAGCTTGCTCGATGCCACCTCCTCGCGCACGAACGCGAGCACGAACGCAAACGGTACCACCCAAAACAGCGGATGGTAGGCAAAGGCCGCCGCAAAATCGAGGCGCAGTGCCGCCAGCCACGCCCTCGTCATACCGCATCCCGGACAAGGAATGCCCGTCATCAATCGAAAAATGCAGCCGATGTCGAGCAGGTAGAGCGCGAGCCAGGCAACAAAGAGCGCGCCGGTGCAAGAAAGGGCGCGGCGAAGGAGCTCCGCCGTGCCCTTATGTCCCTGGGAGCTGTTCACGCCGCCCTTATTGTTAGGCATGAGCGCCAAGACGGATGTTGTAAGCCGTTGCCATGGCATTGGTATTCTTGATGATGATGTTCATGGCAAAGATGGGGCCAAGGCCGCACAGCAGCACGCCGATGATCTGCCACAGAAGAACGGTGGTGCCGTTTTCCTGGAACACCAGGCCGTAGCGAGGAGCGTTGGCCTGCAGGCGGTTGCCAATCTTGTAATACCAGTAGTACGCGTAGAAGCCGCAGGTCACAAACGACAGCAGGATGAATGCCGCCAGACCCGGCGTGGAATCGCCGTCATCCTGGCACATGACATTGATGTCGCGGGCCAAGCAATACAGGAAGTAGAACGAATAGATACCGCAGGTCACAAGAGAGAGCAGCAGCCAGCCGATCAGGCTGCGGTCAGCCTTGACGGGGCCATAGTCCATCGGAGCGGATGCGGACTGTTGGGCGTATTGACCGGTGTACTGCTGCTGACCGGTGTACTGCTGCTGAGGCTGGGGCGCGGGCTGAATAGCCTGGGCCGGAGCGGGCTGGGGCTGCGGGGCCGCAGCGGCAGAAGCGGCACCAACGGCAGATCCGCAAACAGGGCAGAATTTGGCATCATCCGAAATGGGAGAACCACAAGTGGTACAGAACATAAGCTTCTCCTTTTCCTAAGGCGTCGCACGCCTTCAAACCTTACACGTCTATGTCCTCAACAATAGCCGCGACGTTGTTGCGCAACATTGATCAATTTCCGAGTAATATTGCCGCAACCGTTTTCCAGGCATTTTCTTGCTTTCGCCATAGAAAAAGGCACCCCGGGTTCAGTTGCCCAGGGCGCCTCGACCGACTATTCGGTTTGATTGTTTTCGGCAGCAGGATTATCGCCCGACTCATCCGCCGGCGTGTCAACGGCATTCCAATCGGGTTCTGCAGGCGTCGCCTCGGGCGCCGGTGCGGGTGTAGGGGCCGGTGCCGGAGCAGACGTCGGCGCGGGCGACGTTGCAGGCTCAGGTGCGGGTGCAGGTGCAGCACCAGCGTCCATGGGATTAAAGCCCGTAGGTGTAGGCTTCTTCTCGCCCGGAAGCACAAACGTCAGGACATCGTCGGCATCCTCGTCGGCCCACTCACTGGCATGACGTGCCGCCCAATAGCCAACGGCACGGTGCTTGAGTATCTTGCCAAAGACCGTAAGAAATACGGTGACGAAAGCGACCAGCACCAAGAACAGCGCGAGCGTGACGCCACCGCCGGTAACAATTGCCTCAATACCCGTAGGACGATAGTAGTAGCTATACATACCGACAGAGGCAATGGCGCCAAAGACGACCGTCAAGATCCATGTGACAACGTTGGCGACCAGGCCCGTCAAAAACTCGGGAAGGAACGAAGCACAGAACAGCTTGGTCTTGTTGTGCTTAAACGCCGCCCAGACCTTATCGAGCGAAAACGCGCTCTCGACACGCCCGGTCACCGCAAAGTGCATCACGGCAATGTCGGCGAACATCTTAAAGAAGACACCCAGAATCGCCGAGGCAATTAGCGCCAGGACAAGCAGGCCGAGCGAACCGAACAGCGCAGCCTCGAGCGCATAAGAGCCGTAATAAGAATACGAGCCCGCGGCGCCAATTACCACGCCCTCCACCAGCGAAAGCACTACACCGATAACGGGAATGGCAGCGATAACCTCGAGCGCGACCGAGATAACGCTCGAAAAGACTCCGAGACCAAACGACGTGGAACGCATGAGTGGACGGTCCATGCCGTCATCGACCTTGAGCGACAGATCGCGGCCCCACTCGATACCGAAGCCGGAACCGCACACACTCGCAATGCAAGCTGCCAAAAAGCCGATGGCAGCCGCAATGCCGCCAATAACGGGAATAAACAACACGAGCACCGACACAACGCAAATCAGCGCCGGCAAAAACGCGATTTGGCATACACGCTGAAGCACGCCCGGAGTCTTAGTCATATCTTGGAACGCCTGAGCCACACAGCCCTTTGGCGCATTCGCCACGGGCGGTTGCGGAACAAACTGCTGGGGCTGAGGCTGTCCCTGGGGAGCGGGGCCAGCGGCACCGGCATTAGGAGCACCACACACGCCGCAGAACTTGTCGTTATCGCCCATGGGGGCGCCACACTGCGAGCAGAACATAGAATCATCCCTTCGTATCTTGAACAAATCACTTGGATCGCAAACGATGTCTTTAGCATCATTATTGCCCAATGTGGGGTCAAATACTCAAAGATGACCGATTTGCAAGATACACGGCGCCAGCAGGCGGTTCGTTGGATACGTCTGTGCTAGTTCGTTCCGCGGAAGCCCTTGCCGACGATCTCGGAGCTGTCGACGATCGTGATAAAGGCACCCGGATCGACTTCGCGCGCATAGCGGCGCAGCTGCACGGCCTCGCGACGGCTCAGCACGCTCATGATCACCGTCACGCACTTGCCCGAGAAGGCACCGTAGCCGCGACTGATGGTCGCTGTGCGGTTGAGATGCTTGACGATAAACTCCTCGACCTTAAGGGGTTCGGAGCAAATGACCGTGCAGACCTTACGAAGATGGATGCTCTCGATGGCCTTGTCGACCACGAGTGTCTTGGCAAACAAGCCAAGCACGCAATACAGACCGACACGCGGGCCATACAAAAAGGCCGCGATGGTCACGATGCCGATATCGACCAGCAGCAGGGCACGGCCAATCTCGAGCGTCGTGCGGCGCTTGAGGATCATGGCAAGAATGTCCGTGCCACCCGTCGAGGCGCCGATGTCAAAGACAATAGCGCTGCCGAGCGCCGGCAAGATGACGGCAAAGCACAGGTCGAGCCACATATCACCCGTCAGAGAGACATCGGTCGGAATAAAGAGCTCAAACAGCGAAACATAGGCGGACAACGCAAACGAGGCGAAGACGCTCCACAGGATTGCCTTGCGCTCCAAAAAGATAAAGCCCAAAACGACGAGAACCGCGTTGATAATCCACATAAAGACGCCGACGGGCAGGGTCGGGAACAGCGTGGACAGAATGACCGACACGCCCGAGGTGCCGCCAAAAGCAAAGTGATTAGGGGTTTTAAACGCAACGATGGCGAAGGCCGTAAGAATCAGGCCCAGATTGAGCTCGGCAAAAAAGCGCGGGAAGCCCGGCTCCTGGCTGCGCTTTTGACCGACACGCTCGCCGCGCTCGATATCGGTGCGATCAACCACGCGCTCCATCGGCACCACGGGAGGACGATGCACCTCCTCGGCAGCACGCGATGCCGCCTCTGCCGCGGCGGCCTCAATCGCCCATGCCTTGCTTTCTGTTTCGTGCTCGTCGGCCATTACGGCAACCCCTCGTTAACAATTTGGAAACAATGCGCCCATTAGGGTAACGCGGAACGCGACGATTGCAACCCCTAGTTAGACGAGCGGTATGCCCACATCGGGGGGCATACAAATAACGGCCGGCCACGCTTTTGCTTGCGCGGTCGGCCGTTTAACGTTTTCGCAGATAAAGCCTGCCAAAACAAACCTGTCCCTTTTTGGAAGGTTACTCGTGCTGGCTGGTGCGGTGCTCGTACTCCTCGGGGGTGATGACGTCCTCGATGCGCAGGTTGACACCCGCCACCTCAAGGCCGGTCATCGCGGCAAGGCGCTCGGTGACACGTGCCTTGACATCGTCGAAGATCGCGGGCGCATAGGCGCCGTACTCGATAATGACGGAGATGTTGACGACCACGCGATTGTCATCGGTGACCTCGACCGTCACGCCCTTGGTCAGATTCTCGGCACCAAACTGCTCCTGCACAAAGTGCATAAGGTTACCCTTCATGCCCAGGACGTGCGGCACCTCGCGGGTGGCCATGGCGACGATCTTCTCGATCACACCGTTGGAATAGGTCAGCGAGTCCTCGGACTCGTCTGTTTCCTCATCATCCTCGTCCGCGTCATCGGCGGACTCGGCCTCGACGAGCGCCTCATCCTCGAGCGTCACATCCTCGGCTTCGGCGACGGCCGCCTCGTTCTCCTCGAGCTCGGTATCGGCCACATCGACCTTCGTATTAAAAGCCATGGTTCCTCCTTATGCCTGCCGCGGATGCGACAGTCGAATACATATTAGCGGCCGCTAAACAGACGGCCGAAGAAGTTGACGATCCCGTTTTCGCCGTCGCGAATTTGGCCGATCACGGCGCCGATCAGCACGAAGAATGCAATGACGAGCGTGTCCCACAGGCCCAACGTGAGCACCAACACGGCGAGGATAAAGCCAGCGACGGCGCCAAGCGTGGTGTTGGGATGACGCACGGCATAGCTCCAGATGGCAGCGCCCGTACCCTTGATGAGACCCATAGCCTCGTCAAAATCCGCGGCCGCCGCGTCTTGTAACTCAGTTGCCTCTGCTTTGGAATCAACAGGTTCGTTCGCCGGCGTGGCGCTCTGGTCAATCGTCAGGCGCGGCGTACGAGCGGTCTTATCTTGATTGGTATCACTCACCGGAAACCTCCACGGTCTGGACGGTAGTCTTGGACGGCAAAAAACGGACGCGCGTGGTCGTACCCGGCGTGCCGAGCATGGTGTCGCAAGCTTCCTCGATGCGCTGCTGCATCGCGGTAGCCAGAGATGCCACGTCCTTATCGTCAAGCGCGATAGCCTCGACCTTAAAACGGACATGCGAATCGTCGGAACCTTGGACGCGGGCCTCGACATGCTCGATCATCACGCGATCGTCGCGCTCTGCAGCAGCCCTGGCGCACGAAGAAAGCGCCGCGAGCGTGACCTCGATATTGCGCTCCCCCGCCGGATGCACGCAGGACGGCTCGCGACGAGCAAACATCAGGCGGAAGAAGCTAACCAGCACGCCAATCGCCACAACTCCGCCGCATGCCGTCACGACAATGCGCGGCATGGGGTCGCGCATCAGCAGCATAAAGCGATACGTATACGGCCCCCAAAACTGGCAGACAAGCGTACCCAGCGCCACGATGGTGGCGGCAAGATACACGATCGCTAGGGCTCGTTTGAGTACGCGCACGCGGCGCTCCCTTCAAATCTCGGCTCTCGAAATGCAAAACGGTTCGCATCATTATAAAAGAGCCGGGTCCGGTGCTCTACGCACGCGGATCCGGCTCATCTATTCCACGAGGCTTGCATGCTCGCTTCATTATGCCCAGATATGCACGGCTTAACCCGTGCGGGCGCTACTCCTCCTCGAGGGCAGCGATGACCTCGTCGGTCATGTCCATGGTGCTGTAAACATCCTGGACGTCGTCGAGCTCCTCAAGACGGTCGATGAGGCGCTGAACCTTCTTGGCGTCGGCGCCGGAGACCTCGGTCGGGGTGGTCGGGACCATGGTGGTCTCGGAGCCCTTGACCTGGACGCCCTGCTCCTCGAGCGCCTTGGAGACAGCCATGACCTCGTTAGCAGTAGTCCAGACGATCCACTCCTCGCCGGCATCCTCGTAGTCCTCGCCACCGGCCTCGGCGATGGCCATCATGAACTCATCCTCGTCACCGGCAGCACCGTTGGCGATCATGGTCTCCTTCTTGGCGTTCTCGTCCAGGATCTCCTTGGCAACAACGATCTGGCCCTTGCGCTCAAACTGGAAGGCGACGGAGCCGGAGGTGCCCAGGTTGCCACCAGCGTGGGAGAAGGCGGAACGGACATCAGCGGCGGTGCGGTTGCGGTTGTCGGTCAGGCAGTCAACGTAGACGGCGACACCGGCGGGGCCGTAGCCCTCGTACACGATGTTCTCGTAGACGGCAGCGTCGGCACCCGAACCAAAAGCCTTGTCGATAGCGGACTTGATCTTGTCCTTGGGCATGGACTGAGCCTTGGCCTTGGCAACGGCAGCGGCGAGGCTGGCGTTGTTCTCGGGCAGCGGGTCACCGCCGAGACGGGCAGCAACGGTGATGTTGCGGCTCAGCTTGGAGAAGAGGGCGGAACGCTTGGCGTCCTGCGCGCCCTTACGATGCTTGGTTGTGGCCCACTTAGAGTGTCCGGACATACGTGTCTCCTATCGGTTTCGACCTAAAGCCCAGCGCAGATGCTCGGGCAATATAAACAAACGTCGTTATGATATACCTACTGGCCTGCGAGATAAACCCCAAAATGAAGGCGTCGTGATGATGCCACCCTTTGGTGCAAAGCAACCTGACCCCAATGCACCAAATTAGGACCAGAGGAGGTCGCTGCGGGTGATGGTGGCGCCGATGGCAAAGGGCATGCAGGCGATGACCGGATACAGGTAGCGCATGTAGGTCGAGCCATTGCAGGGACCGATCAGGCACACGGCGAGCACGCCCAGCAGCGGCACCCAAATGGCCAGCCCGCGCCACGAATGACGACGTAGCAGATAGAGCACCACGGCGATCATGATCCACACATAGGTGGCCGAGCTCATGGTGAGCGAGATAAACGGGATGCGTTGTACTGCCACGCGATACAGGTTGATCAGGTGGTCGCACCAGCGCACGACCTTGCTATCGACCGGATGGAAGTCAAAGTACTTGAGGTTATCGGGCTTCGCCATAATCTCGGCACTGCGCGCCGTGCTGTAGACCCACGCATCGCGGGCGCTCGGATAAAAGTAGCCGTAGTAGTTATTGATGAGCGCCGAGATATAGCACTCGGGATCCTTTTTGAACATCTGGGCCCACACCTCAAAATAAGCCTTGATGTCCTCCTGCGAGGCGTACTCGTTAAAGCAATTTTTGACGGCGTCCGACTTATCCGGGTTGTAACGGCGCCCCAGATTCTCGTACTTGAGCACACGGTCGATCACGGCACGCTCTTCGTCGGTCACCAAGCCGTCGCAAGGAGCCTCCACGATGGTGCCGTCCTCCTTAACCGTGGGGTTGACGCCCGAGTTGAGGCCGTCGTGCTTTTGGACAAAACGAGCCGTCTGCTGGAACGGAATCGAGAGGATTTCGCGCTTGGAACCAGGCGTGATGTCGTGTGCCGGCATAAAGACCTTGGTGAAGTACATATTAGAGGCAAGGCAGAGCGCAAGCACCGCAAGAACTCCCACCCAGCGGAAACGCGGGGTGGCGCCCGAAGGCGCAGCACCAGCCTGCTTGGCTGCACGACGAGCCACATGCACGTCCCATGCGCAAAGCGCCGCCGCGATTACGCATGCCGCCAGGGGAAACACCAGGCCGCCGTTACGCAGAAACGTGGAGCCCATGGCGCCCAGAGCAAGCAGCAGCCAGTCGTGGCGCGCAAAGAGCACGGGGGCTTTCTCGCCCGTTCGCTCGACATTGGCATCACGACGGGGCAAGCCACATGCCACGAGCTTGACGGTCTGTACCAGCAGCACCAAGAACGCGTCGGCAAAGAGCACGTCTTTGGTGAGCAACGCCGCGTAGTTAGAGAACATCGGCATAAACACAAAGAACAGCAAGATCACGCCGCGGACCGGCAGGCTCACGCCCAGCTTGCGCAGCGACGAGATGGAATAGGCCATGCAGGCGGCCGTAATGACGAACTGAGCGCAGGTGTAGATGGCAAGACCTGCGTTGGCGCTGTTGAACAGTGAAAGCCCCAGCTGGACGCACGAACCGATGATAGCCGTGTGCACCACGGGATGATGTCCGTTGAGCAACACATTGGGATTGAGCAGACGCAGGTAGTCACTCGTGCCGTTGGGGTAGTTGAACCACTGGCGAATCTGCGCACCCGTATCTCCCATAAAAAGGCCGGGCAGCGAAGCGATAAGCGTGGGCGCCCAGGCGATCATAAGCACCAGGAAGGGGCCGGCAAAGGGATGGACCGAGAGCACGGCGTGAGTCACACGCCATACGCGGCCAAAGTGCGCTTCGGAAAACGGAATGCGCCGAGAGCTCAGCCAATCCAGGCACTCAAAAGCCAAATAGAAGGCCACGATCGCTAAGAGCATCCAGCCCGCGCCGCCAATCCAGGCGCAGATGATGCGGGCTTTGTCGCCAAGGACAATCTCGGCCGAGTCGGTGAGATCGTAGCTGCGGCCGAACACCATGCAGATGGCGAAGAACAGCGACGGCAGAATGATCGATGGACGCCAGGTGTCGCCACGGCCAAAGAACACGTAGCGAAACGGCAAGGTGAGCAGGCAGGCAAGCGCAAGCAGCATGACCGCGTCGGTATGGCCGGCAAACGAGAGGAGCACCTCGTAGCACACGTACAGCATGCCCGAGGCTTTGGGGTCAATCGCCAAGACTGCGTTGCTCGACACCGGGGCAGGATCGATGGAAAACGCCGTGGTCGCCAACAGCGCGAGCAAAAATGCGATGAGCGTCTGCTTGGCGGGGTAGCGCTTAAACCAGACGATGCGGGCAGCGTCGCGCGCAGCCGTTGTGGAGAGGTCGGAATCCTTCACAGTCCGAAAGCCTTTCTAGAAACCTATCAAACTCGGCAAGACCACCACAAAGGTGCCTGTCCCCTTTGTGGTGGTCTTGGTTAGGCGTCGAGGTAGATGCGCTGGGGACGATTGCGGTGTCGGGCGAAGATGATGAGCGCCAGACCGGCAATCACGAGTGGCAGGCTCAGCAGCTGGCCCATGGTGATGACGCCCCCCAGCAGATAACCCAGCTGGGCATCGGGCACGCGCACGAACTCAACGAGAAAGCGGACGATGCCGTACCCCATCACGAACACGCCCATAAACGTACCCTGGGGCAGCAGCGGCTTTTTGCGGCTGAGCACCTGCAAAATACAGAAGAGCACGACGCCCTCTAGGAATGCCTCATAGAGCTGGGAAGGATGACGCGGCATATCGCCCGCGGTGCCGCCAAAGATCACGCCCCAGGGCAGATCGGTCGGCTTGCCCCACAGCTCGCCGTTGACAAAGTTGGCGCAGCGTCCCAGACATAAGGCCAGCGGAGCACCGATAACGGCAAGGTCGGCGATGGTCCAGGCGTCGAGCTTGTACATGCGGCACACGAGCACGCCGCCGATGATGCCGCCCACCAGGCCGCCATGGAAGCTCATGCCGCCTTCATTGGTAGCAAAGATCTCGAGCGGATGCGCCCAGTAGTAGCCGTCGCCGTAAAAGATGACGTAGAACAGGCGGGCGCCAATGATAAGGCCAAAGACCACGCCGACCACGACACTCGTCAGGTCGTCGACCGTAATGTCAAAACCCCAACGGCGCTGCGTGCGGTACATGACGACCGCCGTGAGCAGAGCTCCGACCACATAGGCCAAGCCGTACCAGTAGATGGTGATGGGCCCCGCCGAGATGGCGACGGGATCAAGCATATGGTAGAGGTCGTTGAGCATATCGGTCCCCCTGCTCCCTACATACAAATGCGGCCGCGGGCCTTGCGCTCGCAGCCGCATATTCGGGCGTGACGTCTATGCGGAGCATATCGCCCGCAGCTTTCACTTCTTAGAACGGCGCATACTCGTCGTACAGGTCATCGGTCTCGCCGGAGGCATTGACCTGCTCGACACGCGTAACGCCGGGCACGTGCTCCTTGAGGATACGCTCGATGCCCATGGAAAGCGTCAGGGCGCTCATGGGACAACCGGCACAGGCGCCCTGAAGCTCCAGCTTGACGACGCCCTCGTCATCAACGCCTATATACTCCATGTCGCCGCCGTCGGCCTGCAGGTTGGGGCGAATCTCTTCAAGAACCTTCTTAAGCAGCTCTTCGTTAACAGCCACAGGGGCTCCTTTCTCACAATAACGCGGGCGCGCCCGCGGACAGAAGCTATGTTACTACAGCCATGTACCCGCTCACGAGCCGTCCATGCGCGCAGACGCGACTTTCACGAGTAGTCAATTTGGGACGGGGCTCTTTTGGCTGTTTTGCCGCCAGCTGGCGTTGGCACGCACTACTGCTGAGCTTGTCCCCCGGTACCAATCTGAACATCGACGATGACCTGGCGGTAGCTGATGCCGCAGGAGTCGAGGATGCGGCGGCTGATACGGCCGTCATCGGTGTCGGCATACTTATTGTCCAGGTAGACGACCTCGCCCACGCCCACCTGCGCCAGGATCTTGGCGCAGTCGTGGCACGGGAACAGCGTGACGTAGACCGTGGAACCCTCGAGGTCTTTGAGCGAGCCGCGGTAGTTGAGCACGGCGTTTGCCTCGGCATGCACCACGTAGTTGTGCTTGTCCTGCAGCGGGTCGTCGCTCGTTCCCCACGGGAAAAAGTCATCGTTGAGTGCCGAGGGTGTGCCGTTGTAACCCACCGAAAGGATGCGGTGGTTGGTGTTGGCGATGCACGCACCCACCTGCGTGTTGGGGTCCTTGCTGCGGCGCTGCGCGGCGATGGCCACGCTCATAAAGAACTCGTCCCAGCTAATGACGTCCAGGCGCTTGCCTGACGAAGTTTGATGAAGATCGTCCGACATGGCAGACACCTCCGTAATCGCAATAGTTTGACCCATTGTAGCAGGTGAAAGGTGGAGGCGTTTGTCCCACCGGCGCCCTCACCTTTACACGCGGCGGGGCTTTTGGTTGATGCGGTAGAGCTCGGCGAGACCCCGCAACGTCAGCGCGTCGTCAACCGTCAGGCTATGGCCGACCAGCAACGCGAGCGCCTCGGCGTCGTCGCCGGTAATGACGATGGGCACGTCGCCCTCCCCCGCGGCCTTGGTCGCGCGCATCTCGGCGAGCACCATGTCGAGCATGCCGTCGATGCGGGCCACCTCGCCCAAGACCACGCCCGAGCGCATAGCCTCGCGCGTGTTGCGGCCGATCACATGCGTGGGCGCCGAGGGCTCGACCTGAGGCAAACGCGCCGCGGCCGCCGAAAGCGAACGGGCGCCAAGCGCCAGACCCGGCGCGATGACGCCGCCCACAAAGGTACCGCGCGCGTCGATGACCTCGATATTGGTCGTGGTGCCCAGGTCAATCACGATGCACGGAGAGCCGTAGACGGCACGGGCCGCCACGGCGTCGGCGATGCGGTCGGGGCCGATCTCGGCCGGGTCGTCGTAGTGGACGGGCATGCCAGTCTTAAGTCCCGGTCCCACCGTGAGCACGCGTCCCGTGCAGGTACGGGAAAGCGCCACCTTCCACGGGCGCTCGAGCGCCGGCACCACGCAGCTCAGCACTGCGGCCGCGGGAACGAGCGCGCCGGGCATGCCCGCATCGGCCGCCAGCGCGCCCATGACCTGCGCGAGCCTCATACGAGCCTCATCGGCCGTGATGCTCGACGGCGTCGTGATCTCGCACGTCGCAAGCGGACATTCCTGCGCCGCAGCCGAATCCTCGGCAAATAGGCCAAAGCGAATGAACGTGTTGCCCACGTCGACCGTCAATATATATGCGCACCCATTAAGCATCGTCGGCGCTCCTTTCGTCTGCCCAGCAGTATATCGCCTACCTAAACCAGTCATCCCAAAATGACTAGCTTGCGGCTATACTGGTGCGCGGTCGCGCGCGAGCTCACGCGGCGGCCCTTGGTAACCCGACTTCCCGCGCCGTATCCGTAGCGGCGCTCCCGGAGGAAGCGGATATACGCAAAGGAGTTTTATATGAGCAATCCCTCGAACCGTGCTTCGATGCGCGGGCAACTCACGCTGCGTGGCGTCGTCATCGGCGTCCTTGGCTGCGTGATTATCACAGCAAGCTCGGCCTACACCGCCCTCAAGATGGGCGCACTCCCCTGGCCGATCGTCTTCGCTGCCGTCATCTCGCTGTTCTTCCTTAAGCTCATGGGCAATGCCAGCCTCAACGAGGCCAACGTCACCCACACCATCATGTCCGCGGGCGCCATGGTCGCCGGCGGCCTAGCGTTTACCATCCCGGGTGCCTGGATGCTGGGCTATGCCGACCAGATCAGCTGGCTCGACATGTTTATCGTGGCACTCGCCGGCACCATCCTGGGCCTGCTGGCCACGGCACTCATCCACCGTCACTTTATCGTGGACGCCGCGCTTGAGTTCCCCACCGGCAACGCCGCAGCTCAGACCCTGCGCGCCACCGAGGCCGGCGGCAAAACCGGCAAGCAGCTCTTTGGCTCCATGGCCATCGCCGGCATCTATAGCGTGCTGCGCGACGCCCTGGGCGTGGTGCCCAGCATGCTGTGCACGCTCAACATCCCCGGCGTGACCTTTGGCATCTACAACTCGCCCATGCTGCTCTCCGTCGGCTTCCTCGTGGGCTTCGCCCCCGTCGCCTTCTGGTTTGCCGGCGCCCTGCTGGGCAACTTTGGCATCATCGTGGGCGGTACCGCTGCTGGCCTGTTCGATATTGTGACCGCGCAGGGCATCGTCAAGTCCCTGGGCATGGGCCTCATGATGGGCTTTGGCGTCGCCGTCGTCCTCAAGGACATCCTGCCGCAGGTCACCGGCATCGTCCGCGGTCTTGCCGCCGACAGCTCCACCGACACCGACGAGCAGTCGCTTATCTCGGGCTCTCTTAAGCTCGACGCCGGCATCATCGGCCTGGGCGCTGCCGCCATCGCCGTAATCGTTGCCATCGCGCTCGACCTTGGCCCCGTTCCGGCCGTCATCGTCACGTTGTTCACCTTTGTCACCACCATCATGAGCGCGCAGAGCTGCGGCCAGACGGGTATCGACCCCATGGAAATCTTTGGCCTCATCGTTATGCTCATCGTGGCTGCCTTCGCACAGATCGCTCAGGTCAAGCTGTTCTTTATCGCCGGCATCGTTGCCGTGGCGTGCGGCCTTGCGGGCGACGTCATGAACGACTTTAAGGCCGGCGCCGTGCTGGGCACCAACCCGCGTGCGCAATGGATCGGCCAAGCCATCGGCGGCATCGTGGGCGCCCTGGTCGCCGCAGCCGTCATGGTCGCGCTCGTCACCGCCTATGGCCCGGACGCCTTTGGCCCCGACAAGAGCTTTGTTGCCGCGCAGGCAAGCGTCGTCGCCACCATGGTCTCGGGCATCCCGAGCGTGCCGTGGTTCGTTGGCGGCTTTATCGCCGGCATCGTCATGTACTGGCTCGGCATTCCGGCCATGATGATCGGCCTGGGCGTGTACCTGCCGTTCTACATGTCACTCACGGCATTCCTGGGCTCCTGCGTCAAGCTCGCCTACGACAAGTGGTCCGCCCACCGCGACGCCACCGCTGGTCTTTCCGACGAGGAGAGAGCTGCCAAGGACGCCGCCTTCCAGGAACAGGGTCTGGTCGTTGCCAGCGGCCTGCTCGGCGGCGAGTCCATCGTCGGCGTTATCCTGGCGTTTGTCTCCGTGGGCTTAAGCCTGCTGGGCTAAGTCGAGCAGCTGCTCGACAGCAACCATATTGCCTACGGCTTGCCCGGTCGGTAGCTTCTGCGGCTGCTGACCGGACTTTTTGATATCGAAACAAAGAAAGGCCGGGGCGCTGCGTTTAACAGCGCGCCGGCCTTATCGGTTAAGCTATCGAAGCGTTCCTGCTATGAACCGAAGTTCGTTGCAGAATCTACGCTCGAAACGCTACATCTGCTTGCGACGACGATCGCCCAGCGTCACGCCCGCTGCCACGAGCGTCACACCGCCGATGACGAACACCTCGCCCGCAAGCGCGGAATTGTCGCCAGTCTGGGCGAGCGCGGCAGGCGCAGCCTGTTTCTTGGCAACGGGGGCCTTTGCAGCAGCCTGCGCAACCTGAGGCTTGGCCTGCGGCTCAGCCTTGGGATGATACTTGTCGTACTCGGCCTGAGCGGCAGCCAGGGCATCCTTGGCATCTCCGAGCTCGGCAAGCGCGGCGGCACAGGCGTCGTTGGCATCGGACAGCTTGGCATCGGCATCGCTCAGAGCAGCCTTGAGGCCAGCGGCGGCATCGACGGCGGCCTTATAGCGAGCGTAGGCAGCGTTCAGCTTGACCAGCTTCTCGTTACCCGTCGTGCCCGCGGCAAGAGAGGCCTTGTGGTCGACAGCCTCAAGATCGGCCTTGAGTGCCTCATCGCTGGCAAGCTCGGCCTTGGCCTTGACGATCTCGAGGTTCGCATCGACGACGGCTTCGTTGGCGGCCTCGAGCTGCTTCTGGGCATCGGCGACACCGGCGACGGCAGCGTCATAGGCGGCCTTGGCGTCGTCGACCGCCTTCTGAGCGCCGGCGAAGCGCTCGAAGGCCTTGTGTGCGGTGGCAAGCTCGCCCTCGGCGGCCTTGGCCTTGGCCTGCGCGTCGGACAGGGCCTGCGTCTTGGCGGCAACTGCCTGCTTGGCGTCCGAAAGAGCAGTCGCGGCCTGGACATCTGCGGCCTGGGCCTTGTCTACACCAGCCTGGGCGGCATCGTCGGCCTTCTTTGCCTCGTCAAGCGAGCCCTGCTTATTCGCAAGGTCCGCCTGGGCGGCATCGCGCTTGGCGGCAAGGTCCTTGACCGAAGCGGTAGCGTTGTCATACGCCTCGTTGGCCTGTTCGGACTTTGCCTTGGCGGCATCGCGGGCGCTGCGAGCCTTCGCCTTGTGAGCGGCGGCCTCGGCTGCCTTCGTCTTGCTGTCAGCAAGCGTGGCGTTTACCTTATCGAGAGCTGCCTGGGCAGTAGCGGCCTCGCTCTTGGCGGCGTCGAGCTTGGTCTTGGGCGTCTTGACGTCGATACCCTTGAGTTTGGCTTCGGCGGCGTCGTATGCCGTCTTCGCGGCGGCGGTGCCGGACTTAGCCTTCTCGTACTCGCCCTTGGCGGTGTTCATGTTCACATCGGCTGCGGTGAAAGCGTCCTGGGCGGCATCCTGCCCGTTTACAGCTGCGAAGTAAGCTTCCCTTGTAGTTCCAAAGTTCTTCTGCGCCTCGGCAAGCTTGCCCTGGAGCTCCTTGAGCTGCGCCTTCTGCGCCTGCGTGCCGCCCGCATTGTAGGCGGAATCGATGTAGTCGTTGAGGAGCTTCTTGAACTCGGAGACAGTGAAATCAGCCTGCGTGTCATCATCGCTGTAATCGAAGATGGTTACCTCGGAATCGGTATTCTTGCCGCTACCGGTCGCGATGCCGATGGCTCTCGTAGAGGCATCGATAATGTTGAGATAGTGCCCGCACTCGTGGTAGATGCTGTTGTAGTTCTGATAGATGTAATAGGACTCATATCGATATTTGCCGAGTTTGTCACCATACTGCTCTACATACTTGTCGAAAATCTTCTTTTCCTGAGTATAGAGGCCGGTATAGGGCCAGCCGAGGGTATCCTCGGTCTCGCCGCCGGTATATGCGCCGCCTCCGCCAGCAAGGTTTTCACCGTTGTCGAAGTAGCAGTTCGAGTGTCCCCAGATGTTCGATGAATATGATGTATTAAGGGCGGCTGCCGCAGTCATACGGAGGCTGACGCTGAGCGCCGACTGACCGTTCGCCTTGCGGAGGTTGTTCTGGGTGTCGAGATATGTCAGGGCGTTGCGCATCTGCTCCAAGGAGAGCGGATTGGTGTCGCGAGACATATCCTGATCGACGTACTGGTCATACCAGTCGGCCTTGTCCTCAGCACCGGTCAGCATCGATACGGCATCCTGGGCGTTCTTTTTCTGTGTGGCGGTGAAATCGCTGCTGTTGCTGATGTAGGCCATAAAGCCGAGCATGCCCTTATTGATGACTTCCTGGTCAACGGTCATGTTGGACTTTAGGTCTGCAATCTGCTGTTCAAGAGCCTCAACCTGGGCATTAGCAGCGTCATAAGCCTTTTCCGCGGCGTTCGAAGCGGCGCAGGCCGCCTCCCACTCGCTGCGCTTCTGCTGACGGACCTCGACGAGTCGGTCGTACTCCGCCTTCTTGTCGGCTTCGGTCTGCTGGGCCTGCTCGCATGCGGCCTTGGCGGCGTCGCGCTTGCTGACGGCGGCGTTGTATTCCTTGCTTACCGCATCATATGCAGACTGGGCAGATGCCACGGCGGCGTTGGCGGCGTTGGCCTTCTCCTGCGCGGCGGTGACGGTAGTCTGCGCAGCCTGCAGGTTCGCCTGTGCGGTGGCGTCGGCATCCGTCGCGGCATTGAGCTCCGCCTGCGCGGTCTTGAGCTCACCAGCAGCAGCGTTCTTGGTGGCCTCAAGCGCACTCAGGTCAACACCCGTACCCGAGACGGCAGCATCGAGCGCGGCTTGCGCCTGGTTGAACTTCTGCTGGGCGTTATCGCGCGCGGTGGTTGCGGCTGCGAGAGCAGCGGCAGTCTCCTGCTTCTTGGCCTGGGCGGAAGTCAGAGCGGCCTCAGTGTCCTTCTTTTCCTGCTGTGCACTGGCCTCGGCGGCCTTGGCCTGGTCCAGATTGGCCTGTGCAGCAGCAACGGCCTTATTGGCGTCATCGAGCTTTGCCTGTGCGTCCTCGACGGCCTTCTTGGCGGCCTCGTACTCGTCCATACCCATGGCCTCGAGCTTGGCCTGGGCATCATCGAGGGCCTTCTTGGCCTCATCCTGCTTTGCCTTGGCGTCCTTGAGCGCCTGGGTCTTATCCTCGACACTCTTGTTGGCCTGATCGAGCTGATCGTTCAGGTCGCCCAGCTTCTTCTGCTGCTGCTCGGCCTTGTCGACGGCCGCCTTAAGCTCGTCGATCTTCTCCTGAAGCGCGGCTACCTCGGCCTCGTTCTGCTCGGCGGCGTTATCGGTCACGGCCTGCGAGGCCTGATTCTTTTGCTGCTGCGCCTGCTTTTGAGACTGGCCCGCCGCGTCGGCCTTCTTCTGGGCGGCATCGTAGGCGGCCTGAGCGTCCTTGAGCTGCTTTGCCGACTCCTCGGCCAGCTGGGCAGCCGTCTTTACGACCGCTTGGTTACCGGCGGCAACGGTATTCTCTACAGAACTACCCCCCCCCCTGCACAGAATCGCCGTTACCGGTTGACGGTGCGGCGATTGCCGCCAGCGGCGACATAAGCGGCTGAGCGATGAGGCCCGCCGTCAAAACGGTTGCGACGGCGCGGTTGGCAACGCCCTTGACGTTGACGGCCTTGGCCCGAGGCTCAAAGTGTTGTGGACTGTAGTTTGTCATGGCTTTCTCCCTTTGACACGGATGTATCCATACGCTTCAAAATGTAGGAGCTGATTTTTGAATTCTGTTGCGCAACATTGGCGACCAGCGTATTTTTTGAAATTCATGCTCCTGTGCTTCACAATTTCGTCACATTTGAAGGAGCTGGTGCATCATATTTTCGCGTGATGGAATTGAGCCTGTGATTTGCATTTGCTCCCGCGTCATCCGTCCTATCGGATTCCGCATCCAACAGACACCTCGCCCGCCACGGTGTAGAGTTAAGACAACGGGCGCGTTGCGCGGACCGCGCTGGAACGAGGTGGACATGGAGCTCGACAAACAACAGATCAAGCGACTGCGCGAGCGTCATCATCGGCGTCACGGCATCCGCCCCGCTCATAGCGAAGCCATGGAAAACATCACCCGCTTCCTCAAGCGCGCGTTCAACATTCGCGAGGGACGCGCGCCCTATCATGTGATCCGCAAGCGTTTTGTAAACGGGGCGCGTCTGACTGGCTCCCACCTATGCATCCTCATCATCGCCATGTTGATCGCGAGCATCGGCCTCGATATCGATTCGGACATCGCCATCGTGGGCGCCATGCTCATCTGCCCGCTCATGGGCTCGGTCCTTGCCATGGCATACGGTATTGCCACGCTCGACCGCGAGATTACCGTCGAAGCCGTCGCCAGCCTTGCGCTGCAGATGGCCTTTTGCCTGGTCACGTCCACGCTGTACTTTAAGCTCTCGCCCCTTGGCACCACCACGGCCGCCATCATCGACAACTCGACACCCACCGTCTGGGACCTTACCGTCGCACTCGCAGGCGGCTTTGCAGGCGGGCTGGGCAACTCGCGCGACCAGGAACCCGCCACGCTCATCGCCGGCGTGGCCGTGGCGACCGCGCTCATGCCGCCCCTGTGCGCGGCGGGCTACGGCATCGCCATCGCAAGCGGATCACTGTTTCTCTCGGCACTTTATGAGTTTGGCATCAACGTGGTCTTTATCGCACTGGCTGCCGAAGCCGTGCTGCTTCTTTTGCGCGTGCCGCTCAAGCGCGACCTGAACGGCGACGGCATTGTGACCGCTGAGGAAGACGCCGAGGTCGACGAGCTGTCGCGCAAGGTGCGCCGCCGCATCATTGTGGGCACGACGATCTTTGCCATCCCCTGCATCGTCATGACAGCAGGCTCCATTGGCTCGGCGCAGGCCGGCGTGCAGGACGGCTACGGCGTCACCGAAACCACGCGCGAGCTTGCGGCGGTGCTGCCAGGCTTTAAGGATTACACCGTCGCCGTCGAGACCTCGGCCACCGAAGGGGACGAGGAAGGCATTGTAGAGCGCGAAATCGTCGCCCATGTGACGACAAGCGAGGCGCTTGGGGCACACGATCGCCGCGTCGCCCGCAAGCTCATCGACCTCAACGTGCCTGAACTCGACCGCGTGGAATTTGACGTGAAGTGATGCAGAGCGCAGCGCTACAGCTCGTACTTGTACACGCGGTAGATGTACTTCTCGGCTTCCATCTCGTAGGTGGCGATGGGAAGTCCATAGCGATCGTACTCGGTGAAGGTCTTGGCCTGGCCCGAAGCCACGAGCATGCTATTCGAATCGCCGACGCGCTGCGCACTACTAACGTAGCCCGAGAACGGCACCGCGATCTGGTCCACAAGCTTGTAGGTGCGCGCGGTCTCATCCACCGTAAAGATGCGCCCAAACGAATGCGTTCCCTTGCTGTAGTCGGTCACCACCGCGGCGCCCAGCTGGCCCCAGTCGAACTTGGGATAGCTCTCGGCCGCACCAAAGTTGTTGTCGTATAGCAGCACCTGGTAGCGACCAGTCGCTGCCGTGTCAGAACTCGGCAGATACGTCACGCTGTGCTGGCCTGCATTGAGCGAGAAATCGCCCTGGGCCTGCAATAACTTGTCTTCAAAGCCCGAGCCAGCCCATTGCCACTCCTTTCTATTTCTGGGTCCATCTTCTCACTGCTGGCGGCCGAAAATGATCCGTTTTCCTCCGACCCCGAGGGATCGTTCTTAGTACTTGAAGAAGCCCTCGCCCGAGCTTTCGCCCAGCTTGCCTTCGTCGAGCATTTTCTTGAGGACGGAGGCCATGGCCTTAAAGTTGTAGGGCATCATCATCTTCTTGAGCAGCGGGCTCACCAGGCCCGGCACCTTCTGATACTGCATGACGATGTTGTAGGCCGTCTGGATACCCACCGTGTCGAATACGCGGAACGGGCCCTTGGGAGCGCCGGTGCCACGCGTCCACGCGAGGTCGATGCTCTTGGGATCGCTCACGCCCGAGACGTACAGATCAAGGCCCGAAAGCAGCCATGGCACCAGCATGGAATTGAGCAGATAGCCGTTCTTTTCCTTGTTGACGGGCAGGGCAAGCATGCGAATATCGTTGGCAAAGTCGACAAGCTCGTCGAAGTAGCGCTTGTCGGTTTGGTCCTGCGCCATGACCTCGGTCATGTTGTTCTTCCAGATGGAATTGGCAAAGTGCAGCGACAGGTACTTCTCGGGGCGGCCGGTGTACTTGGCAAAGGTGCTCGGTAGCAGCGTGGAGGAGTTGGTCACGACGACAGTCTTTTGCGGGAGGACCGGGGCGAGCTTCTTGTAGAAGTCAATCTTTGCCTGGGTATCCTCAGCCATAGACTCGATAACCAGGTCGGCGTCAGCCACTGCCTTGGCAAGATCGAGCTCCAGCTTGAGTGTGGAGTAGGCACGCTCAACGGCGGCGAGCGCCGCTTCCTTGTCGAAGGGCTGGCCGCTATCGGCGATACCGGCGCACCACTCGCCCGTGCCGTCCGCCATGCCCTCGATAGCCGCGATGTACTCCTCGCGCACATGATCGATCTTGGGCTGGGTGCGGCCGATGCTGCCCTTGCTGCGCAGCCAAATCGTCACATCGAAGCCACAGTAGGCAGCCTGAAAGGCAATCTGGCTTCCCAGCACGCCGCCGCCAGCAACGCAAACGGTCTTGTAGCTCATAGGAACAGTCCTCTCTTACGTAATTCCATAGATGTGTATTTATTCAACCGTAAAGATGACGCGCGTTGGGGACGGGTTCCTTAAACGGATGGTATTTCGCGGCAAACGGCTACATATGTTCATTATCTCAGGGTTCTGGGGGCGATTTTTGGTGCCGCAGAGACGTCGTTTTCGGAAGTATGCGGCAAATTCCGGAACCCTTGAGCACCCCCGATTTTCCGCCAATAAAACCGCAGGTACAGGGCTTGGACATATTCGGTGTGCTCGGTCTATTCAGATTTTGCCGCATACTTCCGAAATCTGAGTTCGCAAAGGGTGATAGTCGGGGCGTTTACGCAACATATGTCCAAGCAAAAACGGGTGGTAGCCGGTACGGCCACCACCCGTTTGTCTCATATCCAGCCCATAGCAGGCCAGCTACTTCTTAATGCCGCGTCCCAGGCGCTCAGCGACCGACGCCACGGCGCTCTCATCGACCGAACCGCAGCTCACGCAGCCGTCGTGGGCACGCATCTGGCCGGTGACCTCGTCCATCGCGAGCGGCGCCACCTTCTCAAGCTTAAAGCCCTTGCCGGCGCGCATGTTTTCCTTGGCCACGCTGATCATGAGCTTAATACGGTTGAGCTGGTTGACCTCGGACGCACCGGGGTCGTAGTCCACTGCGACGATATTGCTCTCGGGGTGCTGACGGCGCAGCTCCTTGATCACGGCCTTGCCCACCACGTGGTTAGGCAGGCACGCAAAGGGCTGCGTGCAGATGATGTTGGGTGCGCCATGGTCGATCAGGTCGAGCATCTCGGCCGTGAGCAACCAGCCCTCGCCCATGTTGTTGCACACCGAAAGCACCGTACGGGCCTTGTCGGCCATGGTGCCGATGCGCTCGGGCGCCTCGAAGCGGCGGGACTTCTCGAGCATCTCCTCCACCGGCGTGCGCATCCAGTCCACGAGCTTGATGAGCGCCTGCATACCAGCGCGCGTGGTAGCGGAGCTTCCCAACTCGTCCTTCTGCAGCTCGGCGTTGCTCATGGAGTACAGGAAAAAGTCGAGCAGACCCGGCACCACGGCCTCGCAGCCCTCGCGCTCGATGACATCGACCACGTGGTTGTTGGCTGTGGGATGGAACTTGACCAGGATCTCGCCGACCACGCCCACGCGCGGCTTGGTACCCTCGCCCACGAGCGGCATGGTGTCGAACGCGCGGATGGCCTCGCGGCACAGCTTGGTGTAGTTGTGGCGGTTAAACTTGGGCGCCAGCTTGCGAGCGCGCGCCATGTACTCCTCGTAGAGCGCGTTGGCGGCACCGGGCGTAGCCTCGTACGGGCGGCAGCGATAGAGCATCTGCATCATCACGTCGCCAAAGAGCACCGCGTAGACTGCCTGCTTAAGCAGCGCCGGCGTAATCTTAAAGCCAGGGTTGTCCTCGCCCAGCGCCACGGCCGAAAGCGAGATCACCGGGATCTCGGGGTGGCCGCTCTCGCGCAGGGCCTTGCGGATGAGTGCGATGTAGTTGGTGGCACGGCAGCCGCCGCCGGTCTGGCTGATAACCACGGCTGTCTTGGACAGGTCGTATCGACCGCTCTCGATGGCCTCCATGATCTGGCCCGTCACCAGGATCGACGGATAGCAGATGTCGTTGTTCACGTAGCGCAGGCCGGCCTCGACGGCATCGTGATCGGTCGAGGGCAGCAGCTCCAAGTTGTAGCCAGCACCACGGAACACCTCTTTGACCAGGTCAAAGTGGATCGGCGCCATCTGCGGGCACAGGATGGTGTAGCCCTCCTCGCGCATCTGCTCGGTAAAGGGCACCTTGGGCCACGCGGTCGAAGCACTCTCGCGCTGCGCCTCGAACGTGTACTTACGGCTCGCGAACGCGGGGGCATCCGTGGAGGGCGCCACCGGCGCGGCATCGCCCTGCTCGTAAGTCTCGCCCGCGGCCGTAGCCTCGGCCAAGCGCTCGGCCTCCTGGTCCTTGAGCGCCGCCATGAGCGAGCGAATACGGATACGCGCGGCGCCCAAGTTGGACACCTCGTCAATCTTGAGCACGGTGTAGATCTTGCCGCTGGCTTCCAGAATCTCCTGCACCTGATCGGTGGTCAGAGCGTCCAGGCCGCAGCCGAAGGAATTGAGCTGGATCAGGTCCAGGTCGTTGCGCATCGTCACAAAACGGGCGACGGCGTACAGGCGGCTGTGATACATCCACTGATCGACGACGCGAATCGGACGCTCGGGCTTCACCAGATGCGCGAGCGAATCCTCGGTAAAGACCGCAAAGCCAAAGCTCGAGATAAGCTCGGGCAGGGCATGGTTGATCTCGGGGTCGTTATGGTAGGGACGACCGGCGAGTACGATGCCGTGGCCGCCGTGGTCCTCGACCCACTTAAGGGCCTCCTCGCCCATGGTCTGGATGTCCTCGTGAAAACGCGCGTCGGCCTCGTAGGCGGCGTTGACGGCGGCATCGACCTCAGAGCGCGTGATCTTGGGACCGCGCACGCGACCGCGACCGGCCTCAGCATCGGCCACACGGTCGACGGCGAGCACCTGGTATAGACGGCGCTTGAGCTCGGTCTTGTCGTGATAGGGCACAAACGGGTACAGGAACTCGATGTTCTGCTCACGGATCTCGTCGATGTTGAGCGCCAGCGCCGTGGGGTAGCTCATGACGATGGGGCAGTTATAGCAGTTGCCGGCGGTCGGATCCTCCTTGCGCTCCCAGCGCACGCACGGCATCCAGATAAAGTCGACGTCACGGTCAATGAGGTTCATCACGTGGCCGTGGCTCATCTTGGCCGGATAGCACACGCTCTCGGACGGCATGGACTCGATGCCCGCCTGGTAGGTCTTTTTGCTCGACTGGTCGGACAGCTGCACGCTAAAGCCCAGGCGCGTAAAGAACGCATGCCAGAAGGGGTAGTTCTCGTACATGTTGAGTGCGCGCGGGATACCCACGGTGCCGCGCGGGGCCTCGTCGGGGCTCAGGACCTCGCGGTCAAAGAGCAGCTCGTTTTTCTTTTTGAAGAGGTTGGGGGCCTCAGTCTTCTGCTTTTTGTGGCCGGCGCCCTTCTCGCAGCGGTTGCCGGTAATGAAGCGCCTACCGCCGCCAAAGTCGTTGACGGTAAGCTGGCAGTTGTTGGAGCAACGGCCGCAGCGGACATGCTTTTGCGTCACGGTGAGGTGCGCGATGTCCTCAGCCGAAAGAATGGTCGAGGTGCCGTCGGCGCCGGCGCGATCGCGGGCGAGCAGGGCCGCACCGTAGGCGCCCATGCAGCCGGCGATGTCGGGACGCACGGCATGAACGCCGGTGAGCTGCTCAAACGCGCGCAGCGTGGCATCGGACATAAAGGTGCCGCCCTGGACGATTACCTGGCTGCCGATCTCCTTGGGATCGCGCAGCTTAATGACCTTGAACAGGGCATTCTTGATGACGGAATAGGACAGGCCGGCGGCGATGTCGCCCACCGTGGCGCCTTCCTTTTGCGCCTGCTTGACGCGCGAGTTCATAAAGACCGTGCAGCGACTTCCCAGGTCGACCGGGGCTTTGGCATGGATGGCGGCGTTGGCGAACGCGCGCACGTCCATGTTCATAGAGACGGCGAAGCTCTCGATAAAGCTACCGCAACCCGACGAGCAGGCCTCGTTGAGCATGATGTGCTCGATGACGCCGTCCTTGACGCGCAGGCACTTCATGTCCTGGCCGCCAATGTCCAGAATGAACTCGACGCCGGGCAGGAACGCCTTGGCGCCGCGCAGGTGCGCGACGGTCTCGATCTCGCCGGAATCGGCCTTGAGGGCCTCGATGAGCAGCGCCTCACCGTAGCCCGTGGTGGTCACGTGGCCGATGGTGCAGCCCGCGGGGATGTGGTTGTAGAAATCGGCCATGATGACCTTGGCCGTGCCTAGGATGTCGCCGTTGTTGTTGCCGTACCAGGTGTGCAGCAGCTGACCGTCCTCGCCCACGAGCGCGGCCTTCATGGTGGTGGAGCCGGCGTCGATGCCGATGAACACGCGTCCGGTGTAGCCTTCGAGCTTGCCCTTGGGGACGACCTCGGTGTCGTGGCGGGTCTTGAACTCGGCAAAGTCCTCGTCGGTGGCAAAGAGCGGATCCAGACGCTCGACCTCGGCACCCTGCGTGTCACCCAGGGCATCGATGGCCCCGATGAGCTGCGGGAACGTGCTGAGCTTGTTGGACTCGTGCGCCATGGCGGCGCCGCTCGCCACAAACAGGTGAGCGTTTTGGGGCACGATACGGTGCTCCTCGTCCAGATTGAGCGTGAGGTAGAAGCGGTGGCGCAGCTCGGAGAGATACTGCAGCGGGCCGCCCAGGAAGGCGACGTTGCCGCGGATGGGACGGCCGCACGCCAGGCCCGAGATGGTCTGGGTCACGACAGCCTGGAAGATGGAGGCGGCCACGTCCTCGGGGCGGGCGCCCTCGTTGAGCAGCGGCTGCACGTCGGTCTTGGCAAAAACGCCGCAGCGGCTGGCGATGGGATAGATGGTGGTGGCGTTGGCCGCGAGTTCGTTAAGGCCGCTGGCGTCAGTGTGCAGCAGGGTTGCCATCTGGTCGATGAACGCGCCCGTGCCGCCGGCGCAGGTGCCGTTCATGCGCTGCTCGATGCCGTTGTCGAAGTAGATGATCTTGGCGTCCTCGCCGCCCAGCTCGATGGCGACGTCGGTGGCCGGGATGAGGGTCTCGACGGCACGCTTGCTGGCGATGACCTCCTGGACAAACTCCAGGTCGAGCCACTGGGACAGCAGCAGGCCGCCCGAGCCGGTAATGGCGCAGGTCATCTGGGCCGTCGGCAGCACCGTCGCAGCGCCCTCGAACAGGTCGCGGGCGCAGGCACGGACGTCGGTGTGGTGGCGCTGGTACTTGGCGTAGACGATCTGGTTATCGTCGTTGAGTACGGCGAGCTTAACGGTGGTGGAGCCCACGTCAATGCCCAGGTGCAGGTTGCCGTGGGCGTTGCCGGGGTTGAAGATCGCGCCTTCGGGGGCGTGGGCGGCGGTGGCGGCTACGGGCTCAGCGGCAGTGACGGGCTCGCTAGCGACGGGCGTCTCCCCTGCCGCGTTCTTGGCCTCGGCAACCGCCTCGGCAACTTTCTCGGCAGCCGCGGTCGCGGCCTTCTGCGCGGCGTCCACCACGGCGGGCGCGGCCTCGCGTGCGGCAGCAACCACACGGTCCTTAATGCCCTCGACGAGTTTGCTCATCTGTCTCTCCTCTTAGTTGTTGGACTCGACGGTTGCGGTGGTGTCGACCGCATCCTCGAGCTGCAGATTCAATAGCTTCATGCCGTATTCCGGCACGTTGATATCGATGGGTTGGCCATACAGGTCGCCGGGGCGCACAAAGGCGATGACCGTCATAATGCGCGCCATGGTCTCGGGCGATTCAGAAAGGTCACGCTCAAACCAACGTTGGATCATGCCGACCTCGGCACTCACGACATAGGTGACGTAGTAGTCAAAGAAGGTGCCCAGCGCCAAGCCCAAAATGCCCGTCTGTGCACGCGGCACCACGGCCTCGCGTGCGGTATCGATGATCTTTTTAATAAAGGCGGGGTCGCCGCCCGGGCCCAGCAGGGCCCCGATAAGGTCGCGATTAGCCGCAAGATAGCGAAGCAGCTCAACCGAACCGGGTGCCGGCTCGAGCTCGTCGATATTGCGGTAAAGATCGGGTAATTGAGCTGCGGTGATAAGCTCCACCCGCTCGCGAATCTCGGCAAGCAGGCCGTCCTCGATCTGGCTGATAAAGTCGGGGATATCGCGGTAGTGCGAATAGAACGTGCGGCGTGTAAGACCGGCGCGCTCGGTGAGCGACGCGACGTTAATGCGCGAAAGGTCGCCGCTTTCGGCAAGCTCGCTGGCAAGCGCCTGGCGAAGGGCACGCTGCGAGCGAAGGGACCGGCGATCGCATTTCTCGAGCTGGGACAAGCGTCCTCCTTGTTACTCAGCCTGTGCGCTATTGCACAGTGCGAGTATTATTGCACACCGTGTGTATCAACACGTAAAGGCAATATTTGGAATGTGACAAAGGGGCAGCCTCTTTGTCACATCCAGCGACCGCCTAGGTTGTGCCGGTTGTGCCAGGCTTTTAGAGCGGCATTACCGATTGTCCAAAATGTCATTCGTGGGTAGAATAGTTTCGACGGCAGCCCAAGTTCTGGAAAGCTGGGCAGTGCCGTTGCTTGGATTAAGGGGTCAACGCCTTAGCGGCGGCGACCCCTTTTACGTTGCTTCGAACGTTGCTTGAGTGCCTCGGAAAGCCCGACGAGCGCTGTGAAGAACGAGACCAAAGCGGTCAGAAGTCTCACAAAATCAATCAGATCGGTCATGGGCATCACCTCCCATCAGATGGAGGGCGTTGCCCGGCACATGGAACTGCCGTCAACGATACCGATTCTACCAGAGCCTAGTTATATATACGAATATATGTTCGTATTCCAAGCACACAGACCCCCGTGACAAAGGGGCTGTCCCTTTGTCACATTATTCGATGATGGTGCGGGAGTTTTGCTTGCGCATGGTGGCGAGCATGTGTTTGGGGACGGCGTGGACCATGCAGCTGCCGATAGTTGCACTCGCAGCGGCCTTGGCGGCATCGCTGCCGTTTTTGGTCGCGTAGCTGTGACGGAAGCGCTTGAGCATGGCGATGTCGTTGCCGCCGTCGCCGTAAACCGCGACCTCGTCCTCGGCAATACCGTAGTAGCCCGCCAGCCAGGCCACGCTCTCGCCCTTGTTGCACGCCACGTCCGTGATCTCGAACATCACCGGATCGAACGGCGCGTTGACCACGCGGTCCGAACGCTCGGCAAGATAAGCCTTAAGGTCACGCTCCAGCTCGGGCGAGGTCACGCGACAATTGATCTTGCATACATCGTGACGCAAGATATCGCCGATCGACTGGTCGAAATACTGCTCCTCGTGATACCCGCCACGTGCACGCATGCCGCGCATCACAATACGCTTGATGGGGCTATCCTTTTTAAAGCCCGCCTGATGCATCTCGAACGAACCGCTCGAGTACATGCCATCGGGCGTGGAGCAATCAAAGCAAATGTCCGGGAACGCCTTGAGCAGCTCCTCGGTAATCTGCGGATCGATGGTCCAGGTTTTAAGCACCTCGCCATGACTGTCGCGCACGATGGAGCCGTTAGAGCAGCAGGCATCGAGCGCCAGCCCCGTAAAGCCATGCTCGCCGATTGGCAACGTCGAGCGCCCGGTCGCGGGAACCACATGCAAGCCAGCCTCGGTCAGCTCGCGAATGGCGCGGCGGATGGTCCCATCTGCCTCGTGCAGGGCGTTCAGCAGCGTTCCGTCTAAGTCGCTCGCAAACATCTTGATCATGGGCACGCCCCTCCTTCGTCTGCACGATATTGTAGACGAAGGAGGGGCGTGCCCAAACAATGCCGTCCCGGCGCGGCGTGCCACTGCCTCCACGAATTCATGGTGCCCCAACGCGTTAAGACAATCGCCACAAGCGACTTTTCAGCCGATAAAACAGCGCCGTCATCAACGTCAGCACCCCCAACATGTCTGCGAATACAATCGCCGGTGCCCATCGATCATATGCGAGCCCGTAAACCAATTGGCCAATAGGCGTTGCACAGGAAAGCATCATATAAACGAGTGCCAGCACTTTTCCGCAGAGTTCCTTTGGCGCTGACCGCTGAACAAATGAAACGATTTCGACCGATGCAATGCTTGCCCACGCCATGACCCATGCCGAGCCGGCCGCAAGCGCGACAAACGCAAATTCATCAGGACCGCTCAGTAGCGTGACAATAATCGGTACGACTCCTAAACAGATCATCGCAACATATCGACATATGCCCTTGAAGGAAAAACGATGCGGCCAAATACCGACCAAACCACTGCCGACAAGACCACCTAAGCCCATAGCCACCTCAATAATCCCAACAAAGGATGACTGCATGCCGAGATGCTTTGTAACAATAATAGGAGCGCCAATCGTTAGCCCAACCAACGCAAGGTTCAAAACTGCCGCAAGCAAAATCACAGCGACCAATGATGCATTTTGCAACAGATACCGAATCGACTCCCTAAAATCGTTTCGGCATGTCGTACGAGTCGCGCCGTCTCCCATCGTTTCAGATGAGGCATTTTGCCTGAGTGCACCCCCAAACAGCAGGGCTGAAATCGCAAACGTCACCGACGCGGTTGCGCAAAGAGTATCGATGCCAAAGCACCCATAGACTGCCGTACCGACCACAGGGCCCAAGATATTGCTCACCATGGTCGACTGCGAAACCAATGCAGTGGCCCGCTCAACCTTCCCTTCACCCGCCATGCGCACCGTCTCAATTTGGAGCATTGGCTTTAGCAGCGATTGAACACCGTATTGAACACAAAGTATCGCTACTACGACGACCGCAAGAGGCAATGAGCGCTTCATGGGGATAGACAGCAGCGATGCAGTCATCAGAGCAATACCGAGGGCCACGAGGACCTCGCGCTGTCTTCCCCGATCCGCCAAGATCCCGCCAACCGGAGTCGCGAGCACACCTGGTATGAACGCTATCGCCGCGACAGCGCCATATAACGTTGACGAGCCGCTGCAATCGAACAAGTAAAGCGGATACGCAAAGCACAGCGCCGACAGCATCGAATACGTGCACAGCTGCGCAACAAGAAGGCCAAAAAGTCTGATAGATCGTACTGTTTTTTGCGTCAACGAGACGCCACTCCTCCGCATTCCAGCCATAAGCCCACCCCTATACATACCGTTAGTATGTATTTAATGACTTGAAAAGGGCAGCCGTAGCTACCCTCATAAATCAATTACATACCGTTGGTATCTATATTACCACCCGGCGCGGTCCCATACGTCCCAAATCTGCGCCGTTGTCTGAAGCACTTCATTACCCAAATCGAGCCCCACCGCGGCCGCCATCTGCGCCAAACATTGTGCGCGAGCGAGCATTCGCTCCTTGGACTCGAGCGGACGGAACAATGGCAGCAGCCAAAGATTCGCCAACAACGATACGGCCTCCGCCGCTTCGTGCGGGCATTCGCACGCAATGGAGCCGTCGGCGATGCCCTCCTCGATCACTGGCAAGAGACAGCCATCGGCCGACTCGTCAAACGAGCCCTGGTACTGCATCGCCAGTAGACGCGAGCTTTTTACCGGATCCGCTGCAGGGTGCATGCGTGTCCATAGCTCAATTTGTGGAACGACAGACTCGGGCGCGTACAGTCGCTTGAGCTTTTGGGCTCCGGTCATATTGCCGATACCAAGCATTGAGCGACGGTGCTCAACAATCGGAGCCATTGCCCGATCAAATGCGGCGTTGAAAATCTCCTCTTTGCTCTTAAAGTGATGATAGACAGCACCCTTGGTCATGCCATCGAGGCGGTCGACAATGTCTTGAATGCTCGTCCCCTCATAACCCTGTGCGCAGAATAGCTCCAGCGCCGCGTCGAGAATCTTCGCGACCGTCTCCTCGGGATATTTATTACGACCCATAATCCGTCCATCCGCAACGCAAGTCTTGTGCCTCATTGCAGCATTTTAACGTTGCGGATGGCAGGCGGTCGATTCTACACCGCGGCGGGGCCGTGTTCGCCGGTACGGATGCGGATAACCTCCTCGATCGGCTCGACCCAAATCTTGCCGTCTCCAACGGCACCGGTGCGAGCAGCGTTGCAGATGATGTCAACAATGCCATCGACATGTTCATCGGCGCAGATGAGGGTGAACTGCACCTTAGGGATCGTGTTGACAAGCAACTCGTTGCCGCGCACGTATTCCTTCCAGCCATGCTGCGCGCCGCAGCCCTGCACTTGGTTGATAGTCATACCGCGAACATCAGCAGCAAACAGCGCGTCTTTAAGAACCTCAAGCTTTTCGGCACGAACGATCGCCGTAATCTTCTTCATAGTGAATTCCTCTCTTCAAAAAAAGAAATTGATTGTCCTTCACATGGCACAGGTTTTCCAGGTGCCGCGAACCAACCTCAGAGATCAAAAAGTTCAACTGACTGGTCTTAGCAGGTTTCCCAAGTGCCGCAGATTGCCGTGAAAGAGGAGCGAAGCGTACTTAAGTACGTGAGCGACGATTGAACGGCAAGGTGCGGTGCTTGGGGAAGCTGCTAATCGAGTCCGGAGAACGAAGGGTATGCGCTCTCGCCGTGCTGACTCGCATCCAGGCCCAGCGCCTCGTCGGCCTCGTCCACGCGCAGGCTGCCGTGGAATAGCGCCTTGACCACCGCGGCGATCACCAAATCGAGCACCAGCACAATAGCGACCGTCACCACAATGCCCAAGATCTGCGAGACCAGCAGCGACACATCGCCCGTGTAGAACAGGCCACCCTTACCGGTCCACGAAAGCTCCGGCACGCAGAACAGGCCCGTGAGCACGCCGCCCAAGATGCCGCCGATGCCGTGGCAACCAAACGCGTCGAGCGCATCGTCGTAGCCAAACTTGGTCTTAAGATGGCTGATAGCCAGGTAGCAGACGGGCGATACGATCAGGCCCATAACCAGCGCTGCCCACGGCTCGACAAAGCCCGCGCCGGGCGTGACCACCACAAGGCCCGCAACCAGACCGGTGCTGGCGCCCACCAGCGTGGGGCGACCAGTGTACACGCGCTCGACGGCAAGCCACGAGACCATGCCCGCCGCGCTGGCCGTCACGGTGTTGAGGATGGCAAGCGCCGCCACGGCATTGGCCTTGAACTCGCTGCCGCCGTTAAATCCAAACCAGCCAAACCAAAGCAGCCCGGCGCCCAGCGCCACAAACGGCACGTTATGCGGACGATAGCTCACCATGCCAAAGCCGCGACGACGGCCGAGCATTAAGCAGAGGATCAGGCCCGTAAGACCGGACGAAATGTGCACCACGTCGCCGCCGGCAAAGTCGAGTGCGCCGATAATGTCACCGATAAAGGAGCCATCGCCGCCCCAAACCATGTGGGCAAGCGGCGCATAGACCATGAGCAGCCAAATGCCCAGGAAGGCCGTCATGGCACCAAACTTAACGCGGCCGGCCAGGCTGCCCGTGACGATAGCAGCAGTGATCATGGCAAATGCCATCTGAAAGGCGATGTTGATAATCTCCGGGTAGACGGCGCCGTCCGACGCGGTGCCCTCGGCCGCCTGCAGCACCTGACCGAGCACCGGCAGGCACAGCAGCTGGTCAAGGCCTCCAATAAACGGGCTGGAACCGTCGCCGCCGTAAGCCAGCGACCAGCCGGCAACAATCCACAGCACACCAACCAGGCCAATGGCGCCAAAGCACATGAGCATGGTGTTGATGACATTTTTGCGCCTGGACAGGCCGCCATAGAAAAACGCCAGACCCGGTGTCATTAAAAACACGAGCATGGTGCAGATGAGCATAAACGTTGTCGATCCCGTATCGTACATTCGCTCCCCCTTGATCGCATGAACGTTGTCGGCGCCCATAATGCGGCCGAGGGGCAACTGGTGTAGACCAGATACGGCGTTGTTAAACGCTGCGTTGTCGAATGGAAACGGTGCCGCAATCTTAGAAACGGCACGGCAACGGACGCGAAACGGACGGGAAATACGCGAGCAAGGGAGCCGTGAGCGTGCCCGTCCCGGCTAGCGCCGAAACAGCTCGTGGGCGCGGTCGCGGAGATTAGTTGCTCGAATGACACCTTCGTAGCGGTTGATGCGCAAGCGCGGGAAGGCATTGAAGAAGCGCAGGTCGCGTCGGCTGAGCGACACGCTTGGCACCGGACGGCTCATGCGCTTGCCGGCAAGGCGGCGACTGAGCGACGGACGCGGCATGCTCGGCGCGGCATCGGCCACGCGGCGGGCGGCAAGTGCCAGGCCGCGAGCACCATCCGAGATAAATGTCGGCATCGAAGCCTTCTCACGAAGGGCATCGAGTGTCGCGTCGCCCAGCTCGGCCAGCCACGCGTTAACGGCACGGCTGCGGATATGCGTCTGTGCCACCGAGTCGATTGCCGAATCGGGAATGCGCTCGAGCATTGAGTCCGAGGCATCGGCAAGCGACTCGTTGATGCGGTCGGCAAGGTCGGCGCGCACGCGCTCCAGCTGATCGGACAGACGCCGCCAGCTCGCCAACGAGCATGCCGCGTCGACCATCATCGCGACCGCGACGATAAAGGCGGACAGCCGCACAATCAGCACCGGCAGATGGCCAAGCAGTCCCAGCAATGCCGGCTCCACCAAACGGCAAATGCACAACGAACCCAGGCCAAACGCGCAGGCCCAGTACAGGCAGATACGTCCGTGCAGGTTAAACGGCAGGTGCGAATAATCCCAAAAGCGAGCGCCCGTTGTTTTTTCCAACAGCACGCCTACGCTATACTCAATCACGCTGCATACGAGTGCTGCAGCGACAAACTGGCTCGAGGCATCCGGAATCCCGCGCAACAGCAGCCAGCAGGCAATGCCGCCCGCGCCATAGATTGGGCAGCACGGCCCCAGCAAAAAGCCGCTGTTGGCAAATCGTCCGTGATTGAGCATGGCACATACTGTCGACTCCCATGCCCAACCGCAAAACCCGTAAAAGGCAAACGAGAGCACCAGTGCCGAGAGTGGGCAGGCGGCAAGCGTCGCGCCGCCAAACGCCATATCAATCGCGGTTTCCACCGTCTACCCTCTCCTCTTTTCGCTCGATGCTTTACTCACGTCATCGTCCGCCTCGTCCTTGCGCCGCAGACGACCGGCGACCGTCTCGCGCAGAGCGCACCATTTATCTGCCAGGCATACAATCCAAGCCTCACGACACGTCGGCGGCACTGGCACCAGCGGAAACATATGCCGCACGATAATGTTCCGTTCGCGCGGCGTCAGCTCAAAATCTTCCTCCGCACGTGCCAGGGCAAAAAACGGGTGGCGAAAGCCATGCAGCCGATGGCTTGGGTCGGGATCGTGCCAGTCATAGAGAAAGTAATCGTGCAGCAGGGCCCCGCGCAACAACGAAGCACGGTCGACCGAAATGCCGGCACGGCCCAAGCGCTCGGCAAAGGACAGGCTCGCCCGCGCTACCGAAGTCACATGTGCATAGACCGTCACGTCGCCATGCTGGATAAACTCGTGCGTCAGGTCCAAGCGGCCCGCCTGGGCCAGCTGGCGGGCGGCATAGTCGACCTCGTGCGCGATTTTTTCGGCACGAACGGCATCGGACATGCTGCCTCCTTCCAGCGACTCACGGCGACAAGCCACGGCCTGTGCACAATCGATAAAAACATCATGGAACATATCAGTATGGCATCGGACAAAACGTTTTGCCCCACCAGTTGGCGAATTACCGCGCCGCCGTCACATATCAAACGCCAAAATGTGCGAGACTGTCTTGTGCAATTGTGCCGGCCGAGGGAGTGCCGGCGCACGATTCGCATGGAGTAACCCACAACGATGCTGCTTACGCAAACGACAACGCCCGAGGACGTCAAGGCTCTCGATCGCGCCGAGCTTCCGCTGCTCTGCGGCGAGATCCGTCAGGCAATCCTCGAAAGCTCCGCCGCCGTCGGCGGGCACGTTGCCCCCAACTTGGGCGTCGTTGAGCTTACGGTTGCGCTTCATCGCGTATTTAACTCCCCCATCGACAAGATTGTCTTTGACGTTTCGCACCAGACCTACGCCCACAAGGCGCTGACCGGGCGCGCGTACACTTATATCGATCCGGAGCGTTATGGTGAGGCTTCTGGCTTTGCCAATCCCGACGAGTCCGAGCACGACCTGTTCGCCATGGGCCATACCTCCACGTCGGTGAGCCTGGGCTGCGGCCTGGCGCACGCTCGTGACCTGGCGGGCGATACGTACAACGTCATCACCGTTATTGGCGACGGCTCGCTTTCGGGCGGCTTGGCGTTTGAGGGCTTTAACAATGCCGCCGAACTCGATAGCAACCTGATCATCATCGTCAACGATAACGACCAGTCCATTGCCGAGAACCATGGCGGCCTGTATCGCAATCTGGCCGAGCTGCGAGCCAGCAACGGTACCTGTGAGCGCAACGTTTTCCGCGCGATGGGGCTCGACTACCGCTATCTGGACGCCGGTAACGACGTGTTGGCCCTCGTCGACGCGTTGCAGGAACTGCGCAATATCGATCATCCCATCGTGCTGCACGTCTCCACCGCCAAGGGCAAGGGCTTTGAGCCAGCCCAGAACGACCCCGAACGCTGGCATCACGTGGGTCCGTTTGACATGGCAACTGGACGCAAGCTCTGCCCGGGCCATCCGAGCGAGCCTGCGCCGCGCACCTATGCCGACATTACGGGCGAGGCGCTCAGCGCCGCCATCGAGCGCGATTCGCAGGTCGTGGGCATCACGGCCGCCACGCCCTACATCATGGGCTTTACACCCGAGCTTCGCGCTGCCGCCGGCAAACAGTTCGTCGATGTGGGCATTGCCGAGGAGCACGCCGTGACCTTTGCCACCGCGCTTGCGCGCTCGGGCGCCAAGCCAGTCTTTGGTGTGTACGGCACGTTTTTGCAGCGCGCTTACGACGAGCTGTGGCACGACCTGTGCCTCAACGACGCCCCGGCAACCATTTTGGTGTTTGGTGCGTCAATCTTTGGCACCACGTCCGAGACGCACCTTTCGTTCTTTGATATTTCCATGCTGGGTGGACTTCCCAACATGCGCTACCTAGCGCCGGCCTGCATGGAGGAATATCTGTCCATGCTGAGCTGGTCGCTCGACCACCGCGAGCATCCCGCGGCGATTCGCGTACCGGGCATCGGCCTGGTGAGCCGTCCCGATCTGGCGCCCGCCGAAGACACCGACTACAGCGCCGTTCGCTACAACGTGGTGCGCCGGGGTCGCGACGTTGCCGTGCTCGCGCTTGGCGATTTCTTTGAGCTGGGCGAGCGCGTGGCAAACCGCTTGGCTGCCGAGTACGGCATCGAGGCCACGCTCGTCAACCCGCGCTTTGCAACCGAGCTCGACCGCGAGTTCCTCGATAGCCTTGCCGCCGAGCATCGCGTTGTCGTCACCCTCGAGGACGGCATCTTGGACGGTGGCTGGGGCGAGCGCGTCGCGTGCTACCTGGCATGCACGCCGTTGCGCACGCGCACCTTCGGCATCGCCAAGGGCTTCCCCGACCGCTACGACCCCAACGAGCTGCTCGCTCAGAACGGCATGACGGTCGAGAATATGGCTGCCGAAGCCGTACGCTTGCTGAACGAGTAAGAAAACCTCCGCAAGGAAAGCACCCCTGCGGAGGTTTTTATTTTCGCGACGCGATTATCTTAACCTGTAACATCTATGGCCCGAATTTCCGTCTAACTGTTACAGATCGAGATAAGACATCTTAGTCCCAGACCTTTGTCTCAATCTGTAACAGATAGGGACCTTTTGGCCGTCCAGATGTTACAGATTGAGACATTCGAATTCCCCTGAAGAGAAAATCTCGATCTGTAACAGGTAGAACCCATTTCCTCGTCTAACTGTTACAGATTGAGACAAAGCAGCGAGACAGGCCACCACATCTGCAAGAACCACCACAAAGGCGCCCGTCCCTATTTGGTAGGTAGAATAACCCATAAGGTCAGTATGTTTCTGAGTTATTTCGTGTTGACCCATTTGAGCGGGATAGGGTATAACTCTACTCAACCGCTAGGGATTTTATTGAGAAAGGTGTTCTCCCATGAGCAAGAACCTCTCCCAGCAGGTCGTTCTCGACCGCCGCGGCTTCGTTGCCGCCACCTTCGCAACCGTCGCCGGCCTTGGTCTTGCCGGCTGCTCCGACACCAGCGCCGAGGCCGACAAGGGTTCCGCCGCCGGCTCCTCCAAGAGCTCCGAAGATACCGAGGCTTCCACCACGCTCGACGCTAAGGCATTCGACAAGCTCGTCGACAACGGCCCCAAGGCCGATGACGACGCCATCGCCGCCAGCACCTGGGCGACGGCCGTCAAGGATGCCGGCGTCTTTAAGATCGGCGGCGTTCAGACCTCCACGCTCTTCTCCCTCCTCAACGAGAAAGACGGTCAGACCCGCGGATTCGACGCCGGTATCGCACAGCTCCTGTCCAACTACATTCTGGGCGAGAACAAGGTCGAGATCACCCAGGTGACCTCGGACACGCGCGAGTCCGTCCTGCAGAACGGCCAGGTCGACGCCGTCTTTGCCACCTACACCATCACTGACGAGCGCAAGAAGCTCGTCTCCTTTGCCGGCCCCTACTACTACACCCAGCAGGCCATCCTGGTGCTCGCCGACAACGACGACATCAAGAGCGTCGACGACCTGGCCGATAAGAACGTCGCTGTCCAGTCCGGCTCCAACGGCCCCGCCATCCTGGAGGAGTTCGCCCCCAAGGCCAGCCAGCAGGAGTTCAAGACCGACGAGGAGGCCCGTCAGGCACTCCAGCAGGGTCGCGTTGACGCCTATGTCATCGATAACAACATGCAGCAGAGCGCCCTGGTCCGCGAGCCCGGTAAGTACAAGATCGCCGGCAAGCCCTTCGGCAGCAAGGAGCCCTATGGCATCGGCCTGCCGCTCGATTCCGACGGCGTCGCCTTTGTCAACGACTTCCTTAAGAAGATCGAGGACGACGGCACCTGGACTGAGCTGTGGCAGATCTGCATCGGTGACCGTACGGGCGACACCAATGTTCCCGAGCTGCCCGAGATCGGCGCCTAGGCAGCGAGCCTGGTAACGGCCGCAACGAAACCATATGGAAACGCATGATGCGCTTTATTGCGGTAAACTGTTTCCTCACTGAGTTGTCGGGGCTTCCGTACACACGGGAGCCCCTTTCCTTATCGGCGGGAGGTCCGCATGAGTCTCTCCGAGCTCTGGTCGCTCTATGGCCAGAACTATATCGACGCGCTGCTAGCAACCTGGGGCATGACGCTTGAGTCGTTTGCCATCGCCATGGTGCTGGCCGTCGCCGTCACTGTGATGCGCGTGTCGCCGCTCAAGCCGCTGCGCATCTTTGGCGACCTGTATGTCCAGGTCTTCCGTAACATCCCCGGCATCGCGCTGCTCATCATCGTCGTCTACGCACTGCCACCGCTCAAGGTCGTCCTGCCCTACCGCACCTGCGTTATCGTCGCCACGGTCTTTTTGGGCTCGGCCTTTGGCTCCGAGAACTTTATGAGTGGCATCAACACCGTCGGCGTCGGCCAGGTGGAAGCCGCCCGCTCGCTCGGCATGAGCTTCAGCCGTATCCTCGCCAAGATCGTGATTCCGCAGGCGCTGCGCTCGAGCGTACTGCCCATGACCAACCTCTTTATCGCCGTCATGCTTACCACCGCGCTCGGCAGTCAGGTGCCGCTTAAACCGCAGGAGCTCACTGGCGTGGTGAGCTACATCAACACGCGCTCGCTCGGCGGCGTCGCCGCGTTCTTTATCTCGGCGCTCGGCTACCTGGGCACGGCCTTTGTGGTGAGCCACATTGGCAACTACATCGATAAGAAGGTGAGGATCCTCCGATGAGCAAGCACTCCACCTCCGCGCTTACCATGCGCGATGCGCTCTACGAGGCTCCCGGCCCCAAGATGCGCGCCAAGATTCGCATCGGCACCGCCATCTCGCTTGTTGCCGTCGCCGCGCTCGCCGTCCTGGTACTGCAGCGCTTTTATGTGACCGGCCAGCTTTCGGTCCACTATTGGTATTTCTTTACGCACTTAACCACCTGGAAGTTCTTGCTTGCCGGCTTTGAGGGCACCGTTAAAGTTGCACTCACCGCCGGCGTCATTGCACTGGTACTGGGCTTAGCCCTTATGCTCGGCCGTACCAGCGGCATCAAGCCGTTACAGCTGGTCTGCCGTGTGCTCACCGATTTCTTCCGCGGCGTGCCGAGCCTGCTGTTCATCTACTTCTTCTTTTTGGTGCTGCCCCAGTACAAGATCGCGCTACCGTCATTTTGGATGCTCACACTGCCTGTCGCGCTCGCTGCGGCCGGCGTGCTGGCCGAGATTTTCCGCGCCGGCGTCAATGCCGTGCCGCGCGGTCAGGTCGAGGCAGCCCAGGCGCTCGGTCTCTCCAAGGCCAAAATCACCTTTAAAATCGTGTTGCCGCAGGCTATTCGGTTTATCATTCCGTCGTTGATTTCGCAGCTTGTGGTCGTAGTCAAAGACACCACCGTCGCCTATGTGGTGAGCTACCCCGACCTCATGCAAAATGCCCGTGTGCTCATTACCAACTACGACGCCCTCGTGTCGGTCTACCTGGTAATCGCGGTCATCTACATCCTCATCAACGTCGCGATCAACAAGGCCGCCATCTACGTTTCGCACAAGACCGGCGCGACCATCATCCGCTAACGCTTTACCATTTCGAGTCATAAGGAGCCGAGCACCATGGCACAGAGCACCTCTTCCACCGGCAATCAGCCGTTGATCGAGCTCAGACACGTCGATAAGCACTATGGCGATCTACACGTCCTCAACGACATCAATCTCTCGGTCGACCGCGGCGAGGTCGTCGTTGTGATCGGTCCCTCGGGCTCGGGCAAGTCGACCATGTGCCGCACTATCAACCGTCTGGAAACCATCGACTCGGGCGAGATCCTCATCGAAGGCGAGCCCCTGCCGCAGGAAGGCAAGGATCTTGCCCGCATGCGCGCCGAGTTGGGCATGGTGTTTCAACAGTTCAACCTGTTCGCACATATGACCGTACTGCAGAACGTCATGTTGGGGCCGGTCGACGTGCTGGGCGTGTCCAAGGAGGAGGCTCGTGAGCGCGCCATGGACCTGCTGAGCCGCGTGGGCGTGGCCGAGCAGGCCGACAAGGTGCCCGCACAGCTTTCGGGCGGCCAGCAGCAGCGCGTGGCCATCGCCCGTTCACTCGCCATGCAGCCCAAGGCCATGCTTTTTGACGAGCCCACGAGCGCCCTTGACCCCGAAATGATCAACGAGGTGCTCGAGGTCATGGTGCGCTTGGCCCAGCAGGGCATGACGATGATCGTCATTACGCACGAGATGAACTTTGCCCGCCGCGTGGCCGACCGCGTCGTCTTTATGGCCGACGGCCAGATCGTGGAAACCGGCACGCCCGACGAGTTCTTCGACCACCCCCAGACCAAGCGCGCCCAGGACTTCCTCAACTCCATCAAGGGCCACTAACCCAATTGCCATGTTCGCTCGCCATGACCATCCAAACTCGAAAGTTACACCTATGATCGGAACTCGTACTTCCTCGTCCTATACCCCGCACGTCGACGTTGCCCCCGCCGACCGTCCGCTCATCCTCGTCGCGCCGCGTTGGGAAGATGCAAAGCCGTTTTTAAGCGAGACGCTCTCCCCCAACGAGGAAATCGCAAGTGTCTTTGTCGATGCCATCCTTGCCGCCGGCGGCCTGCCGCTGCAGATGTCCATCACCGAGGACATTGAGGTCATCCGTCATTACGTCGATATCGCCGACGGCATCGCCATTCCCGGCGGCCCTGATGTCAATCCCAAACGTTGGGGCGATGATCGACCCTACGATCCCACCCTCTGCTGCGAGATCCGCGATAGCTTTGAGTTTAAGCTGGTCGGCGAGGTGCTCCGCGCCAAAAAGCCGCTCTTTACCACCTGCCGCGGCACGCAGTTGCTCAATGTCGCTACTGGCGGCACCCTGTGCATGGACGTACCGAGCCTGGGCGCGCGCGAGGGCCGCACGCAGTGGCGCCATACCCACGTGCTCAACGACCCCGTGCATCCCGTCGAGGTCGTGCCGGGCTCGTTGCTGGAGCGCGCGCTTGGCGGGCACAGGCTTATCCAGACCAACTCCGCACACCACTGCTGCGTCGATCGTCTGGGTAAAAGCACGCGCTTGGTCGCCAAGGCAACCGATGGCGTGCCCGAGTGCATCGAAGTCGAAGGCCAACCCTTCTGCCTGGGCGTGCAATGGCATCCCGAGTACACCTGGCAGACGCTCGAGACCGACTTTAACCTGTGGAAGTCGTTTGTCGAGGCAGCGGCAAAGGTTAAGCAGGCCCGCTAGCTCGCGAATCACGCAGGCTTAAACCTTCCATGCCGGGGGGCGGACACCAGCCACGGTGCCCGCCCCCCCCTGTATTTGGTATGCTCGGTATGATTATCCCTCACAAACAATCAAAGAAATCTCGACCGCAATCGGTCTACGGTAAAGCAAATGGTAAAAACGCTTGCTACGTTGATTAGGCAGTCAATTAAAATCGAGATGCATTGACCATTCCCCAACGGGGTCACGCCACAAATCCACATGAGCATCGAGGCTGGAAGCGGAAGCATGGAATTGGCCCCGAGCTGTATGTAGATCGCTACAACATTGACAAGCAACAGCATGCCAATCGGACCGAAGCCGGACCCAAAATAGGAAACAGCGATCACGCAAGAGACCACGTATGCAAGGCAGACGACACTCGCCAGAAGAAGTCGATCGCAAAATATATTCAGGTTGAAATACTGTTGAGCATCCGAAACGATTGCGCAGTTAAGACAGTACAAAACGACACTCGTCAGGATAAACGCGCCCAAAAGGGCAAAAGAAGACAGCACCACTCGCGCAACGATAGCGCACACACGCTTCCCTCCCCGAGCCTCCGACAGCCCCCACGGTTCCTCAATAAAGTCCGAACTGACAAAGCGCGGCACGATACAAGCCGCGACAAACGGAAAGTACAATGCATGAGCCAACGGGGCTACGTTGAACAGCAGACCGCGAAAAACCTCTGCATTACCAAATAGAACGACATCCTCTGCCGATAGCCGAAGCGTCGGGTCTGGGAAAAAGCCCAAGAAACTGTTCTCACGGAGGCTACAGAACCACATCGGGAAAGAATTAAGCTGCAATACCACCATGTACGCATAAATTACCAGGATTAAGGCGTACGCCCATTTGCTCACATGCTTCCATTCTGAATGGAGGAATCTTCTAATCTGACGAGTCATTGAACACACCCCCGGCACGAAAGCTCACGAGAGCGTAAATCAATACCGATAGACAGCTGGCTGCCACGCCATATCCCAGAAGCGTCAGCTGTCCCATATCGCTATACCCAAGGGCACATCCGACTCCAAGGTACGGCCCCGGAAGGAGTAAGACCCATCGCAAGGATGGTATAGGCACCTGAAGGAAGCTTCCGTAGAGCGTCAGGCTCATGACAAATCCAATTATGATTGCAGCCCCGCTCAATACAGCGCTGCCTGTAATCCGATAGATGGTCATCGTCTCCAACGCAACCGATATCACCAATACGGCGTTGATTATCATCGCAGGCAAAAATGCAGTCAGCATGCCGTGCGTGTAGTTTTGCCCCCCACGCAGTATGGCTATTGCAAACAAAAGAAGGCAAAGTGCGCTATATGCTGCGCCGACTATTAAAGCAGACGAAAGCACATGTGCCAAAGCCCCATTAAAGCGGGCGAGACCTCTTGCTGAAGAAATTCGGTATCCCTCTTTATAGCCATGCTCCTGTAAAAGCACCAAACAAACGATGAGTGGAACGAACAGGGATGTACCGGCAAAAGCGCTGCGCGCAAGGGACTCATCAGGCGCAGAAGGATCGATTGCATTCCAGAAGAAACCAATATCCTCCCCACAAACGCCATAGCCAAAGCCTAGCAACGTTGCTCCGTTATTTAGAAAAACACCGAAGAGAAGACCGCACGCCAACATAAGCGTAAGACCAAACTGCGCCGGAAACATCCTGTGTAGACGCATCATATCTGCCTTTATGGGATGGATCGCCCGCTTCATAGCGAGACCGCGTTCATCAAGCGCCTGTAATATTCTTTTAGGGACGACGCCTCATCCCTTATGACATCCATCGATTCCTTTTTCAGCAGTTCACCGTCATGAATAAACACGCAACTTGTTGCAACCGATGCCAACTCATCCAAATCATGGCTAGAGATGAGCATGGTCTTACCCTGTTCTCGATTCAATCGACCGATAAGGGCCCATATACTCTCGATGCCCAGCGGGTCCAACCCATTTGCCGGCTCATCGAAAATTAGTACGTCGGTGTCGCCCAACAAAGCCGTAGCTATATCCAGTCGCCGTTTCATTCCCAGAGAAAAACTGCTCACGCTCTTTTTCTCATCGACGTCCAGCCCGACTAGGCCCAAGACGCGAGGAACCTCACGTTTCTCATCGAGCCCCCATTCCGCACATCGGATCCGAAGATTCTCCACCGCACTGAGGGATTGGTATGCTCCGCTGGAATCTGGCACATAGCCGACACGCGTCCGCATCAGGCTCAGCTCTTTTTTCGACTTGCCTCCAAAGAGCTCCACGCTCCCCGACGATGGCTCACAGAGGCCCAGCACTATTTTAATAAGCGTGCTTTTGCCCGCCCCGTTTGCACCAACAAGGGCGCAAAGTTCAGACTGATGCACCTCGAAGGAAACGTCATGCAAAACGTGTCGTTTCCCGTAGCGTTTTGAAACTTTTGATAACTTTATCGCTGATGCGTTCATTGGACCCCCGTTCTGCTTGATAGAAAAACCGCTCATATCGTTCCTTCTTTCTTTTATCGTTTTCCATGGTTGTTATTGTTTTTCGATAACACATATTTGTCAAGATAATCTAAAAGAAGGGACCTGTGTTAGACACGGGTCCCTTCACGCTGATACTTCGTTTTAGTTGTTCGCCTTAAGCTACTCGTCACTCAAATCGACAGCGAAGACTGATGTCGGAAGCGACGCCTCGTTGCCTCCACCATCCCGCATCTGTCTCACGACATTTTTTGCACGCTCAACAATAAGCTCCTCAAGCTCTTTCTCACTCACCCGCCGAATAATATCTCCCGGTTGACAGTCAAGTTCATCGCAAATATCGAGAAGCGTCTTAAGGCGAATAGCTTTAATTTTTCCGTTTCTTAGCTTAGAAATATTAGCCGGAGTATGCCCCGTGGCACGAATCAGATCAGCACTGGTCTTTCCGGTCTTAAGCAGCTGCGTCTCAAGCTCGATGATGAGATAGCTCATGCTTCCTCCTACACAAGCTCGTCAGACTGCTCTTGGAGCAGCGAGGCATAACTCCAGATCACCGAGATACACAGACAGACAGCCGCGCCGATAAGCGACCCCGCATCAAAGGCAACGCCTTGGCAAATCTCAATAACGAAGGAATGAGGCACGACGTAAAGCTCCAGCCCACCAATGGTAAGATTGACCGATCCGTAGGCACCAATAAGCGAAACCGCGGCGTTAACAGCAAAGGCAAGCGCAAGAACACGGATAAGCCGCACATGCGTCTTGGTAAAGGGCGAGACGCCTCGCGAGATGTTACGGCTGATCCCACACAGAACGACAAGCGAAATACCCACGACGAGTGCCAGGCACAGTCCGCTTGGGATAACGATGCACCCGCCATCGAGAAGCGTCACGACGCCGAAAGAATCGACAGAAGCAACGTTTGCAACCGCATACCAGATCACGTAAACAACCAACGCGGCAAAAGCGACGAGCATCCCTGCAAAAACGGCTGCCATGCAAAAGCCAAGCTTCCTGATATTTTCGCCCGCTTTGGCCATACGCTGAACGCTGTTAGACATACACTCACCCTCATCGACTCTATCGTTATTCGAACAGTTTATCGAACAACGATATTGATTGCATGCGGAAAGCCCCGCCGGTGCGCATAGCCCATTCACTAATCAGAAGGGGTGAGAGTGGATTTTTGGACACGTATCGAACGAGAGTGGATAATCTCCCACTTCGAGGCCACCACCGGGCCTAAAACGGGAGATTATCCACTCTCATAGTCATCAAGGCTCGCAAGCTCTTATTCAGCCGCTTCGCGCAGGGCCGACATCGTAGCCGCATATTGCTGCTGCAACGCATGCATTCCCTCGCGAGCGCCGTCAACGGCATCGGCGCCGCGCAGTGCTTCGGTCACCACAACCGCCGGCTCGTACAGATTATCGAATCCCAGATTCTGGCTCACGCCCTTGAGCGTGTGCGCTGCCATAAACGCACCTTCGGCGTCTCCTGCCGCCATGGCGGCCTCCAGCTTGTCCATGCTCTCGTCATCCAAAAACTTGAGGGCAAAGCGGGCAAGCATTTCCTCGCCCATCAGCCGAGCGCACGCGTCATCATAATTAGCGCCGATCTTCTCATACGCCTCACGCATGGAAATCATGGATTAAAACTCCTTTGGTCAAACTAAATCGTGGGAAACGCGACAACGTCGGCGGGGCGTGCCAACGTCTCGGCAATACGGTCTTGCACCTCGAGCAGGCAGTCGAGCAACAGTGGGTTAAAGGTGCCGCACTTACCGTCCAGGATCATCTGGATCGCCTCCTTGTGCGGGATAGCGTCCTTGTACACGCGCACGCTCGTCAGCGCATCATACACGTCGGCCACCGAGACCACCTGCGCGGCAATGGGAATCTCGTCGCCCTTAAGGCCATCGGGATAGCCCTTGCCGTCCCAGCGCTCGTGATGCCAACGCGCAATCTGGTACGCATATTCCATAAGCGCATTGCCGACATGATGGCGGCCCAGCTCAAGCAACATGTCGGCGCCGATCGTGGTATGCGTCTTCATAATCTCGAACTCCTCGGGCGTAAGGCGTCCGGGCTTGTTGAGAATCGCATCGTCAATCGCCATCTTGCCGATATCGTGCAGCGCCGAAGCCAGGGCAATCGTGGAGCGTTCCTCATTGTCGAGGGAGATACTGTCGCTACGCTGGACCAGACAGTCAAGCAGCAGCTCGGTCAGCTTTTCGATGTTCGTAACGTGCCTGCCGCTCTCGCCGTTGCGAAGCTCCATGACGCCGGCCATGATGTCGATGAGCATGCGACTGTTCTTGACGCGCTCGTTGTACTGCTGGGACAGCAAACTCGTCAGGCGGCGCTGTTTGGCGTATAGGCGGATGGTGTTGCTTACACGGCGACGCACGACACGGGAATCAAACGGGCGGTTGATATAGTCCGAGGCGCCCAGCTCGTACGCGCGCAGAACCATATCATCGGAATCTTCGCTCGAAATCATGATGAAAGGCAGATTGTCGATATCCGATCGGCGCGACAGATCGGCCAGCACCTCAAAGCCGCTTATGCCCGGCATGACAATATCCAGCAGCACGAGCGACAACTCATCGCCATAGCGGTCGACCATGTCGAGCGCCGTACGACCGTTGTCGGCCTCGAGGATGCAATACTCGTCCTTGAGCATCTCGTTGAGAATGGCTCGGTTCATCTCGGAGTCATCGACAATAAGCACCAAAGGCTTTTCGCTTTGGAAGGCTTCGATGGAATCGGCATCGGTCACGACCGTACCGGCTTTTGCCTTAGCGCGGCTCAATAACTGGACAGCGCGGCCAACTCCTTCATCGACCGTCTCGCCATGAATGCGAACACCGCCAACACATGCCGTCAAGCTCACGTACTCATAGCCCGGAACAATCGTGGCATGAACGGCATCGGACACCTGGTGCAGGCGACGGGTGAAGTCATCGGAGGGAATATTGGGCATGACGACCACAAACTTGTCGCAGCCATAGCGTACAAGCTCGTCAGTCGAACGAATTCCGCTGCGTATGGCCGTCGCCACAGCACCGAGCGCAAGGTCGCCGGCATGACGGCCACACGTATCGTTGAAGACCCTAAAATCATCAAGGTCGATCACCGCAACGCCGGCATTCATGCGGGCGCTACGGAGCTTTTCCTCGTAATATCGGCGATTGCGCACACTCGTCAGCACATCGGTGTAGACGAGGTCCTCTTCTGCAGCCTCTTGCTCATCGATCGGACGCACCATCAGCAGGACGTGAGGCTCGCCCTCAACCTTCAGAGGGCGCAGGCGAGCGCGGTACTCGGTACCATCATTGAGCAGCTGCTCCGATACCTCACCCGAATCTGCCAAGGCCTCAAGACTCGACTGACGCAGACAAGGGCAGCGATTGCCGGCGAGCAGGCAGTTAGGCTCGCTCTTAATCTGATCGGCCGACAGCAAACGCACCACGGGGTAGGTCTTCGCGACGCGGGCGACCTCGGCGGCAGCCTCCTCGTCGGTTAGATTGACCTCGTGATTATTGAGCATATGGGGCCCTTTCTATCGTTACGCACGGCAACGGTGCATATCAATTGGTACAAGGGTAGCATCTAACAGCTGAAGGCAAACGCGCGATTATCGTTGCATTTTTATGACCTGGCAAACGGCGGTAATGGAGCCGCAGGCGCGCGGTTATGGGCGCATTCGTTAACAATGACGAAACGCTAACAGCCCCTCTCCCCGCAGGTCATCGAGCGTGCTAACGCTCCAAGACATCACGAACGGCGTTTGCCGCCGTAACGGGGCGATCGCGCAGACCGTTATGCGCGCCCGGAATCGTCACAAGGGGGCAATCGAGATATTCGGCAGCCGCTCGCGTGCCAGCCTCGCGGGGTGTATCGACCGAAAGCTCGCCGAGAAGCACAGCAGCAACGGACTTCGATGCGCAGACACTATCCCAATTGGGAACGTAAGTCATATTTGTTCCATATTCGTTCGCCATAAAGCAACGACCATTGCGCAGGGCATGTTTGACTTCCGCTTCGGTCGTCCCAGGAGCCTCGGGGTCCAAGTCGCCGAGGGCTCCCAAGAAAAGCCGGAGCGCCCTTGATACCTTTCCAGCCGCAATCATATCGAGCAAAACCGGAGCTGCGCCCATACCGACGCCTTCGGCCGACACAGCCGGCTCATGCAGAATCGCACGGGCGACGAGATGGGGTTCGGTGCGAAGAAGCTCCAGCGCCACCAACGTACCGGCGCTATGCGCAAGCACATTTGCCGGAGCGCCAACGTGTTCGATCACGGCTTGCAGGTCGGCGGCCTGAGCGGCAAGATCATAGCTGTCGTCTGCCGCATCGCTGCTGTCACCGCAGCCGCGGCGGTCGTAAGCAATTACGCGGTAGTTGCGACTGAGCTCACAAGCGATACCGTCAAAAAATGTGCCGTCGACACAAGCGCCGTGCACGCACACCAAGGCAGGAGTATCAGGCGACACATCCGGGCCGGCATATTCGCGACAGGCAATCGTGGTGCCCGCATTCTCGACCGTAAAATCCATGTTGTGCCCCCATCATCAATGCTCATCCAGTTGCACGTCAGTGCGGTTGGATGGACCCGCATTGCCTTACGCCTTGTTAACAGATTAACTGTACCCGACCCGAGGCTTTTCATGGCACGGCATAATGAGCGACGTGAAAAAACGAAACTTGTAAAGCAAGAGCCCGCACCTTGCTTTGGAGCCGATGCTATGCTTAGGCACAATTGTCTTGAGGAGCATATGTCTATGTCTACGTTTTTGAATGCCAGCCCCATCTTTGGGCCCGTTCGCAGCCGTCGCCTTGGTCTCTCGCTCGGCGTCAACATGATGCCGGCCAGCGGCAAAATCTGCACGTTCGACTGCATTTACTGCGAAAACGGCCTCAACGCCGAGCGCCCCTGCCATGAGCCGTACAACACAGCCGCCGTGGTACTCGACGCGCTCGAGGCAAAGCTGCGCGAGATGGCAGCCGAGGGCGAGCTCCCCGATGTGATTACCTTCGCAGGCAACGGCGAGCCCACCGCCGCACCGGAGTTTCCCCAGGCGATTGCCGGCGCCGTCGCGCTGCGCGATCAGCTGGCCCCAAACTCCAAAATCGCCGTGCTCTCCAACGGTACGCGCGCCGACCGCCCCGAGGTGCACGATGCGCTCATGATGGTCGACGACAACATCCTCAAGCTCGATACGGTCGATCCGGCATTTATCCAGCTGCTCGACCAGCCTGTTGGCCCCTACGACGTCGAGCACCAGATTGAGACGTTCGCAAGCTTTGACGGTCACGTTATTATCCAGACGATCTTTTTGACCGGTGAGTATCTGGGCAAGCCCATCGACAACACCGGCGAGGAGTACGTTGCCCCCTGGCTCGCGGCACTTGAGCGCATTCGCCCACAAGAAGCGACCATCTACACGGTGGCTCGCGAGACGCCGGTCGCCGGCCTTGCCAAAGCAGCGCCCGAGGCCCTCGACGCCATCGCCGCGCGCGTGCGCGCCCTCGGCATTCCCTGCCAGGTGAGCTACTAGCGCGCAGCTGCCCTGTGAGTGGGCTATACTAGCTGCGAATGAAAGGAAGTTAGCCATGTTTGACAATGGACCCGTGCCCGGCCGCAACGACGTCTGCTGGTGCGGCAGCGGCAAAAAATATAAGAAATGCCATAGCGCCTTTGATGAGCGCCTCGAGCGCTTGTGGGAAGAGGGCTGGGAGGTTCTGCCCCGCACGCTCTACAAGACGCCCGCCGATATCGAGGGCATCAAGCGCTCGGCCGCCATCAACGTGGGTGTGCTCGATTACGTAGGCGAACACATCGCCGCGGGCATGACCACCAACCAGATCGACCAGATGATCTACGACTACACCGTCGAGCACGGCGGCACGCCGGCCGATCTTAACTACGAGGGCTATCCCAAGAGCGTGTGCACCTCGATCAACGACGTCGTCTGCCACGGTATCCCCTGCGATGCGGATGTGCTGCACGAGGGCGACATCATCAACGTGGACTGCTCCACGATCCTGGACGGTTACTTTAGTGATTCGAGCCGTATGTTCTGCATCGGCGAGGTCTCGGCCGAGCGCCAGCGCCTGGTCGACGTCACCCGCGCCAGCGTGGAGGCGGGTCTGGCGGCCGTCAAGCCATGGCTACCGCTGTCCGTGATGGCCGAGGCCGTGCAAAAGACGGTCGAGGACGCCGGCTTTAGCGTGGTGCGCGAGTACGGCGGACACGGTATCGGTAAGGAGTTCCACGAGGACCCGTTTGTGGGCTTTACCACCGAGGCGCCCGATGTGGACACCATCATGGCTCCGGGCATGGTCTTTACCATCGAGCCCATGGTCAACGCCGGAGCGCCCGACATCAAGATCAGCAAGGGTGACGGCTGGTGCGTGCGCACCAAGGACGGCAGCGATTCGGCCCAGTGCGAGGTACAGCTCGTGGTGACCGAGGATGGCTACGAGCTGCTGAGCTGGTAGCTGTGGATGCGCCGGGCTACGCGATGGATATGTTAACCATCGCGTAGCCCGGCGTTTTTATAACGTTTTGCCTGATACAACCTGCCAAAATAAACCTGTCCCTTTTTGGCAGGTCGAGCGGAAAGGACTGCTTGTGAACATCCTGGTTTTGCTGCCCGTCAACGACCGCCATCGCGCAATTCTTGAGTCGAGCGCTCCGGGCGAGGACTTTATCTACACGAGCTCCGACGCCATCACGCGTGAACAGGTCGCCAATGCCGACGTGATCCTGGGCAACATAGACCCTTCCCTGCTGACCGCATGCGAGCGCCTCCAGCTGCTGCAACTGCAGACCGCCGGCTATGACGACTATCTCGCCGCCGGCACCGTGCCGGCTGAAGCCAAGCTGTCTTGCTCAATCGGCGCCTACGGCCAGGCCGTGAGCGAGCACATGTTTGCCATGGTGCTGTCTATGATGAAGCGCCTGCCCGGCTACCAGGACCTGCAGCGCGAGCATCGCTGGGAGGATTTGGGGCCGGTCACCTCGCTCAAAAACGCCAATGTGCTGGTGCTGGGCGCGGGCGATATCGGTGGCCACTTCGCCACGCTCTGCCGCAACATGGGTGCGCACGTCCGCGGCATCAAGCGCCATCCGCTCGTCTACCCCATTGTGTTTGAGGACATGGACAGCATGGACGCCCTGCCCGAGCGTCTGGCCGAGGCTGACATCGTCGCATCCTTTATGCCCAGCACGCCCGAGACCCGCGGCTTGGCGAACGCCGAGTTCTTCGCTGCGATGAAACCGGGCGCCTTCTTTGCCAACGGCGGCCGCGGCGACCTTGTGGTCGCCGACGACTTGGTTGCCGCCCTGGAGTCGGGTCATCTCGCCGGCGCCGCGGTCGACGTCACCGACCCCGAGCCGCTGCCTGAGACAAGCCCACTGTGGGATGCGCCTAACATGCTCATCACGCCGCACGTCTCCGGTTGGTTCCACCTGGCAGCAACGCTCAACAACGTCGTCGACATCGCCGCGGAGAATCTGCGTCACCTGCAAGCCGGCGAGACCCTGCGTTGCTGGATCGAACATTAGGGTTCCGCCGTTCTAACGAACGGCGGACCGGTCGACGCTGCGCGCCGCCCAGAGCGACAATTTGTCATTCAAAAGGCGAGGCATGACCAGAAGGTCAATGCCTCGCCTTTTTCATGCCAACTTGTTCGTTCTGGACGTCGCTCGCTGACGTTTGCTCAACCCGCGGTGTCTTAACAATTCCGTCCAGCTGTTGGCATTGCGGCATTTGCCCAGATAAAGCCTGCCAAAATGAACCTGTTCCTTTTTGGTAGGTTTGGTGCAATGGGGTCAGGTTGGCTTGCGCCATACCGGTAGTTCTGTCTGCGACACTCTCGCCAAAGTGATATCAAACATACATCTAGCGTTTTCGACACTTCGCTTATTAGAGCCAATCCGTCTCCTCGTCATAGCGGTCCGAATAGGCGTTACGCTTGAGTTCTTCAGCACTCGTTGGTCGCGCCTTGGACACGTCGACCCCTGACTCATGGCAAGCGGCGACGAACAGCTGTAAACCCCGATCAATAAGCTGAGCCCCATGCTCGGCCTTCATTTCTTCGGCTCGCATTTACAGCTCCACGCTTTCGGCGCCGTTGATGGTTAGGTTTCGCTCGTAGAAGGCGGTGAGGGCGCGGATGGCGTACATCACGTCGCGCACGCCGCCGGTCTCGTAGCTCGAGTGCATGGCCAGCTGCGGCAGGCCCACGTCCACGGCGTGCATGCTCGCCTGCATATTAGACAGATTGCCGAGCGTGGAGCCGCCGGCCATATCGCTCTTGTTGGCGAAGGCCTGCGTGGGCACGTCGGCGTCATCGCAGATGGCCTGGAACACCGCGCGGCTAAAGGCATCGGTGCAGTAGTGCTGGTTGGCGGCTTCCTTGATGACGATGCCGCCGTTAAGCACCACCTGATTGCGGGCATCGCACTTCTCGGCGTGGTTGGGGTGCACGGCATGTGCATTGTCGCAGCTTACGAGCATCGAGGCGGCAAGGGCGCGATGGTACGACTCGTCGTCAAAGCCCAACGATCCGTTAATGCGGCGCAGCGCGTCGGCCAAGAACGTCGACATGGCGCCCTGTTTGGTCTCGGAGCCAACCTCCTCGTTATCAAAGCAGCAAAAGACCGAAACATCGTGCGCGTTCTCAGCACCCAAAAATGCCTGCAGCGAGGTGTAGGCGCAGGCCAGGTCGTCGAGCTTGGGCGTCGAGATAAACTCGTCGGCCCAGCCCCAAATGCGCGCATCCTGGCGGTTGACCAGGAACAGATCGCGGCCCAGAATTTGCTCGGGCTCAACATCCAGCTCGTCGGCGATCAGGGCGTCAAAGTCGCCCTGCTTAAGGTCGCCAGCGCTGATGAGCGGGCACAGGTCAACGGCTCGGTTGGGAGCAAAGCTCTCGTTAACGCCACGGTTCATGTGGATGGCAAGGCTCGGGATGATGGCGACTTCGCGCTCGGTAGCGAGCAAACGACTCTCGATACGGTCGCCCTCGCGTACCAGCACGCGGCCCGCGAGTGCCAACGGACGGTCGAACCAGGTGTAGTCGATCATGCCGCCGTAGGCCTCGGTGTTCAGGCGCAGCGTCTCGCCCGCGCCGTCGAGCTCGGGCACGGCCTTGACCTTAAACGTCGGCGAATCGCTGTGCGACGCCGTGAGCTGAAAATGATAGTCGCCGGCAACGCCGTCCTCGCCCCACGTCGCGGCCAGGTCCTCGCCCACCTTAAAGGCAATAACGCTCGAGGTGTTGCGCTGAGTATAGTAGCGACCACCCGGCTCGATATCCCACGCCGCGTTCTCGGGCAGGTAGGTAAAACCCGCCTCGTCGAGCTCGGCCATAATGGTCGCCGCCGTATGGAACATGCTGGGGCATGCCTCGATAAAGTCGATAAGGTCGTTGGCGGCCTCGATATCGTCGGCCGTCACGTGCGCGCGCTCGGGCGTTTCCTGATCCGTCATGCTCTCCCCTTTCGCTGGGTTGATGGTCCCCTCCAGCATACCCCGCCGCGCCAGCGCCGCGCTCTTCATTCCATGTTTAATCCTGCGCCGCTCGCCAAGTTGAGCCATCATGCCCGTGCACCTTTTGCGACAATTACGCTAACAGGACGAGAGGAGCCGTCATGAAGCCACGTAACATTGCCATCGCCTGCGGTGTCGCGGGAGTCGCCGTTGGCCTTGCCGCTGCCACCGGTATCGTTTATCACAAGCAAATCAAGTCCGCCGCGTCGCTCAAACGCTTGACCGGCTACGCGGATAGCTATGACCTGTACGCAATCGACATCGCCTACGACTACGATCTTGATCGCATCATCGCCGCTGGCGTGCGCGACGACCAGGCCTACATCGATGCCGTGATGGCGCAGGTGCTGCCCGGTGTGCCGGTACATGTCCAGGCGCCCCAGTTTGCCTGCAGCGCTTTTGTCGCCGTAGATGCCGAAGGCCGCGTGCGCACCGGTCGCAATTACGACTTTAAGGACGACACCTCGGCGCTGCTGGTGCGCAATCACCCACGCGACGGCTATGCCTCCATCGGGTTTGCCGCCCTTAACAACCTGGGCGATAACACTCCGCTTGACTCCGTCGCCGGACGCGCCGCCGCGCTCATGGGCCCGTTTGCCCAGCTCGACGGTGTTAACGAATGCGGCGTGTCCATTGCCGTACTCACCCTGGATTCCAAGCCCTGTGACCAGGACACGCAACGCCCCGTCATCAATACCTCGCTCGCCATCCGTCTGGTGCTCGACCGCGCGGCTACCACGCAAGAGGCCGTCGACCTGCTTTCTGCCTACGACATGCACGCCATGGCAGGACGCGATTACCACTTCTTTATCAACGACGCCGCCGGTGACGCGCGGGTGGTGGAGTGGGATCCGCGCGACCCCGACCGTGCATGCAAGGCGACTCCTGTACGCCAGGTTACGAACTTCTACGCCTGCTATGGCGACGAAGTGCTGCCCAACCAAAAGAATGACGAGCTGGGCCATGGTAAAGAGCGCGCCGTCGCAATCGCCGATGTCCTTGACGCCCACGCCGGTGCCCAGGACGAGGCAGTCGCTTGGAAGGCCCTTCGCGCCGCAGCCCAAGAGCCCAATCCGGAAGACATCACCAGCAATACGCAATGGTCGGTCATCTTTGACAATACCGAGCCCGCTGCCGCCATCACGCTGCGCCGCCACTGGGGCGACGTCGACGCCTTTGCGCTGTAAGGAGCCAGGCCCGTCGACCTTACGTTCCCTGACGTTGCTTACATTTCCATACGCTTGAGCTAACACGTTTTACCCCCGTATCAACAGTGTGCGGGGGTAAACTTATGCGCATGTTATAACTTGCCCGGAAGGATTCATCATGCTTAGGATCGGTCTTCTTACCAGTGGCGGCGACTGCCAAGCGCTCAACGCCACCATGCGCGGCATCGTCAAAACGCTTATGACCAATAGCAAAGAACCTATCGAGATCTATGGTTTTGAGGACGGCTACCAGGGCCTTATCTACAGCAGGTTCCGCGTCATGACGCCCGCCGATTTTAGCGGTATCCTCACCCGCGGCGGCACCATCCTGGGCACGAGCCGCACACCGTTCAAGCGTCTGGATACCCCCGAGGCCGATGGTGTCGAGAAGGTGCCGGCGATGGTCCACACCTATCATAAGCTGCAGCTCGACTGCCTGTTTATGCTGGGCGGTAACGGCTCCACCAAGACCGCCAACCGCCTGCGCGAAGAGGGCCTCAACGTTATCGCCCTGCCCAAGACCATCGATAACGACACCTGGGGCACCGAGCTGACGTTTGGCTTTACGAGCGCCATCGACGTCGCCACCAAGTGCATCGACGACATCCACACCACTGCCTCGAGTCACGGCCGCGTGTTTGTCATCGAGATCATGGGCCACAAGGTTGGCTGGATCCCGCTGTACGCCGGCGTCGCGGGCGGCGCGGATGTCATCTTGATTCCCGAGATTCCCTACGACATGGATAACGTCATCAAGACCATTGAACATCGCATGGAAACCGGCAGCCGCTTTACCATCGTGGCCGTCGCCGAGGGCGCTATCTCCAAGGAGGACGCGGCGCTGTCCAAGAAGGAGTACAAGAAGAAACTCGCCGAGCGTACGAGCCCTTCGATCGTGTACGACATCGCCAAGGAGATCGAGGCCAAGACCGGTCGCGAGACCCGCGTCGCCATCCCCGGCCACACGCAGCGCGGCGGTCAGCCCGACGCTCAGGACCGCATCTTTGCGACCCAGTGCGGCGTCGAGGCAGCGCTCGGCTGCCTGCGCGGCGAGTTTGGCTACATGATTGCCCTGCGTGACGGCAAGATGTGCCACATGCCGCTCGAGGAGGTCGCCGGCAAGCTCAAGTACGTCGACCCCCAGAGCGATCTAGTGCGCGAGGCCAAGGCGCTGGGCATCAGCTTCGGCGACGAATAGCCTCGGCCGAAACTGCTCTCATCGGAGACCCCAGGGCTTGCCTCCCAAATCGTCCTCGGACATGTCAGGATCCCGCCGTGCGCTTCGCGCGGCGGGATCCTTCCGTCCTGCGGAAAGATTTGGGAGGTAAGCCCTAGGGCCTCCTGCGGTGACTGGGGAGGCCGAGACTATTCGTCTTCTTGCTGCGGGTGCCTGGGGTAGGATGCGGCGTGCATTTTTGGGAGTATTCAGCAGCCGAGGGTGCCTGCATACTGGATTTTGGGCGAAAGGCAGGCACCATGGGCCGCATCCTGTAAAAAAACGAGCGGCTCTAGAGGCGTTGGGACTCAGAATCGGGGCTTTCAGCGCAGTTTTGCACCCCCGCCCCCGCGCCCGCGGACCCCGGGACGCTGAATACTCCGGAATTTGCACGGCGCCCCCTGGGGTACCTGTGGGCAAAAAGCAACCGCCCCGTCAAAGTATGCATTTGGCGGGGCGGTTTATGCAAAAATGCTGCTGCGGGCGCGTCGGCAGCTCGCTAGAACTTGAATCCCAGGGCAGGTTACTCGGCGCTTTTGAGGGCGCCGACCATGTCGATCTTGTTGAGGGTACGATTGGTGGCGAGGTTGACGATAAACGTAAAGCCAAAGGAAAGCACCACGGCGAGCACGTAGCTTAGCGGCTCGACCTCAACATCAAAGTACAGCGACGGCATCTGCAAAATGTACGTAAAACTCTCGGCCAGCAAGCCGCCCAGTGGCACGCCCAGCGCGGCGCCAATTGCCGTGAGGATCAACGTCTCCTTGTTGACGTAATGGTGCACCTCGCCACGGCGGAAACCAAGCACCTTGATGGTCGCCAGCTCGCGCTCGCGCTCGGAGATATTCGTGTTGGACAGCGTAAACACCACCACAAACGACAGGCACGCCGCCATAAAGGTCACGAGCACCACGACGGAATTGATAATAGTGAAGTTCGCCTCAAAGTTCTCCCAATGCTCGGCCGTGCTCGAAATCGAAAGCCAGCCGTCACTCTTAAGCTTCTTGCTAAACGCAATCTGGTCGGCCGACGAACCCTTGAGCAGCGCAAAGATGCCATTGAGGCGAACGCTGCGCCCAAACGCGCGCTCATAGGTGCTCTGCGTCATGTAAAGCGTGTTGCCCAGATAGTTAAGCGAAATGTCGCTGACCTTGACCTTGGCGACGTTGAGTGACGAATCCTGGACGTGCGCCGTATCGCCCGGTTGAATCCCCAGCACCAGCTGTGAACTCTTACTCAGATACACGTCTCCGTCACGCAAAGACAGTGGCTCTTTGGACTCATCCTCAAGGCGAACATAGTCGTCCAGATCGTTCGTGCGGTCATCGGGCACCACGATCAGCTGCACGGTCTCGCTCTTTCCGCCGAATGTAAAGGTGACGTTGTCGGTCATGATCGGCAGCGTCGAAGTTACGGTCACACCGGAATCCTTGACCGCGCTTCGGTCGTCGAGCGCCGCGCACGTCTGCGAAAAATCGTCGGGATTGGCAACCGCCAGCAGGTCGTAGCGTGTGATGTGGCCGTACTGCTTGGGCGAAAGCGCCACCGACGTGTCGCGGATGCCCATACCGCAGATCACGAGCGCCGTACAGCCGGCAATACCGAAGATGGTCATAAAGGCACGCTTTTTGTAGCGGAACAGGTTACGCGCCGCCACCTTGTTCAAAAAGCCCATGCGACGCCAGATAAAGCCGATGCGCTCAAGCAAGATGCGCGAGCCAGCGCGCGGGGCCTTGGGACGCATAAGCGAGGCCGGGGTCTCGGCCATCTCGTGGCGGCAGGCGATAATCGTGGCGCCCACCACGCCCACGGCAAACAGCGCCACCGAAACGATCGAGGACACGATGTCGTACGAAAGTAGCATCTGGGGCAGTGAGTACATGTCGTCGAACACCGTAAACAGGAACAGCGGCAGGCCCACAAATCCGATGATGTTGCCGAGCACGCCGCCGATCAGACAAGCCCACAGCGCATAGTCCACGTATTTGGACAGGATGCGCCCGCGCGAATAGCCGAGCGCCTTATACAGGCCGATGAGCGTGCGCTCCTCCTCGACCATACGCGTGGCGGTGGTAAGGCTGATGAGCACGGCGACGATAAAGAAGATGAACGGGAACACCGTGGCGATAGCCTCAATTGACGAGCTATCGCTCTCCACGCTCGAGTAGCTTGCGATATTGCCGCGGTCCTGGATGTACCAGGTGCATTCGCCCAGATCGGAAAGCTCGGCGCGGGCATCGGCAAACTGCTGGTCGGCGGCGGCACGGCGCTGGTCCAGGTCGGCTTGCGCCTGCGCACGCTCGTCGCTGCCCTCGGCCATGCGATTGATGTTGTCCTGCTCAATCCCAAAGAGCATATTCGCCTGGCGCTCGGCCGCATCCAAGCTTGCCGGCGTGTCGACCGTCAGCTCCTGGGCGCGCGCCTTCTCACGCTCCTCGCGGATCTTCTCGATATTGCCCTTGACCTCATTGATCTTTGCCGCGTAGGAATCCGAATAGGAGTTGAGGCTCTTGGCTCCCTCGACGATCACGTGGACCGCGGAGTAGGAAGAAGATGTCGCGGCGTCCTCGCTCACATAGAACTTATAGTCCGCCGCCGAAGCAGCGCGAAAGGCGTTGACTGTCGAGTCAGAACTTACATCAGTGGGGTCGAGGACCTCAGCCGTAATGGTGTAATCGCCCGCGGCAAACTGGTCCTTGGCGCTTTGATTGGACGAGCTCGCGTCATTGGCGGCAAAACTCACCGTATCGCCGATTTTCTTGCCCGATGCCTTCAGGAACTTCGAAGTCACCGCGACTTCATCGGCGCTCTCGGGCAAATCGCCGTTCACGAGCACCGGCTGATCGATGTTCTCCTTGGAGAGACTCTGCACGACCACGCGCTCGCGCGTTGTGCCCACGGCGGTGTAGGCGGTCTCGGTGTAGATGCCCTCGGCCGTTTCGACGCCATCGACCTCTTGTATGGCGTCGAGATCATCGTCAGTCAGGCCATAGGTCGACTGCACGTTAATGTCATAGACATTTTGCTGGTCGAAGTAGGCATCAACCGAATCACACAGGTCCTCGCAACCCGCCTTAAGGCCGCACATCACGCTCACGCCAAGCGCGGTGATGACCACGATTGACAAAAAGCGCTTAAGACTGCCTCGGATTGTGCGGTAGATGCCACGGCGAAAAACCGTCGGCACCATATCGTTTGAGCTTTGGGCAGTGCGGTAGGTCGTAAAATCCTGCTCGCGCTCCGTGTTCTGCGCGTCGCGGCGTAGGCTGTTTTGGCGGTCTTGGTCCATGGGCGCTACCACTCGATCGTCTCGATAGGCACGGGATTTTGCTGGACCGTCTCGCTCTCCACGCGACCGTTCTTAAAGCGGATCAGGCGATCGGCCATGGGCGCCAGCGCGGAGTTGTGGGTGATGATGATGACCGTAATGCCCTGCTTGCGGCAAGTGTCCTGCAGCAGCTGCAAGATCTGCTTGCCGGTTTTATAGTCAAGTGCGCCCGTGGGCTCGTCGCACAAAAGCAGCTTGGGGTTCTTTGCCAGTGCGCGGGCAATGGACACGCGCTGCTGCTCGCCGCCCGAAAGCTGCGCGGGGAAGTTGGCGAGGCGCTCACCCAAGCCAACCTGGCAAAGCGTTTGCTCGGCATCGAGCGAATCAGGGCAGATTTGCGCCGCAAGCTCAACATTTTCGAGCGCCGTCAGGTTGGGGACCAGATTGTAGAACTGGAAGACAAAGCCGACGTCGGCGCGGCGGTATTCCACGAGCTGCGCCTCGTTAGCGGAGCTCACATCGCGCCCGTCCACCGTCACGGTGCCGGAAGTCGCCGTATCCATGCCGCCCAGAATGTTGAGCGCCGTGGTCTTGCCGGCACCCGAAGCACCCAAAATGATGGCGAGCTCGCCGCGCTCGACCGTAAAGCTCGCGCCGTCGAGTGCGTGAATGCGGGCGTCGCCCTCGCCGTATGCCTTGATGACGTCTTTGAATTCGATATAAGCCATCGATCGGTTCCCATCTGGTCGGATAACTCTTTAGTATTACCCATTTCGCACCGACTAAAAAGGGACGGGTTTATTTTGGCAGGTTCTATATGGGGAAACGGCAGCTATAGATGAGGCGCCGGGGAGGCAGAGAAATCATCGATGGGGTCAGGCCGACCGCCAAACACAACGCACGCATCTCAATCTGTCAGCCAAATCATTCGAACAGCTGTTCGTTTCTATGATATGATTCAGCTATCTAAGCAGGCCAATACGCAGAAAGGCGGCCAACATGGCGTTCGACTTTAAGAAGGAATGCAAGGAGCTCTACAGACCTGCGAGCAAGCCGAGTATCGTAACTGTCCCGCCTATGAGCTACGTTGCCGTTCGCGGAAAGGGCGACCCAAATACCGAAGGTGGCGAGTATCAAAATGCCCTGCCGCTGCTTTACGGCATCGCCTATACCGTCAAGATGTCAAAGAAAGGCTCAAGGAGTATCGAGGGCTATTTCGACTTTGTGGTACCGCCGCTCGAGGGCTTCTGGTGGCAAGACTCCCCGAGCGGCGACATCGATTATGTACGCAAGGACGATTTCAACTTTATCTCGTGCATCCGCCTGCCCGATTTCGTCACTCAGGATGACTTTGACTGGGCGGTCGCGGAAGCCACGGCCAAAAAGAAACTGGACTTTTCTGCCGTCGAGCTGCTTAAAGTTGACGAGGGTCTCTGCGTTCAATGCATGCATACCGGACCCTACGACAGCGAGCCGGCAACCGTAGACGCCATGCATGAATATGCGACCGAGCAGGGCTATGTCCCCGACTTCTCAGACACCCGTTTACATCACGAAATCTATCTTTCCGATCCACGCAAGTGTGCGCCGGAGAAACTTAAGACTGTGGTTCGTCATCCTATCAAGCGCGCTGAATAGCGTGGAGCGTCATTTCACGCGCTGGGTTTTAAGCCAGCCAACCAGCCGCCTCCTAGGCCGTCCGGTAATTATCTTGACGCGGCCCGTCGCATCTTATAAGTTTGTTTTGCTAAAGCTGGAAAGCCTCTCAACGATGCGCAACTCCAGCTCTTTTTCTATCAAGAGGCTTAATGAAATACCAGAAGTCGCGGATATCCATCAACGAACAAATAGCACTATTGACAGAAAACAAGGGTCTTAAGTGCTCTGATCAAAGCGAACTCGAGCGAGCCTTGGTCGAAGCCAACCACTACAGACTGTCGGCCTACTGGTTTCCCTACAAAACCAAATGCAAGTCCGGGATTACCATCTTTCGCGAAGGCACAACATTCGAAACCATCATCTACACGTATGAATTTGACCGAGCCCTCCGGCAGTTAATGTTTGATGCGGTCGGCAGTGCGGTCGGCAGAATTGAGATCTACCTCAGAAGCAGAATTGCCTATCTTGCCTCTGAGGAACGCGGGCCTTTCTGTTACCCAGATGTCGCCATAACGAGGCTCAACTCGGCATGCCCGTCGAGCTCTGCGCCGCACTGGGCTACGCAGCCGTCTTTGGCAGCGCCACCAATACGCTGCTCGCACCCATCCTTATTGGCTGCGAAGTCTTCGGCTTTGGTAACTTGCCGATGTTCATTATTGTCTGCGTTGTGGCTTACCTGTTCAACATGGATAAGTCCATCTACGCCCTGCAGGAGCGGGCGTAGATCGATGTCCAGGCAGGTGGTCTCAGCCGGAAACGGTGTCCCACTCTGAGGCTGTATTCCGGGACACGGTTTCCGCTTGGAACGCCATTCGGAAAGCGCATCCCGCTTTAAAACGGAATTCCGGGACGTAGTTTCCGTCTGAGCCTCCATTCGGAAAGCATGTCCCGTTCTTTCACGGCATCTTGGCTATGCAAAGCGCTCGAGTGTTACTCCTCGTACGCGCCCTCAAGCCGAAGCAGCCACTCCTTGCGATCAAGCCCGCCGGCATATCCGTTAAGCGAGCCGTCGGCCGCCACCACGCGATGGCATGGCACAATAATCGAAACAGGGTTGCGAGCGACCGCGGCCCCCACGGCACGGGGAGACACAACGGGTGTCTCATTTCCCGGCACACGATGTCGAGCCGCAACACGCTGGGCGATCTCGCCATACGTAGCGACCTCGCCACGCGGAATAGAAAGCAGCTCGTACCAAACTTCACGCTGAAACGCCGTGCCAATCAAATGCAACGGCGGCGTAAACCGAGGTTCCTGCCCTGCAAAATAAGCATTCAGCCAAGCCCACGAACGCTCAAGCACCGAAGAAGCCGCACCATTTGCAGGACTCACCGACGACATGCCGCCAGCACCAGAAACTGCATCGGCGCCTTCAACATGTTCAGGATCTTCTTTGAGAAGCGTGGAGCCAAAATGCTCCTGTCCCTCAAACCAAAGCCCCGTCAGACCGCGGCCATCAGCGGCAAGCAAGATTTCGCCCAAAGGCGAAGCAAACGTCGTCGTGACCACCAGCGGCTCCTTTCAAAACTCCGCAACATAATACCGCGAATTGTGCAGACAACCCCAATCGACCCCAAAGTCACCCAAGGCAGCAGGCGCGCAGCGCCGAGGCCGCCGCCGGGACCAGGGCCCGCAACAGCCACGCGCCCCCATATCAGCTCAGCGGCCCCAACCAACAACGGCCCCATCGCAGGCCGCTTGCAGCAGCGTCACCGCAGGCGGGGGCCGGGCTAGTTTTCAGAACACTCCGCAGACCAGTGTGGCGCCTTGTCCGCGGCTCCGAAGGAGCAGGACAAGGCGCCACACATGGTCGAGGACGTTCTGAAAACTAGCCCGGCCCCCGCCGGACAGGTCACACTACTCGCAGAGCAGCTTAGCAATCTGGACGGCGTTAGTTGCCGCGCCCTTACGGATTTGGTCACCGCAGCACCAGAAGGTAATGCCACGCGCGGCCTCCGGGTTCGAGATGTCGCGGCGCACGCGACCGACCCAAATCAGGTCCTGATCGGACGTATCCATCGGCATGGGGAAGCGGTCGTGCGCATCCTCGGCGCTCATGTCGTCAACCAGCTTCACGCCCGGAGCGGCAGCCAGCGCAACACGGGCCTCGTCAACCGTAATGTCACGCTCGAACTCGAGCGTAATGCTCTCGGAGTGCGAGCGCAGCACAGGCACGCGCACGCAGGTGCAGTTCACGCGCAGCTCGGGCAGGTGCATGATCTTACGGCCCTCGTTTTGTAGCTTCATCTCCTCAGAGGTAAAGCCCTCCTCCTTGACGCCGCCAATCTGCGGAATCAGGTTGCTCGCCAGCTGGGCGGCAAATGCGCGCGGCTCGGGAATCTCCTCGCCACGGCCCAGGGCAGCAAGCTGCGCTTCGAGCTCGGCCATACCGGGAGCACCGGCACCAGAAGCCGCCTGATACGTCGAGACGATCATGCGCTTCACGCCGGCAAGCTGATGCAGCGGCCACGTGGGAACCAGGCCGATGATGGTCGCGCAGTTGGGGTTGGCGATAAGGCCGTGATGCCACTTGATGTCGTCGGCATTGATCTCGGGCACGACCAGCGGCACCTCGGGATCCATGCGGAAGGCATGGCTGTTGTCGACCACGACGGCGCCGCGCTTTACGGCCTCGGGCAGCAATTCCTTGGCGATATCGTCGCCGGCAGCGCCAAGCACAATGTCACAGCCCTCAAAGGCCTCGGGGCAAGCCTCTTCGATCACGATTTGCTCGCCGCGGAACTCGACGGTCTTGCCCGCGGAGCGTGCGCTTGCCAACAGCTTGAGCTTGCCGACCGGGAACTCCTGCTCGTTGAGGCACTCGAGCATCTGGGTGCCCACGGCTCCCGTCGCGCCCAAAATAGCAACCGTGTACTGTTTCATGCTTCCCCCTTTAAAGGTTGTGGCTTTTGCCCGCACGCCGAGCAGGCCGATTATTGTTGCCAGTTTATACAAGAACAGGGCGGGCATGAAACCCGCCCCGTCGAAACGAAACCGAAACGAAACGCCCCGCCGTAGATTTTTGAGACATGACCCAAAAATCTACCGAGCAGTCGCTACTTTTTGAGCGCGGCCAGGGTGGGATCGGCCGGCGCGGGAGCCTCCAGATCGGAGACCTTCACAATGCCGTTCTCATCGGAGAAGGCACGGTAAATGGTCCGAATCGCAAGGTCGAAGTCCTTCTCCTCGACACCGATAATGATATTGATCTCGTCACAGCTCTGCGAAATCATACGCACGCTCACGCCGGCCTGGCCAAGCATGCCAAACAGGTGACCCGAGATACCTGCGCGCCCGCGCAGGTTACGGCCGACGGTCGCGATAAGCGCCAGGCCCTCGACAACCTCGATCTCGAGCGGCTCGACCTCCTGCTGAATGTCGCCCACGAGCGAGTACAGCGAGTCGTGCACATCCTGCTCCTGCACCACGGCGCCAAAGCGGTCGACACCGGTGGGCATGTGCTCGACGGAGACGTCATAGCGTTCGAACACCGAAAGCGCACGGCGCATAAAGCCAACACGGGGCTTGGTGCGGTCGCGGGCGACGTTGATGGCGACAAAGCCGCGCTTGCCGGTCACGCCGGTAATGATGGGCTCCGCCTCGCCCTCATCAGCCGTCTCGCTAATGATGGTGCCGGGGTCCTGCGGCGCATTGGTGTTCTTGATGACCAGCGGAATACCCGCCTCACGCACAGGGAACACGGCCTCCTCGTGCAGAACGCTCGCACCCATGTACGAAAGCTCGCGCAGCTCCTCGTAGGTAACGCGCGCAATGGGCTGAGCCTCGGGAACAATGCGAGGATCGGCAGAATAGAAGCCCGAAACGTCGGTCCAGTTCTCGTACAGGTCGGCGCCCAGGCACTTGGCCAGGATTGAGCCGGAAATATCGCCGCCACCACGGTCGAGCAGCTTGATCTGGCCCTCACGCGTCGCGCCGTAGAAACCGGGCATAACAAAGCCGCCCTGCTGGCCGTACTCCTGCACCAGCTCGGAGGTGCGGTTCATGCTGAGCGTACCGTCGTGATGGAACGCCACAACCGTCGCGGCGTCCAGGAACGGCAGACCCAGGTACTCGGCCATCAGGCGAGCGGTGAAGTACTCGCCGCGGCTCACGAGCTCCTCGGTGGAGTAGCCGCCCGAGCGGGCGCGCTCGGCAAAGGCCGCGAACTCCTCACGGATGGGATAGGTGAGCTCCAGCTCGTCAGCGATATCAAAATAGCGCTGGCCAATGTCCTCGAGCAGTTCCTCGCACGACACGTGATACTTAACGTGCGCGTTAACCAAGTAGAGCAGGTCGGTCACCTTGGTATCGCCCTTAAAGCGGCGTCCACAGGCAGAAACCACCACAAAACGGCGAGCCGGGTCGGCATCGACGATGGCCTTGATCTTCTTAAAGTGTTCGGCGTCGGCGACCGACGAGCCGCCAAACTTGGCAATCTTAATCATGGGCTGGAGGTTACCTTTCTAAAAAGCCTCTGCGAACCTATTTTGCGCGCTCTGATACCATGGTTTCACCGATTGGGACCAAGGCATCCGAGGAGCAGTGTTATATGGGAACTTATCATAGTACACGAGGACGCACTTTATCGTGCTCAAGTAAGGTGGCAATCCGCACCGGCATCGCTCCCGACGGGGGTTTGTTTGTCTCGGACGAGCTTGGCACCCAGCAGGTCGATATCAGCTCGCTTGCAGATAAATCGTACTTTGAAATCGCTCAAGATGTGTTGGGAATGTTACTGAATGATTACACGGCCGAAGAAATTTCGGCGTGTGTCGACGAGGCATACCGCGGCACGTTCGCGAGTGAAGAGGTTACGCCGCTCGTCAAACTCGACGCAGCGCCGGGTGCTGACGCCCCTCAGACCTATGTGATGGAGCTCTTTGGCGGCCCCACAAGCGCCTTCAAGGACGTCGCCCTACAGATGCTCCCCCGCCTCATGGCCCGCACTTCCGCCAAGGACGGCGGCGCCGAGCGCATCATGATCGTCACCGCCACGTCAGGCGACACCGGCAAGGCCGCGCTCGCCGGTTTTGCCAACGCTCCGGGCACGGGTATTACCGTCTTTTATCCCGAAGGCAAAGTCAGCCGCGTCCAGAACCTGCAGATGTCCACGCAAGAGGGCGACAACGTCGCCGTCTGCGGCATCCGCGGCAACTTCGATGATGCCCAGAGCGCCGTCAAGCGCATCTTTGCCGATAAGGAGCTTGCCGAGCGTCTTGAGTCCGCCGGCACGGTGCTTTCAAGCGCCAACTCGATCAACGTCGGTCGCCTGGTGCCGCAGGTCGTCTACTACTTTGCCGCCTATGCGCAGCTGCTGCGCGCCGGCGCCATCGAGGCCGGCGACGCCGTGGAGTTCTGCGTACCGACCGGCAACTTTGGCGATATCCTGGCCGGCTACTATGCCAAGTGCATGGGTCTGCCCGTCGCCAAGCTCATCGTCGCGAGCGACAAGAACAACGTGCTCGCTGACTTCCTGACCACCGGCGTCTACGACCGCAACCGTCCGTTCTTCACGACCATCTCGCCGTCGATGGACATTCTCATCAGCTCTAACCTGGAGCGCATGCTGTACTTCCTGTCCGATGGCGACTGCGAGCTCGTTGCCGGCCTTATGGAGCAGTTGGCACAGACTGGTCGCTACGAGGTTCCCGCCGACCTGCTGGCAAAAATTCAGAGCGTCTTTGGCTGCGGTTGGGCCAGCGAAGACGAGGTTCGCGCTGCCATCAAGAGCTGCTGGGACGCGAACGGCTACGTGATCGACCCGCACACCGCCTGCGGCTATCACGTCTTTGAGCAGGTCGCCCCCGCCGAGGACGCCAAGGCCCGCGTGCTGCTTTCGACCGCCAGCCCTTACAAGTTCCCGCGCGCCTGCTGCGACGCCCTGGGCCTCGACGTTCCCGAGGATGATTTTGAAGCCATGCGCGTGCTCGAGCAGGCCACCAATACGATCGCACCGGCACAGCTCGCCGAACTCGAGTCCAAGCCCGTCCGCTTCGAAGACGTCTGCGACGTCGACGAGATGGCAAGCTACGTCGAGTCTGCAGCAAAAAAGATGGCTACCAACTAAACCCCATATAAGGCGCCGGCGAAAGCCGGCGCACCTTCTTTTTATTTAGCTTTCGGGATGATGACGAGCATGCGAGCGGGTCTGGCCGTTTAGTTCGTCGCGAGTTCTGCACGAGCCGGAAAGCACTTAATGTGCTTTCCGAGCGAGCCAGGACTGCCCGAGCAGCGAACTAAACGGTCAGACCCGCCCAGGAGGACCCACATGATCAAAATCACCGTCCCAGCAACCAGCGCCAACCTAGGCATCGGCTACGACACCCTCGGCATGGCCGTCAGCCTCTACTCGCACTTCACCCTCGAGCGCGCCGACAAACTCACCATCACGGGCTGCCCCGAGGAATTCCAAAACGAGAACAACCTGGTCTACGTGAGCTTTGTCGATGCACTGGCTGCATGGGGCGAGCCGGCTTTTCCCGTTGCCATCGACATTCAAACCGATGTGCCCGTCGCTCGCGGCCTGGGTTCCAGCTCCACCTGCGTCGTCGCTGGCATCATGGCGGCCGCCGCGCTGACGGGCCACACCGTCGACCGTGCCGAGCTCGTCCGCATTGCCACCGAAGTCGAGGGCCATCCTGATAACGTCGCCCCCGCCATCCTGGGCGGCGCCGTCTGCTCCTTTACGCCGACCGATTCGCTCCCCCAGTGCCTGCGCTACGAGGTGAGCGATCGCCTGCGTTTTATTACCGTGATCCCGCCCTACGAGGTACACACGAGCGAGGCGCGCAAGGTCGTGCCGCAGGAGATTCCGCTCTCCACCGCCGTGTGGCAGATGGGCCGCATCGCCGGCATGACGCGCGGCCTGGAGACCGGCGACCTTGACCTGATTGCCGCCGCCAACGACGACCGCATCCAAGAGCCCTATCGCCGCCGCCTCATCCCCGACTACAACGCTGTGCGCGACACCTGCCTTAACGGCGGCGCTAAGACCATCTGGATTAGCGGCTCGGGCTCGACCCTCATGGCTGTGACCGACGACACCATCGTGGCAAAGTTCCTGCAGGTCAAGCTGCGCGAGCAGTTCCCCAAGTGCGATACGCATATCCTCACGTGCGACACGGAAGGCGCCCAGATCGAATACCTGTAGTCGCCGTCCCGTATACTCGCCGGGGAGGCCAGGGGCTTTGCCCCCAAATCGTCCTCGGACATGGCAGGACCCCCGCTGCGCACTTCGTGCGGCGGGGGTCCTGCCGTCCTGCGGAAAGATTTGGGGGCAAAGCCCCTGGCCTCCCCTACGTTCACTTCGCTGGCGGCGGCTACAGGGACCTACACTCTGTAAAAGCGCCGGGCTGATAGTTGCTTTTTATTGGTAGGGGCTCTTGCTAGGTAGGGACACTTACTAGTGACAGGCTTCGCCTGTGCGCTTGGTTTACGCTGCGCTGGTTTCTTTGTATTCGAAGACTGGTTCTAGGAGGTCTTCGATGTTGCAGTGGAGGGCTTTTGCTATGGCTCTTACGCTTGTTACCGAAGCTTCATTGATGTTTCTCTGGCGCTGCTCGTACATTTGGATTGAGCGGAGTGACACATCCGATTCGTATGCCAGATCTTGTTGGGTTTTCTTGAGCCTCTTTCTTGCTAACGCAAGCTTGGTTTGCCTGGACGCTTTTTTCGCCATATCGCAGACGAGGCGAGCCACGCGTTCCTCCGAGGCTTCGTGCCAGGGGTAGTACAGACTGCGTAGCACATCGAATGGAACGACATGCAGCAAATCTTCGAAAGACTCTCCTAGGCGCCACTGAAGGTATGCCAATATCCAGCCTGTCCAATATTCCGGTGTCTTTTCGAATCGGTAGGTTCGATTTGGCATCGGCCTTGATTGATAGCCCGACCTTTCGGCGATAAGCGCGAACAGCTCAACGCCCGATTTTCCCGACACTACCCATGCGTTGCCGCATTCGAACTCGCGAGCTACGCCGCTCAAGCAAAAGAGTTCAGCAACTTCCGATCCTTCTGCTCCATAATCGTTAACGGCATAGTCAAAGCAGTCGCCGAGATTGTTCATTGCGTCCTCGAGGTAGTAGACGGGGTATGTCCTACTCGGCCCACGATCCGTTAACTCTTGGATCATTCAAATCAACCCTCCCTGCCATCAAATCCCTAATGTCGACACCATCAGAGTCAAATCCGTTTACCGTATCCAGGTACTTTCGTCGAGCGTTCTGTTCTCGCTCAAATCGTTTGGGATAAAACTCAGCTCCCGAAGCCTGCTTCCAATCGCGGAACTTAATCGCCGAGAACGCACGCTCACTCATAAGCGCATATTGAATGCCCAAATCCCCCAAAAACATAATGCGCTGCAATTGCCTGAGCGAGATCATGCCGTTGACAAACTGTCTTGCAAACGAGAAATAGGAATCGTCTGCACGATAGCCTCGAATAACGTCATAGGGAGAAATATCAATCAGGCAGTTATCCAGCAGATAACGAAGCCCCTCGCGTGCTACTGGCGTTGAAACATTGAACTCTCTGTTATTCGCCAGAATTGCAAGCCAGTTGAGAATCGAGAACTCACCTGATTCCAAATCCAAAATCGCAAGGCCATCTAAATCAAGCTCATATCGATTGGCAATGCCATCAGACTCGGTCCGACATGCCCACTCCATTGCCATTTCCTCATGCGGTGTGCAATAAAACCCGCGCCCATAGTCATTGAATTGCCTGCATTTATCCAACGATGGATGCTCGACAACAACCTCCGACCCGTGCCAAAGCTCCATATCGACCTCCTAAAAAATATCACCTCAGCGATAGTTTACCAATAACTATCACTGAGGTGATATAGATAGGAGCTTTTGAAGGGCTGCAGCCTGACTAGAGGCAGGCCTCGGCGATGCGCTTTTTTAGTTCGTCGATGCCGGTGCCGGTTTGGGAGCTTGTGATGATTACGTTTTCGGCCGGGACGTTGAGCTGCTTTTTGATGGCTGCTGCTTGGCGGGCCTGCTGGGTGCGGCTGAGTTTGTCGGCCTTGGTGAGGCAGACGATAAAGTTGAACTCGTTGCCCTGCAGGTAGTCGATCATGTCATGGTCGAGTTTACTGGGGTCGTGACGAATGTCCACCAGTGAGACGACCAAGTTAAAGCTGCGCTCGGAGTCGAAAAAGTCGCCGATAAGCTCGGCCCAGCGGTCGCGCTCGGCCTTGGAGCGACGGGCGAAACCGTAACCCGGCAGGTCCACGAAATGCACGTCATCGGCCTCAAAGAAGTTGATGTTGCTCGTCTTGCCCGGCGTACTCGAAACCTTCACCAGGTTCTTGCGGCCAAAGAGCTTGTTCATGATGGACGACTTGCCCACGTTGGAGCGGCCGACAAAGCTCACCTCGGGGCAGGTGGACTCGGGGATCTGCGAAACCTTGCCGTAGCTGGCGACGAACTTGGCAAGCTGATAGTTAATGGAATCGGCCATGGACACTCCTTGGTCGTAGGTTCTTACAAATAGACGCGCTATTGCGCAGCGGCAATGCGGCGGACGATATCGAGCGTGATGTCACTTGCGACACGCGCGTACTCGAACAGATCGAACTCGCGCTCGCAAATTGCATCGTACGCCTCGTCACAATTATCGCTGATAGCGCGCAACACCAGGCAATCGACACCATTTTTGGTTGCGACATGGGCAATTGCCGCGCCCTCCATGCCGACACAATCGGCATGCGTCGCCTCGATAGCGTCGTTGCGCATGGTGGCGCCCGTCACAAAGCGGTTACCTGTGGCAATCGTGCCGACCAGGAACTGCTTGGTGCCCTCATTCGAAGCGACTGCATTTGTCGAAGCGTCAACAAACCCACGCTCAGCAAGCACTTCGGCGGCAATATCGACCAGCGCGGGCGTCGAGCCAAACTCCTCGAGCCCCGGTGCGGACTCGGCGATAAGCGCGGTATCGGTATCCAGATAGCGTAGGCGTTTGCCAATGACCACGTCGTCGATATGGAGCTTGGGGTTCAAACCGCCCGCAATGCCCGAAAACACAACAGCCTGCGGAGCATACTTGCTAATGAGGTGCTGTGTTGCAGCGGCGGCGTTCACCGTGCCCATGCCCGCCGTTGTGGCGACAACTGTCAGGCCGTCGAGCTCACCGCTCACAACGGTCAAGCCTGCCTCCCGTGCCTCGCAAACGTCGCTCAGCTCTTCCTTAATCTGCATGATCTCTTTTTCGAGCGCACCGATAATCGCAATGGTAGCCATGCCATTCCCCAAACCTATTCGAAATTCTCAACCACGGTATGGTACCAGCATTTTGTTTGACCTCGTCAAACGAACACGCTAAGCCAGTGCAGCTCGCGTATCAAACAGAGCCTTTGCAATCGCGGCCGTAACCTCACTCGAGCGGTCGCTCCACGGCATCGATGTCATGATACCCATGACATAGGTACAGCCATCGATGTCGATAAGGCCCGCATCGCATGTCGAGTAGTAACCATCCTCGCTAATCCAGCCTGCCTTGTTGCGCACCAAAACCTGCTCGTCCGCAATGCCATCGCGAATAAACGAGCGCGATGTTGATGCCAGAAGGCCCGACAACCACTGTGAAGTCTCGGTATCCATGCTCAGATACTCGCTCATCTCACGCCATAACCTCGCAGAAGTGCGCGGGCAGTAGGTCGGAAAATCACTCATCGGATTCAGTGCCGTTTCGTCATCAACACCCAGATTGGCAATCCAATCCTCATAGCCATCATGGTCAAACGCCGCGCGTAACGCGATAAACGAATCGTTGTCCGAGTTGACGACCGCGGCCTCGATAAGGTCACGCACTGTCTGCCAGCCCATGCTGTAACCACCATACGTGGCTAAAGGCCAATCGAGCGACACCTGCCCCGATTCGACCAACATCTCGCAAATATAGAGTGCATACAGCGCCTTATAACTGCTCGCTCCATACACCTCAACATCGGCGTTATACGTCACGCCCCTACCACTCGATAGGTCGTAGAACACTACACCCACGTCGCCCAGCTCCTGCGCCCGACACAGGGCATCCTGGAGCGAGGCAAGGCTCTCATCCTCCAAGGCAGGAGTCTTGTTATCCACCAACGAGAAGGTCCGAACGGTATCACCCGAAGGGATATCGTTGAAGTCCGCCTTCGAAAGTCTCGTCTTGAGATCTGCCGTCGACAGAGCTTGATCTGCCGACGCTTTGGACTTTGAAACCTTCTCGTTTTGCAGCTGTACCGTTGACGCATCTGGGCGCCCCGTTCGCTCCGAGGCGTAGGTTTTAACGGTAATTCCGAGGATAATAACCGCCGACGTTAGCATCCCAATAGCGGCAATCTTCCTCACGCGGATGCGAGCGCCGGCAAGGCCACGCGAAGACGTGCCCTTCGTCTTATATCTGCTGCCATGCTGCGGCACATACTCGTCCCGCGATGCGATGTTTCGCACGTGGTCTCCTGACTGCCACCGTTTATATACGAGCAGCATGATACCGAGCAGGCATTTCTTTCCAAAGATATTCAGCGGCGTTTAAGGTGTCTTTAAAGAAACCACAAGCGTATTTATCCAAATGGCACGATTCTGTTGCGCATCTCACCGCAACCCAGAGAGCAGTCTTTTAAGGACGGGGCTCTTTAGCAATCAACTAGGTGCCCAGGGGCACTCATTTAAGTCTGTCCCCAATGAGTGCCCTTGGGGAGCGAAAATGGCACGCTAGCCGATGGCGTTTTTGAGTTCCGCGCGGCGCTTTTTCATGCCCGTCATGACGGCATTGCGCAGCTCGGGCATGCGCGCGGTATCCATCTGGGGCACGCCCTCGAGCTTATAGGGAATGCCCAGTTGCTCGTACTTGACGACACCCATCGTGTGATACGGCAGCATTTCCAGGCCCACCACGTTGTGCCATGGAGCGATCAGGCAACCAAGCTTCTCGCACTCCTCCACCGTGTCGGTAATGCCCGGTACCACCACGTGGCGGATAACGACCTTAATCTTGCGACGCGCGAGCTCATCGCCAAACGCCAAGATGCGTGCGGGATCGCAACCGGTCAGCTTTTTATGCTCGACCGGGTCGGCATGCTTAATATCGAGCAGCACCATATCGGTCTCGTTGAGTACGGCATCGAACTTCTCGGGATGCGCGGGATCGAACGCATAGCCGCAGCTATCCAAGCAGGTATGCACGCGGCCATCGGGGTTGTTGTGCATTGCACGGAACAGGTCGGCCAAAAACTCAGGCTGTAGGAGCGGCTCGCCGCCGGACACCGTAATTCCGCCGCTGCGATAGAACTCGTGGTTGCTCTGGAACTCATCCATCAGGTGTTCGACGGTCACCATGGTGCCGCCGTTAACAGACCAGGTATCGGGATTGTGACAATACGCGCAGCGCATGGGACAGCCCTGGACAAACACCACAAAGCGAATGCCGGGTCCGTCGACCGTTCCCATCGTCTCGATTGAATGCACGCGGCCAAGGGCAAACGCAGAGTCCTCGGGACGAGCGTCCACACCCTCAAGCGTCATTTCTGCCATTCGCGCTACCTTGCCTCTCCTTGGATGCAACCAATTAAAATGCCAGAGCCATTCTAGCCTATGCGTTTGCGTTTAAACGTCTCGGGCTAGAATGGCACGTTTTAATCTATCCCCCATCACCATGGCTGGGGTCTACTTCGAGATGTCAGACTGAAGAACGCTCGTCTGAGGCCTTTACGCCTTAAGCGTGAGCACCGCGCCGAAAGCAGTCGGGCCGCAGTGGCTCGAAATGACGCCGCCGACCTGAGTCCAGGTAACGTCCTTAAAGCCAAGATCGTGTGCATAGACTTCCATGTCGTCGCGCAACTCCTCGGAAAGACCCACCGAATACGCCAGGCCAATATGCGAGTAGTCGATCTCGCCCTTCTCTACCATGTGATCAATAAAGGCACGGGCGCACTTAAGCATAGAGCCGCGGAACTTCTTGGTCGCCACGAACTTGCCGCCCGTCACCTCAATGCAGGGCTTAATCTTGAGCAGATGGGCGCCTAGGAACGCGACGTTGGACAAGCGGCCACCTGCCTTAAGGAAGGCAAGGTCGGTAGGAACAAAGCCCAACAGTACGCGGTCCATGACGGAGTTCGTAAATGCAAAGATCTCGTCGACGGTGACATCGGGGTGAGCCTCGATGTATTTGGCGGTCTCGACGACAACGAGCGACTGGCCCACCGAGACAAAGCGTGTGTCCATGGAGAACACGTAGTCGCGCCCCTGGGCCGCAATCTTAGAGGACTGATGCGAACAGGTCGTGGCCTCGGAATATGCAAGATGCAAAATAGTCGCGTCGGGTTGCTCGGCATGGATGCGGTCGTACACATGCGCAAAATCCGCTGGCGAACAGCCACTGGTCTTGGGCATCACGCCAAACTCGTTACAGCGCGAGTAAATCTCGAGCGGATCAATCGAGCCATCCTCGACGGTCTCGTCGCCAATCGTGACATGCATGGGCACGCGCACGATGCCGTAGCGTTCGCAGAGCTCTGGCGTCACATCCGAACCAGATTCAACCACGATTACGTACTTGCCCATTCTTATCACGACCCATCTCGACGTTGGTTTTTTAATATATGACGCACGTCCACCGTCCTGCTGCAGAACGGCCTCCAAGCGCCAAAGAGACGCCGTCCCTTGCACACAACAAAGGACAGCGTCTCCCTGGAAAACTCCGTGCTTATCTGAGATTCTACACGGTTTATTAAGGAGTGTTACTTATTCCGCAAACGGTCGCTATACGCGATAAGCGGTAGCTGGCCGCGGCAACTGCGACACATTCCGCCCAACAAGTCCAATCGTGCTCCATGCACGGTTAATGAGCGAGGCGGTAGAAATCCATCGACGCCGCACCCTCGGCGTGCAGCGCCATCGCCGGAACCGCCGACGAATAGGTACGGCTCGTAAGTGCTGCCTCGCCACCGTTGGCAAAAATCTCGACCATCGTAGTGTCCGAAAGCACGCGCAAATCGCGAAGCTCGCTGAGCTCGATCGACCTCTGGTTGCGCCCATAGCCTTCGTCACCCATGTCGAGGGTAAGCATCCCGTCCGTATAGCGTACAAAGACGCCCTTGCGGATTTCGAGCTCGACCATCTTGGCTCCCTCACAGGAAACCACAAGATCAAACAGGCGACCCGGCTCCTCAACGGTTTCACCGCCTACAGCACGAACGCAATTGCCGCGCATTCTCTCAATCTCGTGCGCCGGTTGCTGGCAGAGCTTGCCGCCGCGCATGCTCAACTCTCTCGGCACCGTCAACGCGCACTGCCACCCGCGCGCCACCGTCGGGCTTTCCGCCTTCGCATCGGGGCAACCCGACCATCCGATCATCAAACGCCGACCCGCAACGTCCTCAAAGGACTGCGGGGCATAGAAATCAAAACCGGCATCAACCATCGGAGGCATGCCCTGGCCGACGATCTTAAAGCTCGGCGCCCCCCAATCGGCCTTGATGGAGAACCACACGCACTGATGCGGATTGCGGTAACGCCAGCCATCGGCGGGCACGCCCTGCGGACAGCAAACGAGAATAAGCTCGCCATCGAGCTCAAACAGATCAGGACACTCCCACATAAAGCCAAACTTCTCGCCCAGCTCAATGCGCGTCGCATAGCCCCAGTCCTCTAGATCACGCGAGGTATAGACAAGCACGCACCCGCGATCGTCTTTCGTACGAGCGCCGAGAACCATGTAGTAGATACCGTCGTGTTCAAGGATCTTGGGGTCGCGCACGTGCGTACCGATATCGTCGGGGTAATCGACCGGCCCAACAGCTATGCGCTTCTCGCCCAATTCGTCGGGATTCTCGGCAACCATATGAATTTGGTTTTGCTCACGGCCCGTCAACACGTAGTCGTAATCATCACGGTCAAAATGTTTAACGTTGCCGGTATAGAAGTAGTGAATCTTGCCATCACGTACAAAGGCAGAACCAGAATACGCTCCACTCGAATCCAAATCGGAATCGGGGAACAGCACGGGGCCGTGATTCTCGTACGTCACAAAATCCTTTGTCGTCAGATGGTTCCAAAGCACTGGACCGCCATGCGCAGCATCGAACGGATCGTATTGATGATAGATGTGATACGTATCACCAATCTGAACCAAACCATTGGGGTCGTTGAGCCAGCCAAGCTCAGGCTCCACATGGAACAAAAGCCTATCGGGGTCGGATGCGATGCGAGCCACCGTCTCATCCTGTCCGGCACGCCACTGCTCATAGTCCGCGCATGTCACCTTATTTTTTTGATTAAACATCGCCGTTGACTTTCTCGTCTATGGGAAAGGACGCTCGACTCACACGAGCCGAACGCCCTTCCCCAAATGGACTTATCCGCACATTACGCTGAACGGCTCAACTAGAAGCTAACGTCGAAGCCAGCGCCAGCGCCCTCTTCATCGGTGGTCGGCACGCCCTTTGCCTTGTTGTAGGCAAAGATCAAGACGATCGGCACGATGAAGGCGATGAGATTGCCAGCCACATACCACACGAGCGTCTCGGGCGTAACGATGAGCAGGCCAAGCACGCCGGTCAGACCCTGACCGATGGCGCGCACCTCAAAGAGCTTCACGAAGGCACCGCCGCAGCCTGCACCGATGCAAGCGCAGATGAACGGGATGATCGAGTAGCGCATGTTTGCAGCAAAGATTGCGGGCTCGGAGATACCGACCAGCGTCGGGATAAAGGACGACATGCAGATGTTGCGCTCTTTGGAATGCTTCTTGTGAATGAGGTACATGCCGATGGCGCCGCCGCCCTGGGCGATGATGGAAACCGACCAGATTGCCTGGATGTAGTTGAAGCCAGTCGTGGCAACGAGGTTGGCCTCAATACCCTGGATGAACTGATGCGTACCGGTAACGACGAGCGGCTGCAGGAATGCGGCAAAGACAAAGGCACCGAAGACGCCCATCCTGTTGTACAGGATATCGATTACGCCGGCGAGGACGTCGCCGATCAGGTTGCCGAGCGGGCCGAACACGGTGAACAGGGCGACGTTAGCAAGAATCAGGGTAACGGTCGGGACAAAGACGAACGAAACGACCTCGGGGATGTACTTCTGGGCAATCTTCTCGACCTTGGCCATAAACCAGGCAGTCAGGATTGCAGGGAACACGCCGCCCTGGAAAGCAACCATGGGAATGGAGAGCGGACCGAAGTTCCAGTACTCAGCACCCGTCGGGTCCATAACGAACGTGTTACGGTTCATAAGGCTCGGGTGAACCATGACGATACCGACGAGGATGCCCAGGATCGGGTTACCGCCAAAACGCTTGACCGCGCTGTACATAACCAGGACAGGTAGGTAGTCGAAGGTGGTGGCGATAATGGCAAAGAAGCTTGCGAGGTTCTTGAGGAACTCGCTGTGATCGGCGAGGCTGCCCTCCATGCCAAAGAGGCCGTTGGCAACAATCAGCGACTTAAGGCCGATGATGATAGCAGCGCCGACGAAAGCGGGAATGATGGGGATAAAGATGTCCGAGAATACCTTGAGGACCGAGAAGAACTTGCCCTTCTTGTCCGCCTCGGCGCCCTTGACCTCGGAAGCGCTAATCTCCTTAACGCCCGTCAGAGCCATAAACTCATCGTAAACCTTGTTGACGGTACCGGTACCGAAGATGATCATGAGCTGGCCGCTGTTGTACAGCACGCCCTTGACGCCATCGATGTTCTCGAGCTCGGCCTTGTTGTACTTGCTCGTATCCTTGAGCACCAGACGCAGACGCGTAACGCAATGCGTGGCGCCCTCGATGTTCTCCAGACCGCCGACGTTATCGACGACTTGCTGAGACACTACTTTGTAGTCCATGTTCCTCTCCATTCCTTTACGAAATCATAAGACGTTTTGATGCCATTACAGAGACGCGATCGTTGCATTTGCGCACTTAAGCGTACCGTCGGTGACCGTCAGCGCCACACCCTGGCCCTGCTTATTGCAGAATCGAGCGTTAAGCGCAACATCATCGACAAAGATGGTCGCGATATCGTCGTCAACGACCAGGCGCACATGATGAGTGCCCTCGCCCTTAAAGAACAACGGACGCTCGAGGCCCATGTTGTTGACCTGGAACCACGGATACTGGGGGGCCGCCGTAAACTCGAGCTTGCCCTCACGCAGGTTGGCGCGGAACTCATAGGCAAGACCGGACTCGGCGTCCTCGGCAAGCTTCACCGAGAAGCCGGCAGCGTCACCGGCGAGCTCGATGTCGGCATCGAGCATATAGGTGGAACCGGCATCCGCGGCGAGCACCTGCTCGACCTTGCCCGACTCGCAGGAGAGCTCAAAGGCCTCGACTGCCTTAGCCTCGCCAAAGGCGCCAAGCATGCTGTCAGGAAGCTTGGTGCCGAGCGTTCCGTCAACACGCTGAACGATCTCGAGAGGCATAAAGGTGCCACCCCACAGGTAAGAGCTGGGGTCACCGCCCTCGTCACGCGTAGGAACCCAACCAAAGAGAACGCGGCGCTCGCCGTCAAATGCGGTACGCGCGGCATAGTACGCGCGGCCATCGAAGGAATCGTCCGCAGGAGTGATCCAAGGACCGTTGATAGAGCGAGACATGCGGTAACGGGTCTTGTTGCCATCACTGTACTCGGAGAACACCAGATACCACCAGTCGCCCATCTTAAAGAGATCAGGCATCTCGAACATGGTGTACAGGCCCGGATTCCACCAGTCGCCCTGGAACTCCCAGGTATCCAGGTCCTTGGAGGTGAACTTGACCAGACGACCGGTCATCAGACGCTTGTCCTCGCCCACACGCGTGCCGAGGATGAGCATGTACTCTTCGTTCTCCTCATCCCAAAGCACAAAGGGATCGCGCCAGTTGCGGTCATCGTAACCCTCCTGGGGCGGAAGCAGCGTCTCGGCGATGTTCTTCTCCCACTTGACGGCGTCGTCACTCGTTGCGTGAAGAAGAACCTGCTTCATCAAGCGTGCCTTGACCTTATCGCGATTGCAACCAGTGTAGAGCGCATGGTACTTGTCGCCCACCTTAAACACCGTGCCGGCATAAACATACTGGTCGACTTCCTCGTCGCCGCCACGCTCAAGGCTCTCGCCAAAGTCTTTGTAATTGACGAAGTCCTTGGTTGTCGCGAGTGCCCAGCCAAACGGCTCTCCGAAAGGTCCGGGGTTTCGCGTGTCACGCTGATGATAGAGATAGAACGTGCCGTCCTCGCCGTACGGCATGATGTCGCCTACCCAAATTCCCTCAGGCTGGTAATACACCTTGTGCATCCGAGACTTCCTTTCTCACGAGATACTAACTCGGTACAACTGCAAGATATGTCAATCGTTTTCATATGTCAAACGTTTTCACACCAATACGTCTTTTCGCAGTTCCAGTCGTCGGCAAACGGTTGACATATGCCGGCGAACGGTCATCAGAGGTGTTTGAGGAATTCTTTTGGCACGGGATGAACTACGCGGTTTTACCCTCAATGAGTTCAACGGGGAGCTTGATATTCGATTCGGGCTTTTCGCCGTTAATAAGAGCAATGATGGATTGCGCCGCGAGCTCTCCGATGCGATCGATATCTTGGCGAACGGTTGTTAAGTCAGGCATAAACGTCATAGTGCGGCGGGCACCATCCGCGCCCACGACCTTAATATCGCCCGGAGCGCTCAAGCCGCGCTGCTTCATCACGTTAAGACAGATAGCCGCCATCGTGTCGTCTCCCGCAAAGATGCCGTCAATATCGGGGTTCTCATCGAGGATCTTCGCAACGACCGCACTCTTTTCGTCGTCGGGCTTAACGAACTCGACCTCACGGACAAGCGCGGGCAAACCGGCCTGCTCAACAACATCGAGGTAGGCATCGGTACGCTTATTGGCAGGCATGCGCATGCGGCTATTGCTGCGCAGGCACAGGATGCGTGAACATCCGTCATCGATCAGGCGACGCGTGGCAAGTTCGCCGATGCTATAGCTGTCGCTCGCAATCTGAACAGAGGCTTCGCCAAGGTCGCAGTCGATACCAACCAGACTCAAGCCCATCTCGGCATACGCCTCGGCACCGATATTAAGCGAGTTGACGATGACGCCATCAACCATATTGCGTCGAAGCATGTCGATATAAGAGCGCTCAAGCTCGGGTCGATTGGCGCTATTGCACAGCAGCATCTTAAAACCGTTTTCGGCCAGGGTATGCTCAATGACTTGAACCACTTGGGCATGAAACGGACTGCTGACATAGGGGACGATCATACCGATAAGATTCAGGCGACCGTTGAGCATGGCACGAGCGATATCGTTGGGCGTATAGTTGATGCGCTTCATCGCGGCATGGACCTTATCGCGGGTCTCTTGGCTAATATAGCCACGATTATTAAGCACACGAGATACCGTAGTAGGCGAAACCCCCGCCACCGCCGCAACTTCCTTGATGCCAGGCTTAGCCGTATCCTTAGAACGAGCACTCTCGCGAGCCATAGCACCCTCCCCCATCAACATGTCATACGTTTACATACGAACAAAGCATACCCCAACAACAGCGGGATGACGGTAACAGTACAAGTAAGTAAACGACTCATCCAAATAATTAGGAGAGTTCCGCCTAAAGGGTGACTACACAGGACCCAGCCGGGGCTGTTTGGGCTACCTCCCAAAACATTCCGCAGGACGCAAAGAGGCTCCGCCGCGCAACGCGCGCAGCGGAGCCTCTTTGCATGTCCGAGGACGTTTTGGGAAATAACCCAAAACCGGCCCCAGTAATCCTACAGAAGTTGAACCCTTTAGAACTTGTCGTGGAAGGTACGCGAAATGACCTCGTCCTGCTGCTCCTTGGTGAGCGTGTGGAAGTTCACGGCATAGCCGGAAACGCGGATGGTCAGCTGCGGGTACTTCTCGGGGTGAGCCTGAGCGTCAAGCAGCGTCTCACGGTTGAAGACGTTGATGTTCAGGTGGTGGCCACCCTTCTCGGCGTAAGCGTCGAGCATGTGGACCAGGTTATCGGCCTGAGTCTCAGAAACTTCAGAAACCTTCATAATGTGTCTCCTTCGATTAATAGGCGCCGGCCGAAACCGGCGCGCTAATCAGTAATCGTTATTGTTAGTATAGCACTAACAATAGTTACTCGCCCAGCTGATCAAGGTCGATATCGCCAAAGAACACCTGGTCCTCCTTGCCGAGCGCACTCGGGATGATGGAGAAGGTGTTGGAGATGCCGTCCTGAGCATCGCGGAACGGGAGCTTGGAAACCGAAGACAGCGAAGCGATGGCGCCGTGGCTATCGCGCTTGTGCATGGGGTTTGCACCCGGGGCGAACGGCTGGCCAGCCTTGCGGCCGTCGGGCGTGGAGCCGGTCTTCTTACCGTAGACGACGTTGGAAGTAATGGTCAGAACCGAGGTCGTGGGCACGGAGTTGCGGTAGGTGTCGTTCATGCGGATGTACTCCATGAACTGGTGCACAACGTCGTGAGCAATCTGGTCGACACGGTCGTCGTCGTTACCGTACTTGGGGAACTCGCCCTCGGTCTCGAAATCGACGATGATGCCGTTCTCATCACGGACAGGGTGGACCTTGGCGTACTTGATGGCGGACAGGGAGTCAGCCACGACGGAAAGGCCAGCGATGCCCGTAGCGAACCAGCGGTGCACGTGCTTGTCGTGCAGAGCCATCTGGATGCGCTCGTAGCAATACTTGTCGTGCATGTAGTGAATGATGTTCAGCGAGTTGACGTACACGCCAGCGAGCCACTTCATCATGTCGTTGTACTTGGCCACAACGTCGTCGTAATCGAGCGTATCGCCCTCGACGGCGCGATACTTGGGGCCGACCTGCTTCTTGGAGACCTCGTCAACACCGCCGTTGAGTGCATACAGCAGGCACTTGGCCAGGTTGGCACGGGCGCCGAAGAACTGCATTTCCTTGCCAATGCGCATGGAGGACACGCAGCAGGCGATGCCGTAGTCGTCACCGTGGTAAACGCGCATGAGGTCGTCGTTCTCGTACTGGATCGAGGAGCTGGCGACAGAAGTCTTGGCGCAGAACTTCTTGAAGTTCTCGGGCAGACGGGTCGACCACAGAACGGTCATGTTGGGCTCGGGGCTGGTGCCCATGTTCTCGAGCGTGTGCAGGTAGCGGTAGCTCATCTTGGTAACGAGCGTACGGCCGTCAACACCCATGCCGCCGATGGACTCGGTGACCCACTGCGGATCGCCGGTAAACAGGGCCTGGTACTCGGGGGTACGGGCAAACTTGACCATGCGGAGCTTCATGATGAAGTGATCCACGAACTCCTGGATCTGCTCCTCGGTGAAAGTACCGTTGGCGAGGTCGCGCTCAGCGTAGATGTCGATGAACGTAGAGGTACGGCCGATGGACATAGCGGCGCCGTTCTGCTCCTTGACGGCAGCGAGGTAGGCGAAGTACATCCACTGGATGGCCTCCTGCGTGTTGGTAGCAGGGTTGGAAATGTCGAAACCATAGGTCTCGGCCATCATCTTGAGCTCGCCGAGGGCGCGGATCTGCTCCTGCAGCTCCTCGCGATCGCGGATGTTGTCGGCGGTCATGACCGTCGGGGTGGAAGCCTTCTGGGCCTCCTTGTCCTTGATCAGGTAGTCGACGCCGTACAGGGCAACACGACGGTAGTCGCCGATGATGCGGCCGCGGCCATAGCCATCGGGCAGACCGGTGATGATGTGAGCCGAGCGGCAAGCACGCATCTCGGGGGTGTAGACATCGAAGACGCCAGCGTTGTGGGTCTTGCGCTCGAAGGTGTAGCGCTCGACAACGTTCTCGTCGACCTTATAGCCGTGCTGGCTGGCAGCCTGGCAAGCGATGCGGATACCACCGTTGACGTGCAGAGCGCGCTTGAGCGGCTTGTCGGTCTGGAGGCCAACAATGGTCTCCTTGTCGCGATGGGCATTATCGATGTAGCCAGCGGGGTGGCTCACGATACCCGTGACGGTCTTGGTGTCCATATCGAGGACACCACCCTGCTCGCGCTCCTTAAGCAGCAGGTCGAGAACCTCGCCCCACAGCTCCTTAGTACGCTCGGTCGGACCTACGAGGAACGACTCGTCGCCCTCGTAGGGGGTGTAGTTCTTCTGGATGAAGTCTCGGACGTCAACCTCTCCCGTCCAAATGCCTTCCTTGAAGCCTTCCCATGCCTCCTGCATTGTGTAACCACGCTCCTAGTTACGTGTAATGCGGCGCTCTCTCACACCGCTGCTTATTGAATTCTTGAATGTTCGGCTTGCACTACCGGCTTCTTCCGTTCTTCACCACACGTTGGTGTAGGGAAAACGTTTATCCACCTTGGAACTACAACCCAAAACCCAAGATTTCACCCGTTTGAGAAGGATAACATAGCGACCCTCTCCATCTGGGCTGTTATATGTTTCTTTTTTTATATCATAAGGGCGTTTTTTACAAACCCGCAGGAAATGCGAGTGCAAACAACTACCGTTCACCGATTTGTATGGTATTTTTCCTTGCCTTTGTACGACGTTCGCTCTAGCTGTTATGCCAGCTTTAGCAGGGTAAAGTGCCTCTGAGTAGGCTTTGGAACATGCCTAACGATCTGCCCCAAACTTTACTGGCACCGACGGTGTACGGAGGTCGCCTAAAGGTAGTTTTCTAGGCATGTCCCAAAATCTACCGTATAGGGCGCGCGTGCAGGGGTATCATCTTTCACCGAAAATAGTTTCTAGTGTTAGGGGTTTTCGGTGGAAGATACCGATTTCCATGAGCTTGGGAGTCAGCTCCTTACCGAGTTTGGCGGCATGCATCAGCGCGTTTCGCGCTTTGCGGACAAAGCTCTCGGCGGCGAGATGGCCGTCATGCGCGCCCTCATGCTCGCTGGCGGTTCGCTCACGCCGAGCGAACTCGCAGATCGCGCCTGGGTCTCGAGTGCCCGCATCGCCAATATCCTACGCGCTCTCGAAGCCAAGGGCTGGGTCGAGCGCGAGCACTCAAAGACCGACCGTCGTCGCGTACACGTCATAGTGACCGACAAGGGATTCCAGGATCTCGAAATCAAACGACGGGAATTCGAGGAGCGCACCGCGGCCTTCCTCGAGCAGCTCGGCGAAACAGATACCCAAGAGATGGTGCGCCTTCTAAGACGTGCCAACGAAATTATCGACCGCAATCAAGAAAGGAGAGATGCCGAGTGAGGATTCTCAAGCTCTTTAAAAAGCACGTCCTGGCACTGTTCACAGCTATCGTACTTATCGTAATCAGCTGCAACGCCGATCTGGCACTGCCTACCTATATGAGCGACATCGTCGACGTGGGTGTGCAGCAAGGCGGCATCGCGTCGCCCGTACCCGACACCATCCGCGCCGAATCGCTCGACGACCTCGAACTCTTTATGAGCGCCAAGGACGCCAAGACGGTAGAAGCTGCGTTTGGCAAGGCAGACAAAAACGGGATTCGCACGTACAAGGGAACCGAGGATGAGCGCGCCGACGGCAGCAAGCTCGCCGATATCATGAGTCTGCCCGAGACCGTCGTCCTTTCGCTCAACCAGGGTATTGACGCCAACTCCATGGGTGACATGATGGGCACGTCCGGTGAGAAAGACAACAGCGGCGCCCAGGCCATACCCACGCCCGAGCAGATGGCGGCGATGACGCCCGAGCAACTCGCCGAGATGCAGCAGAAGGCCGCAGCCGCGCAGAGCATGCAAAAACAGATTGATGCCGACGGCGGTAAGATCACCATGAAGAGCCTGCGCTTGGGTGTCGAGGGTGGTCTGGTAGACCAAATCAAGCTCGTCGAGGGCGCCAACCAAATGGCGGACAAAATGGGCTCCATGTCGGGCTCCATCGTGACCCAGCGCGCCGTGAGCTATGTACAGGACGAGTACAAGGCACAGGGCATCGACCCCGCCGACGTGCAGAACGCCTACCTGGGCCGCATGGCGACCACGATGTTTGGGCTGTGCCTGGTGTCGCTCGTCGCCACCATCCTGACCGGTGCCGTGGCTTCGCGCACCGCCTGCTCCATCGCCCGCGACCTGCGCCGCGAGACCTTCAACAAGGTTATGCACTTCTCGCCGGCCGAGGTGGGCAAGTTTAGCCAGGCCTCGCTCATTACCCGCTGCACCAACGACATTCAGCAGATCCAGATGGCTGCAACCCTGTTTATCCGCATGTGTCTGATGGCCCCCGTCATGGGCATCGTCGCCGTCATGCGCGTCCTGGCTAACCATACCGGCCTGGAGTGGACCATCGCCGTTGCCATCATCGCGGTCTCGGCCGTCGTCGGCGTGCTCATGGGCCTCACCATGCCCAAGTTCAAAAAGATGCAGAGCTTTGTGGACCGCGTGAACCTTACCGCCCGCGAGCTGCTCGACGGCCTTATGCCCATCCGCTCGTTCAACCGCGAAGAACATGAGCTCGAGCGCTTTGACAAGGCTTCGCTCGACCTGATGACCACGCAGCTCTACACCAACCGCGCCATGAGCTTTATGATGCCGCTCATGATGCTCGTCATGAACTGCATCACCGTGCTTATCGTGTGGTTTGGCGCGCAGGGCGTGTCCGACGGCGTGATGCAGGTCGGCAACATGATGGCGTTTATCTCCTACACCATGCAGATCGTCATGGCGTTTATGATCCTCACCATGGTTTCGGTTATCCTGCCCCGTGCCGAAGTCGCAGCCGAGCGCGTGGAAGAGGTCATCACCTGCCCCACGAGCATCAACGACCCTGCCTCGCCCAAACTGCCTGCTGCCAGCGCGCCGCGCGGTGAGCTCACCTTCCGTGACGTAAGCTTCCAGTATCCCGACGCCCGCGCCGATGTCATCAGCGGCGTGAACTTCACCACACATGCCGGTCAGATGCTCGGCATCATTGGCTCCACGGGCTCGGGCAAGTCCACACTTGTGCAGTTGATTCCGCGCCTGTACGACGTCACGGGCGGCAGCATTTCGCTCGACGGCATCGATGTGCGCGATATGACCCTTTCCGAGCTACGCCGCCGCATTGGCTATATCCCGCAGCAGGGACGCCTGTTCTCGGGCACCGTCGAGAGCAACCTTAAGTTTGCCGGCGACATGGTGAGCGACGAGGACATGTACCGGGCGGCACGCATCGCCCAGGCCGAGGACTTTATCGCCGAGCGCGAGGGCGGCTACGACTCCCCCATCAGCCAGGGTGGCTCCAATGTTTCGGGCGGTCAGCGCCAGCGCCTGGCCATCGCCCGCGCCCTGGCCAAAAAGCCCGAGGTCGTGGTGTTCGATGACTCGTTTAGCGCGCTTGACTACAAGACCGACGCGCGTCTGCGCGAGGAGCTGGCCAAAAACGTCACCGACGCCGCACTCGTGGTCGTGGCACAACGCATCGCGACCATCATGCACGCCGACCAGATCATCGTACTCGACGACGGTCACGTAGTGGGCACCGGTACGCACGAGGAGCTACTGCGCAGCTGCCCGGCGTACCTGGAAATCGCACAGTCGCAGCTTTCCGCCGAGGAGCTGGGGCTTACCCAAGAAGAAATTGCAGCCGTTATGGAAGGAGGCGAGCGCTAATGGCAGACGAGACCAAGACCCAAATTCCCAAGCCCACCCGTCAGCGTGGACCCATGGGCCGCATGGGCGGCATGCGTCGCGGCGAAAAGGCCAAGGACTTTAAAGGCACCATGAGGCAGCTGCTCGGCTATATCGGCCAGCACAAGATTGCCGTGTTTGCCGCCGTCGCCTTTGCCGTGTGCTCGGTCATCTTTAATATTGTGGGACCCAAGATGCTCGGTCAGGTTACGACCAAGCTGTTTGAGGGCCTGGTTGCCAAAGTCAACGGTACCGGCGATGTCGACTTTAACTGGATCGCTAAGACGCTCGGCTTTTTGCTCTGCCTGTATCTGGCGAGCTCTGCCTGCAGCCTGATCCAGGGCTGGCTCATGACCGGTGTCACGCAAAAGATCTGCTACCGCATGCGCAAGGAGATTGCCGCCAAGATTGCCGTCGTGCCGATGAGCTACTTCAACGGTCACAGCAAGGGCGACGTGCTCAGCCGCATCACCAACGACGTCGATACGCTCGGCCAGTCGCTCAACCAGAGCGTGACGCAGCTTATTACGTCCGTCACGCAGATTATCGGCGTCCTCGTCATGATGCTGTCGATCAGCCTGCCGCTCACCGGCGTCACCGTGCTCACGCTGCCGGCCGCCGCGATTATCTTGATGGTGATGATTCACTTCTCGCAGCCGTACTTCCGCGAGCAGCAGCAGGTCCTGGGCACCGTCAACGGCATTATCGAGGAGGATTTTGCCGGCCAGAACGTCATTCAGGTGTTCGACCGCGCCGAGGCTTCGATCGAGGAGTTCGACCGCCAAAACGACCGCCTCTTTATTAGCGGCTGGCGCTCGCAGTTCCTGTCGGGCCTGATGATGCCGCTTATGAGCTTGGTGGGTAACATGGGCTACGTGGGCGTCGTCGTCGTGGGTGCGCAGCTCGCGCTGACCGGCAATGCCACGCCCGGCGACATCCAGAGCTTTATCCAGTACGTGCGCAACTTTACGCAGCCGGTGCAGCAGCTGGGCAACGTGAGCAACACGATGCAGTCGATGGCCGCCGCAACCGAGCGCGTCTTTGAGTTCCTGGCCGCACCCGAGGAGGAGCAGAAGGCCGACGCGCAGATTCCCGAGAAGCGCCCCGGTCACGTGGAGTTTGACCATGTCAAGTTTGGCTACACGCCCGACAAGACCATCATCCACGACTTTAGCTGCGAGGCGCAGCCCGGCCAGACCATCGCCATCGTCGGTCCCACCGGCGCCGGCAAGACCACGCTCATCAAGCTGCTGCAGCGCTTCTACGATGTGGACGGCGGCTCGCTGCGCGTCGAGGGCATCGACGTGCGCGACTGGGACCGTGCGGCACTTCGCGGCGAGTTTGCCATGGTGCTGCAGGATACCTGGCTGTTTAACGGCACGATCCGCGAGAACATCCGCTACGGACGCCCCGATGCAAGCGATGCCGAGGTCGAGGCCGCCGCGCGCGCCGCGCGCTGCGACCACTTTATCCATACGCTCGCCGGCGGTTACGACTTTATGATCAACGAGGAGGGCACCAACCTGTCGCAGGGTCAGCGCCAGCTCGTGACCATCGCCCGTGCCATTTTGGCCGACCGTCCGGCGCTGATTTTGGACGAGGCGACCTCCAACGTTGACACTCGTACCGAGGAGCTTATTCAGCGTGCCATGGATGCGCTGATGCAAGGCCGCACCAGCTTTGTTATCGCACATCGCCTGTCGACGATTCGCAACGCCGACGTGATCCTAGTAATCCGCGACGGCGACATCGTCGAGAAGGGCACGCACGACGAGCTGCTCGCCCAAGGCGGCTTCTACGCCGACCTGTACAACTCGCAGTTCGACGAGGCGGCGTAAATTCTGCCGCAGGGAACGAATAACGCCCGAGAACGGGGGCGCAGGACAACCTGCGCCCCCGCTTTGTGCCCTTCGAGCCTCGAAACGCGCTCCCCGAGACCTCATTGAGGTAGCGCGCAGAGATGTGGTGTAAGAGGCGGGGAATGCCCCGCCTCCGCCCTTTCTTGAAAGGGAGGGGACACCGCCTAGAATTCGTCGTTGGAGTAATGAAGGTGACGAATGGAAGGAAAGGCGATGCCCCAAGAAGAGAGTGTACTGCGCCTCGGCCGCGACGAGGCCCTCGAGGCGGCGAGGCTTTGGCAGGAGTGCGGCGACGCGCGCGAGTTCGCGTGCAGGGTGCTGGGCGGCGTGATGAACGCGCTGATGGACTCCGAGGCCCAGCAGATGTGCGGCGCGAGCCGCAACGAGCGCAGCGACGGCAGGGAGAACAGCCGCAACGGCTACCGCCCCAGGTCGCTCAAGACCGCCGTGGGCGACGTGGAGCTCGAGATACCCAAGCTCAGGCACGGCACCTACTACCCCGAGGGCATGCTCGCGCGATGGTCGCGCGTCGACACCTCGGTGGCCGCCATCGTGCAGGAGATGTACGTGTGCGGCGTGTCCACCCGCAAGGTCGAGCGCGTGGCGTCCAAGCTGGGCATATCCTCGCTGTCGAGCTCGGAGGTCTCGAGCCCCTGCTCCGACCTCGACGCCGAGGTGGCGGAGTTCCGCAGCCGCGACCTTTCGGGCACGCCGTGCTGCTACCTGTGGCTCGACGCCACCTACATGAGCTGCAGGGTCGGCTCGTCGGTCGTCTCGCAGGGCGTCGTGACCGCGATCGGGCTGGGCGCCGACGGGCGCAAGCACTTCCTGGGCTGCGACGTGGTCGACACCGAGAGCGAGGACTCCTGGGCGGCATTCCTCGGCGGGCTGCGCGAGCGCGGGCTGGCCGGCGTTCGCCTCGTGGTCTCCGACAGCCACGCCGGGCTCGTGGCCGCCGTCTCGCGCCTGTTCCAGGGCTGCGCCTGGCAGCGCTGCGTGACGCACCTGCAGCGCAACCTCCAGAGCGCCTGCTCGGGCAGGCCCGAGGACTCCAAGGCGGCCGTCAGGGACCTCGTGCACGCCGCGGTCTACCAGGACGACCCCGACCTCGCGCGCTGCGTGTGGGCCGAGGCGGCGCCCTGGGTGGCGTCGGTGTCCGCCAGGGCCGGCGAGGTCTTCGAGCGGGCCGAGGACTCCGCGCTGGCGTTCACGGCCTTCCCCAGGGCGCACTGGGCCAAGCTCCGCACCAACAACGTCCAGGAGCGCGCCAACCGCGAGATCAAGCGCCGCTACAGGGTCGTGCAGTCCTTCCCCTCGAGGGAGTCGATGCTGCGCCTGACGTGCGCGAGCCTCATGGAGACCGAGGGGCAGTGGTCCCAGCAGCGCGTGTTCTCCGAGGCCTCGGCCGCCGAGGGCTTCGCCGAGCCCGCGGACAGGCCGGCCCCGACGGAGGGGAGGCGCCGCGCGCTCGGGCGGCGCGCCAGGGAGATAGTGGACGAGATAGTCGAGA
>CABUEK010000003.1:0-127308 GCA_902490565.1 uncultured Collinsella sp. | reverse complement strand
GCGTGAGCGGGTACAGGCGCGTGCCGGACCCGCCGGCGAGGATGATGCCTTTCATTGGCTATGACCTTTCAATTCTTGCGGCTCTGCGACCGGCGCGATTTCCAAGGAGACGGGCGCAGCAGTCAACTCCGAAGGCAACTAACTCGCCAAAATTACCTTCCCGAAGAAGCTGAGAGGAGACTGACCTGACGAGCCGGCCCCCTTCACCGATCTCACTTGCTTGCATGAGATCGTCCGCATGCGTTTCGAGAAAGAAACCGACGGCACGGTTGCGGGCAAACTGTTGGGATGGCGTCAAGTTATGCGAGTGATAGACCTCGGCACGCGGCTCGTAAGCGACCTTCATACCCGAGGCGATAAACTTGGCGGCCATGAGCATGTCCTCGTTGGTATTAACATGATCGAATCCACCGCATTCGAGATATGCGGTCCGTCGATAGGCAGAACAGGCGTCAGATGCAAAAAACGTCTTAATGCCAAGTTTTTCGAGATCGCCTTTCGAACGCACGGATGGTGAGTCAGGATAGTTAAAACAACGTACAAGTTGTTCAAAACGACGGGCATCGGCCTTGGGAAGCTGCCTACCACTAACAAGGGCGATATTCGAGTCTTCAACCATAGGGGCAACAAGCCGCTTCAAGTAGTCATCGGAAACGGGCACAGCATCTTGGGTGAGAAAACAGACGAAGGCGCCACTCGATTCATTCAGCGCCATGTCTCTTGTGGTGCCGTGGTTAAAATCCTGGCGATCAATCTCCAGCAAGCGAACTCTTTTGTGCTTCTGGACCAACTCAATAGTTTTGTCTTCCGATGCGGAATCGACGACCAAAATCTCATTCGGCTGAATTGACTGGCGATCAAGGGCAATTAAAAGCGCCTCAATTTCATGTTCAGCATTAAGAGTCGGAATGATGATAGAAATATCCATCTATCGCCCCGTCTTCTTCTTGCCGAACATGGCACTGAAGGTGCCAGTGAAGCACTTCCAGTCCATGCGAAAGCAGCGATTGCGCACGTAATTTAGTTCAATTTTTTGACGCAAACCGCTCTCGAAGGTAGCGGCATTACGATCAGTCGCCTGCCACAGGCCCGTAATGCCAGGCTGAACAGAAAGCAACTCAGCTTTTTCTTCATCAGTAAAATGCTGCTCGAGCTCATCCTGTGTAATGGGGCGCGGCCCAATGACGGAAAGATCGCCGTTCAGCACGTTGAGAAACTGCGGCATCTCGTCAATTGAGCACTTACGGATGAACCGACCAACCTTGGTAATGCGGGGGTCATCGTCAACCTTGCGCTCAACTTCCCACTGATGTAGCTGCTCAGGGCTAAGGTACTTATGTACTTCGCCAGCGTCGGAGACCATGCTGCGGAGCTTAAAAATCTTGATGGTCTTTCCGCCCTTGCCAACTCGTTCTTGCGTATACATAGGACTGCCAGGCGATTCAAGGCTGATGAGCGCACACACAATGGCGATAGGGATAAGCAGCAGTACGCTCATCAAAAGACTGAATACAAGGTCAAACAGCCTCTTAATAAAGCGGTAGCCAAGCGTACCGCTCGGTTTAATCTCTTTAATAGCCAGTGCGTCCCCCACGGATACACAGCTCTCTGTTACTTCTTTTTCAGCCACAATAAAACATACGTTCCTGTCCCCAGGAACCCCCCCCCATCTATGAACTCAAAATTTGAATTAACTGCTGGCGCAACGTCCCCTTACGTCTTGCTGGGCACGTCCAGCGGAAGCAGCTCCCTGAAAGCGGAGTCGCCTTCGCCCACGTCCACCAGGCACCAGCGCTTATGACGATCGATCCTCTTTACGCGGGCTTCTTGCCCCACCAAGGGCCCCTGCTCTATGTACAGCACGCCGTCTTCTATACGGGCCACGCTGTTGCGCACAACGCCGTCGTCGTCGAGCACGCTGCGGTACCAGTCCTGCGCGTCGTCCGGCATGGGCACATAGGCCCGCTCCCTGCTGCCGGCAATGCGGCAGCCAAAGCTCAACTGGGCCAAAGCCCTATCGAGTGCGGCGGCATCGTGCGTGGCGACAAAGAAGTATTCTTTGTACATAGGTTTGGTTTGGAGCGACCAGGCACCATCCCGCTTAAACCAGAACTCCTTTTGCATTACAAAAGCGTCCTGCATAAGGTTGTGCGGGATAATGCGGCGGACCTTTTCGCAGGTCTCGCGCTCTTTTCCGTTGGGGGTGTGGACCAGATACCAGCGGACGCGACCGTGTTGGCTGTTGGTGGTGACGCCGTTAAAAGCGCCCGGCAGCTGCTCTTGGCGCCGTGCCGTCTGTTCCATGTTCTCGCCCCCTCTTTTGGCTTTGCGATGCACGCAAATGCAGGGGCGTTTAGAACAGGCTTCTCGCTCGCAGCTAGGCGCAGTCGCAAAAGTACAGGTTTTTGTATCTTTCAACTGACGACATTATATTAGCAATTATTCAGCGTTTGCCCAGATTACGCAAAATGTACTGCCAGTAGGTGCATCTCCATACCCCTCTACAAAAACCTGTACCTTTTTGTGCAACAAAAAAAGCCGCTCAACCAGCGGCTTTTCTTATTTCGGCATGAAAAAGGCGACCGTCCTTTGTGGACGGTCGCCTTTGTTAATTGTTGTGTTGCTTGCCTTAGGCGCGGGTCTTGATCTCCTCGGTCACCTTCGCAACAAACTCGTCAACGCTCATCTGAACGGTCTCGTTGGAGCGATCGCGGACGGAGATGTTGCCGGCCTCGACCTCCTTCTCGCCCAGGATGAGCATGTAGGGCACACGGTCGATGCTGCGGGCCTCGCGGATCTTGTAGCCGATCTTCTCGTCGCGATCGTCGCAGACCACGCGAATGCCGGCCTCCTCCAGCTTGGCGCATACCTCGTGCGCGTAGTCGCGGCTCTTCTCAGAGACGGGAAGTGCCTTGACCTGCACGGGAGCCAGCCAGGTGGGGAACTTGCCCGCAAAGTGCTCAATCAGAATACCGATGAAGCGCTCAATGGAGCCAAAGCAAACGCGGTGCAGCATGATGGGGCGCTTCTTGGTGCCGTCGGCATCCACGTACTCCAGATCAAAGTTAAGCGGCATCTGGAAGTCGAGCTGGACGGTACCGCACTGCCAGGTACGGCCGAGCGAGTCCTCCAGGTGGAAGTCGATCTTGGGGCCATAGAAGGCGCCGTCGCCCTCGTTGACCTCGTAGTCCATGCCCAGCTTCTCCAGAGCGGTACGCAGGCCCTCCTCGGCGCGCGCCCAGTCCTCGTCCGAACCCATGGAGTCCTCGGGGCGGGTGGAAAGCTCAACGTGGTACTTAAAGCCAAACTTCTGGTACACGGAGTCGATCAGGTTGACCACACCCACGATCTCGTCGGTCAGCTGTTCGGGACGCACAAACAGGTGGGCATCGTCCTGGTTAAAGCAGCGCACGCGGAACAGGCCGTGCAGGGCGCCACGCAGCTCGTGGCGGTGCACCAGGCCAATCTCGCCGGCGCGGATGGGCAGCTCGCGGTAGGAATGCGGCTTGGAGGCGTACACCAGCACGCCGCCCGGGCAGTTCATGGGCTTAATGCAGTACTCTTCGTCGTCGATGACGGTGGAGTACATGTTGTCCTTGTAGTGGTCCCAGTGGCCCGAGGTCTTCCACAGCTGCTTGTTCATGATGAGCGGCGTGGAAATCTCCACGTAGCCGGCCTTGTGGTGGATCTCGCGCCAGTAGTCCAGCAGCGTGTTCTTAAGGATCATGCCGTTGGGCAGGAAGAACGGGAAGCCGGGGGCCTCGTCGCGCATCATAAAGAGGTCCATCTCGCGGCCGATTTTGCGGTGGTCGCGCTTCTTGGCCTCCTCCAGCATGTGCATGTGCTCGTCGAGCTCTTCCTTGGTGGCAAAGGCGACACCGTTGATGCGGGTGAGCATCTTGTTGTCCTTGTCGCCCTTCCAGTAGGCGCCCGAGACGCCGGTGAGCTTAAAGGCCTTCAGCGCCTTGGTGTAGCAGATGTGGGGGCCGACGCACATGTCGATGTAGTCGCCCTGCTGGTAGAAGGTGATGCGGGCGTCGTCGTCCAGGTCGCCGATGTGCTCGACCTTGTACTTCTCGCCGCGCTCCTCCATAAGGGCGATGGCCTCGGCGCGGGGCTTCTCGTACACGGAAAACTTGAGGTTCTCCTTGACGATCTTCTTCATCTCGGCCTCGATCGCGGGGAAGTCGTCCTCGCTGATCTTGACGCCCTCGGGCAGGTCGACGTCGTAGTAGAAGCCGTTGTCGGTCGCGGGGCCGTAGGCAAAGTCGGCCTCGGGGTACAGGCGCTTGATGGCCTGCGCCATGATGTGCGCGGCGGAGTGGCGGATGACATGCGTGACCTCGTCCTGCGGGAGCTCGGCCACCGAACCGTCATTGTAGAGTGCCTTCATGGGTATGTTTTCTCCTCTCGGATGCCTGATGCAAGTGCGCGCGATGCGCTCGGCGTTTTTGACTTGCATCATTATAGGCAGGTTGCCTTGGTATACAAGCGCCCGCCGCACCTTAATGGCACGGCGGGCGATTTTCTACGCATGCTTCATCGTGTGGGGGCGAGGCTGCGGGGCGCGCGTGGTTTGCGGCGTGCCCGTGGCGCGGGGCGGTTGCGCGGGATGCGCGGTGCCCGTGGCTTGCGGCCGGCCCGGCGATGGATGCGTTACTGGATGCGAGTTCGGCAGTAGGGGCAGACCTTCCAGTGCGCATCGAGCGGGCGATGACAGCTGGGGCAGACATTGCGAACCTGGGTATCGCACACCGGGCAGACGACGAAGTCCTTCTCGATGGGCGCGCCGCACTGCGGGCAGGTGCCGTACTGGGCAAGCTGGCGCTCGCGCAGGGCCATGTCCAGCTCCTGCTCCTCGCGGTCGGACGCGTAGGAGTGCGGACGTAGAACCAGGTAGGCGATGAGGCCCACAAACGGGATGAGGGCGATGATGCCCCATGCCACGTAGGCGCTGGCGCCGCGGCGGCGAGCGTCGATGAACACATATACGACCGACAGCACATACAGGGCGACGATAAAGCCAACAAAGGCATAGATGACGCCCATAAGCTGCGGCGACATGAGCTCGGAGATGTACTTGGACATTACGGGTACCTTTCGGAATATTAACAGTCCGGTCAAGTTTACCACGGGGTTTGTTTATATGGGACTACGGCTGGGTACGGGGCTGGCGCGGACACAAACATCTCAATCTGTAACAGTTAGGAGCGGAATCCGGGTCTAGATGTTACAGATCGAGATAAACAGAGGGGCCGCCTGGCAAACGTCTCAATCTGTAACATCTGGAACCCAAATCCTCATCTAATTGTTACAGATCGAGACGAACGGTTGCCGTAGTTGTCTTCAGACGAGCTTGTCGGCGTTGCCGGGTCTCCCCTCGTCTGCCGTTGGCGGGTGTTGCGGGGCTGTTCGCCGCATTGCCGCCGCACTGGGGGTGTGCGAACCGTAGGATAGTCTTATTGACGGCCTGTCAACTCGTCTGGGAGGCACTGTGACAGAAACGTTTGATATCGCGATTGTCGGCGCGGGCATCACCGGATGCGCCATCGCGCGGCAGCTCGCGCGGTTTGACCTGTCCATTTGCGTGGTCGAGGCAGTAAACGATATCGCGCTGGGGGCTTCAAAGGCCAACGGCGGCCTGGTGCACGCAGGCTACGATCCGGCGCCAGGCACCGTAAAGGCGCAGGTCAACGCCCGTGGTTGTGAGCTATATGGCACATGGTCTCAGGAACTCGGCTTTTTATTCCGCCGCACCGGGTCGATGGTGCTGGGGTTTAACGACGAAGACCGCGCGCACCTGGAGAAGCTGCGCCAGAATGGCCTTGCCAACGGCGTGCCCGAGCTGTCGATTGTCGGCCCCGAGCGCATCCACGCGCTGGAGCCGCGCGCGAGTGCTAAGGCGACGTGCGCGTTGTGGTGCCCTTCGACCGGTAACGTCGACCCGTTTGAAGTGGCCATCGTCGCGCTGGAGAACGCAGTCGCCAACGGCGTGACGTTTATGCGGTCTGCGCCAGTGGAGGCCATTGATGTTGCCGGCTCGGATGACAAAGCCGCGCGCTTTACGCTGGCAACGCCCGCCGGCGACGTGCGCTGTCGCTATCTGATCAACGCCGCAGGCAACGGTGCCGCGGACATCTCGCATATGGCCGGCGCCGAGGAGTTCCAGATGGTCTGGCGCCAGGGAAACATTGTGGTTCTGGACAAGGAACCGCGCGCGCTGATGCCGCTCTACCCGGTGCCGACGCCGATATCGAAGGGCGTCATCGTCACGGGTACCGTGCATGGCAACACCGTGATTACCGCGACCGCCGCCGTGCGCGAGCCAGGCGACACGCAGACCTATGCGGACGACGTCAACGCGCTGCTGGACGGTGCGCGCAAGCTGGTGCCCGACCTGGATACGCGCCGCGTGGTGCGCGCATTTGCCGGCGGGCGTCCGGTCATTCAGGGTACGAACGACTTCTTTATTGGACAGTCGGCCGTGGTGCCGGGGCTGTTCCAGGCGGCGGGCATTCAGTCGCCGGGCGTGGCGAGCGCGCCGGCCATTGCCGAGCGCATGGAGCAGGTGCTGCGCGACGCCGGCGTGGCCCTGCGTGAACGTGCCGATTGGAACCCGATCCGCCACGCGCCGGATGACTTTGACCGCGCGCCGCTCGCACGCAAGGAAGAGCTCATTGAGTCCAATCCCGCGTGGGGGCAGATCGTCTGCCGCTGCGAGACGGTGCCCGAGGCCGAGATTGTGGCCGCGATTCGGCGCCGCCCGAGCGCAGTTTCGGTCGAGGGCGTCAAGCGCCGCTGCCGCGCCGGCATGGGTCGGTGCCAGAGTGGCTTTTGCCAGAGCCGCGTGGTTGCGATCCTGGCGCGCGAGCTGGGCTGCGACCCCAGCGAGGTGCTGTTAGAGGATGCCGGATCTTGGCTGGTTGAGGGACCGCTGAAGGGGGTGCGCTAGGATGGCGACGCTTGATATGCGCGACGAACGCGCAGAGGCAGGAGCTACGGAGGCGGTGCAGACGCAGGCCTTCGACGTGGTCGTTATCGGAGGCGGCCCCGCCGGTATGGCGGCCGCGCTTGCCGCGCAAAAGGCCGGCGCGCAAGTGGCCATCGTTGAACGCGAACAGCATCTGGGCGGAATCCTCCGCCAGTGCATTCACCCAGGTTTTGGCCTGTCGCACTTTAAGCAGGAACTCACCGGCCCCGAGTACGCGCAGCGCTTTATCGACCAGGTGCGCGCGACCGACATCGTGCTGTTCTTGGACAGCATGGTACTTGGAATCGATTCGGGCGAGGGCGCGGGCGCGTCGAGCGTGAACGAGGGTGCGGGAGATGCCGCAGTCCATACCGTCACGCTCATGAGCCGTGCCGGTATGCTGCAGCTCACCGGGCGTGCGGTCGTCCTTGCCATGGGATGCCGCGAGCGCACCCGCAGCGAGATCAAGATTCCCGGTAGCCGTCCCGCCGGCGTGTTTACGGCCGGCTTGGCGCAGCGATACATCAATATCGAAAACCTCAAGCCCGGCTCGCGCGCCGTCATTTTGGGTTCGGGCGATATCGGGCTGATCATGGCACGCCGCTGCACGCTCGAGGGGATTTCCGTCGAGGGCGTGTACGAGCTCATGCCGTACGCCAACGGTCTGCGCCGCAACGTCAAGAACTGCCTGGACGACTTTGGAATTCCGCTGCACCTGTCCACCACCGTCACACGCGTGATCGGGCACGACCGCGTGGAAGCCGTCGAGGTAAGCCAGGTCGACGAACGCCTGGCGCCCATTGCCGGGACGGAGCGCATCGTTCCGTGTAACACGCTGCTGCTTTCGGTGGGCTTGATTCCCGAAAACGAGCTTTCGGTTGCCGCAGGCGTGGAGCTTGACCCGCGCACGCGCGGCGCCGTAGTTGACCAGAGTCTGCAGACGGGCGTGCCGGGCATCTTTGCCTGTGGCAACGTGCTGCACGTGCACGACCTGGCCGACAACGTGACGACCGAGTCCGAGCGCGCCGGTGCGGCTGCGGCGGCGTGGGCGTTGGGCGGCGACGCCGGGGCGAGCGCTGCGGACACGGCCTGCGAGCTCACGGTCTCCCCCGCCGGTATCGCGGGATACGCGCTGCCGGGACGCATAACGGCTGTGACGCTCACCAAGCTCAACTTCCGCGTGCGCCAACCGGTCGACGCCGCCCGCGTGCGCATTCTCGCTGGCGGCGAGGAACTGTTCGCAGGCAAGGTCCGTGCATTTAAGCCGAGCGTCATGGAAAGCTTCCCGCTGCCGGCAAAAGTGATTCAGCGCGCACTCGACCTAAGTGCTAGCGAGATTATCCTGTCCGTCGATCCCGTTGAGGAGGCGTAAGGCCATGAGCGCGAATGTGACCGAGACGCTGCAGTTCAACTGCACCACATGCCCATCCGAGTGCCTCCTGACCGTAGAGGTGGAGCGCGATGCCAACGGTGCCGTGGCAGCGGTGCGCTTCGTAACCGGCAACAGCTGCCCGCGCGGCGACAAGTTCGCGCACCAAGAACTCACCTGCCCCATGCGCGTGCTCACCACCACCGTGGCTGTATCCGGCGGCGATGAGGCGCTGCTGCCCGTGCGCACGGCCGAAGCCATCCCGCTGACGCTCCACGCTCAAGCCATGGACCTCATCCGCGGCGTGGTCGTCGACGCCCCCATCCGCATGGGCGACGTCGTTCTGGAAGACCTCCTCGGCACCAACATCGACCTCGCCGCCAGCATGGACATCGACCCAACCTAAGCAGCTAATTTAGGACGGGGCTCTTTTAGCTACCCCGACATCCACCCAGTCCCACCTCAATTGCGGTGAAATAGTTCCTGATTTCCGCCCAACCCCGGCATCCAGGAACTATTCCACCGCAACTATCCTTGGAATCGGTATTTAGCTTGTGCCTACTTTAGTTCCAATTCAAAACTATGCCGGATTACGGGACTGATTCGGAGACCCCCATCCATACCGGCAATTTTCGATTTTTGATAAGCCGTCTACCTGCGGTTTTAATTTCGTGATTTTTCCCATGGTCAAGTAATACAGGTCCAGCCCCGTAATCCGCCATACTTTTGAAGCCAGCCCATTTGGGACGGGCCTCTTATGACTACTTTTTCCTGCGCGCTTGCCAGGCTCGCCATGGAGTGTCCCAAAGTGCCGGCATAAAAGGAACGTCCCTAGCTGCCGGGCATGGGATACCATGGTGGCAACCTAGCGAAAGGATGTTTCATGGCACATGTCGATGACCAGCGCGTGGCGCGCGTGCTCGATGCGCTCGAGGCTCAGCACCCCGGCGCACAGCTGCTCGTAAACGACCCGTGGTCGATTTATTACCTGACCGGCTTTTATGCCGATATGTTCGAGCGTTTTTGCGGCGTGCTGCTCGCACGCGGTAACGAGCCAGTGATCTTGGTCAACGCTCTGCATCAGCTGCCCGAGTATGACAATGCCCGCGTTGCCTACCACACCGATACCGACGTCGTGGCCGATGCCATCGCTCGCGAAATCGATCCGACCAAACCGCTCGGCATCGACACCGTCATGCGCTCCGGCTTTTTGATGCCGCTCATGGAGCGCCATGCTACGAGCGAGTTTTTCCTGGGTGACTTTGCCGTCACCGCAGCGCGCACCCACAAGGATGCCACCGAGCAGGAGCTCATGCGCGCGTCCTCGACCGCTAACGACGCCGTGATGGCCGATGCCATCAAGCTCGTCCACGAAGGCGTGACGGAACGCGAGATTGCCGACCAGATGCTCGGCTTGTATCGCAAGCACGGCTGCGAGGGCTTTAGTTTTTCGCCCATCGTGAGCTTTGGTGCCAACGCCGGCGACCCGCACCACGAACCCGACGACACCGTGCTCAAGCGTGGCGACGTGGTGCTGTTCGACATTGGCGGACGCCGCTGCAACTACTGTTCGGACATGACGCGCACGTTCTTTTGGGGCGAGCCGGACGAGGAGACGGCGCGCATCTACGACATCGTGCGCCGTGCCAACGAGGCCGCCGAAACACTCATCGCACCGGGCGTGCGCATGTGTGACCTGGACCGCGCCGCACGCGACGTGATTGAAGACGCGGGCTATGGGCGGTACTTTACGCATCGCCTGGGTCACTCGATCGGCCTGCAGGACCACGAGCCGGGCGACGTTTCACTCGTCAACGAGCAGGTCGTAGAGCCGGGCATGACGTTCTCCATCGAGCCGGGCATCTACCTCCCCGGCCGCACCGGCGTCCGCATCGAGGACTTGGCCCTGGTGACCGAGAAGGGCGTCGAGATTCTCAACGCCTACCCTCACGACCCATTCCGCCTAGACTAGCCTGGTCCCCAAGCCCCCAAACTAAGTTGCGGTGGAATAGTTCCTGGATGGGCTGCTAGAACCCAAAAACAGGAACTATTTCACCGCAACTGATGAGGGGATGGGCTAGCGCAGCAGGCCGGCTACTTCGCCGGCTAGGGTGATGGTGCCGGCGGCAACGAAGGACTCGCCCACGGCGTCAAAAGCCGCGAGAGCCTCGGGCACGCTAGGGTACACACCGGCAAGCTTGTTGGCGTCCACCAGGGCAGCAAGTTCCTCTGCCGGCAGGGCGCGATCGGAATCGGTCTGGGTTACGACCACACGCGGGAAGGCCGGAATCAGAACATCGACAATACCGGCCACATCCTTGTCGGCCAGTGCGGCGCACAGCAGCGTGGGGCGATTCTCGACGCACGGATCTATCTCGTCCAGCGCGCTCACAAAGTTCTCGCAGCTCTGAGGGTTATGGCAGGCGTCGATCAGCTTGAGCGGATCGGTCCCCAGCACATCAAAACGACCCGGCGTGGGGCAGCCCATAAGCGATGCATCCAGCGCATCGTGGTCGAGCTCGCGGCCCAAATACCCCTCGCACAGCATAATCGCGCACGCAGCATTCTGCGGCTGGTAGGCCGGCTTAACCATGCTTGACGTATAGATCGCACGCGGCGTGGTGCAGCTAAACTCAACCGTGTCGCCCACGTGTGCCGGAACCTTGGTTGTGGCATGGTTCACCACGAGCGGCACCACACCGCACTCACGGCAACGGGCATCCATCACGCGCTGAACGCTCGCCTCATGCGTACCCTCGCCCAAAACAACAAAGCGCCCAGGCTTAATAACCGCAGCCTTCTCCCCCGCAATGGCCTCGAGCGTGTTGCCCAAAATACGTGTATGATCGAGCCCAATGCCCGTAATGGCAACGGCGACGGGATCGGTCGCACTCGTGGCGTCCCAACGCCCGCCCATGCCAACCTCAAGCACGGCTACGTCCACGCAAGCCTCGGCAAACACTACAAGTGCAGCAGCCGTCAGCAGGTCAAACGGTGTGATGGTATAGGCGCGCTCCCCTGCCGCCACACGGCGCGCATTCACGCGATGCCCCGCCTCGACAGCTGCCGAAACGCCATGGGCAAAGGCCTCGTCGCTCACGACGCACCCATCAACCTCCATGCGCTCGGGATAGCGCACCAGCTGTGGCGACGTATACAGCGCGGTTTTGAGCCCCTCACCACGAAGAATGGCAGCCGAAAAACGCGTAGTCGAAGTCTTGCCATTGGTACCGGCAACCTGGATGCAATCGAAATACTCGTCCGGACGCCCCAGCTCATCGAGCATATCGACAACCGTCTCAAGCAGAGGACCAGCATCCCCAGAAATCCGCCCCGTATCAGCAGCAAGCCCCACAGCCTCATCAAACGAAAGCAACTCAAACGAGAACGGCACAGAATACGACCCAGAACGCTTAGCCATAACCCAAAGTCCCCTCAACATAAAAAGAGGCCCGAATCAACAACGAGCCCCTCCCATTCAAAATGTCAGCCAAACACCGCTTTGCAGCAGAATCAAGGCCACAACCAAGTGGCCCTAACACGCCAGTTGCAAACAACCACGTAAACGAACAAGGAGCGGCCCGACGCTTTGCTCGATACAAGTTCCGCACGCAAAGGACAGCACTTAATGTGCTGTCCGTCTTGCGCAGGACTGTCCGCAGTAGCGAGCAAAGCGTCGGGACGCGCCCCTCAGCGCAATTTACGAGAAGTCAGCAACCTGAGCAGTCAGCGCCGCCAGGATCTCCTTGAGCTCAGCTGCACGGTCCCTCTTCTTCTGGACCACCGCAGGCGCGGCCTTGGCCACAAAGCCCTCGTTGGCGAGCGTCTTCTCGCAGCCGGCGAGCTCCTTCTGCGCCGCGGCGATCTCCTTCTCAAGACGCGCCTTCTCGGCCGAAAGATCGACCTTGCCCTCGAGCACCACAAAGACCTCGACGCCGCTGTCGACCACGGCGATGCTCGCGGCCGGCTTCTCAACGTCGGTACCCATGACCAGCGAAGCGGTGTTGGCCAGCGGCTCAATGGTCGAACGCAGGCTCTCGAGCTTCTCGATGTCCTCGACACCGGCGCGCACGACCACGTCGAGCTCGGCCTTGGGGCTCAAGCGATAACGCGAACGCGTGGCGCGGGCGGCGGAAACGACGGCGCGGCACAGCTCAAACGCGCGCTCGGCGTCCTCGTCGACATACTTGGCGTAATCGGCGGGCTCGGGCCACTTGGCAATCATGAGCGCCTCGGCGCGGTCGACGTTGCCCTCGGCATCCAGGTCGAGCACGCTGGCCGGCATGTTGTCCCAAATCTCCTCGGTGACAAACGGCATGAGCGGGTGCATCAGGCGAATGGAGGTATCCAGCACAAAGATCAGGTTGCGCTGAGCCTGCAGACGGCCCTCGCCCTTCAAGCGGGCCTTGGTGACCTCGACGTACCAGTCGCAGACCTCGTTCCAGAAGAACTGCTGCACGCCGCGGGCCATATCGCCAAAGGTGTAGTTCTCAATACCCTCGGTGACCATCTTAACGGCCTTGGCCAGGCGGCTGAACATCCAGGCGTCGGCCGGCGTCTCCACGACGGGCTCGCCGGGCGTGTAGCCCTCCATGTTCATGAGCAGGAAGCGGCTGGCGTTCCAGATCTTAGTCACAAAGCTCTTGGCCTGGTCGGTACGCGGGCTGTCGATGAGCTTCTTGGTCTTCTTGTCGATGTTCGCGTCGAACTTAACATCCTGGTTGTTGGTGCACAGCGTAAGAAGGTTGTAGCGCATGGCGTCGGCGCCGTACATACCGATGAGGTCCATGGGGTCAACGCCGTTGCCCTTGGACTTGGACATGCGGCTGCCGTCCTTGGCAAGGATCGTCGGGTAGATGACGACGTCCTTAAACGGCACCTCGTCCAGGAAGTACAGCGAGCTCATGACCATGCGGGCGACCCACAGCGCGATGATGTCGCGCGCGGTGACGAGCGCCGTCGTGGGATGATGGCCCTCGAGCAGCTCCGGCTTTTGCGGCCAGCCCTGCGTGGCGAAGGTCCACAGCTGCGAGCTGAACCAGGTGTCCAGCACGTTCTCGTCCTGATGCACGTGATGACCGCCGCACTTGGGGCACACATCGGTGTCCTCGGTAAGGGCGTCCTCCCAGCCGCAGTCCTCGCAGTAGAACACGGGAATGCGGTGGCCCCACCACAGCTGGCGGCTAATACACCAGTCCTTGAGATTCTCCATCCAAGTGGTGTAGGTCTGCGTCCAGCGCGCGGGGTGGAAGGTGACCTTACCGGAGTTGACGGCGTCGAGCGCCGGCCCCTTGAGCTTGTCGACGGCCACGAACCACTGCTCGGACAGCCACGGCTCAAGCGCGGCGTCGCAACGGTAGCAGTGCATGACGGAGTGGTCGTGCTCCTCGACGTGATCGAGTAGGCCGTGCTCGTCGAACCACTTGATGACCGCCTCGCGGCACTCCTCGCGGGTCATGCCGGTGAACTCGCCATAGCCCTCGACGACCACCGCGTGCTCGTCGAAGATATTGATCTGCGGAAGGTCGTGGGCCTGACCCATGGCGTAATCGTTGGGGTCGTGGGCCGGAGTAACCTTAACGAAGCCGGAACCGAAGTTGGCGTCGACATGCCAATCCTCAAAGATGGGAATCTCGCGATCGACGATGGGGAGCTTGACGGTCTTACCCACGAAGGCGGCCTTCTCGGGATCCTTCGGGGAAACGGCGACGCCCGTGTCGCCGAGCATGGTCTCGGGGCGCGTGGTGGCGACGACGATGTAGTCCTGGCCGTTGACCGGCTCGGTCAGCGGGTAGCGCAGGTGCCACAGATGGCCCTTCTCGTCCTTGTACTCGGCCTCGTCGTCCGAGATGGCGGTGGTGCAGTTGGGGCACCAGTTGACGATGCGCTTGCCGCGGTAGATCAGACCGTCGTGGTACCAGTCGCAGAAGACCTTGCGCACGGCCTGCGCGTAGTCCTCGTCCATGGTAAAGCGCTCGTTATCGAAGTCAACGGAGCAGCCCATACGCTTGATCTGCTCGACGATGATGCCGCCGTACTCGTGGGTCCAATCCCAGCAAGCGTCGACAAACTTGTCGCGACCGATCTCCAGGCGGCTAATGCCCTCGCTCTTGAGTTTCTTGTCGACCTTGGTCTGCGTAGCGATACCGGCGTGATCGGTGCCCAGCACCCAGCGCGTGGACTTGCCGCGCATGCGGGCCATGCGGATGATGGCGTCCTGGATGGAGTCGTCGGTGGCGTGGCCCATGTGGAGCTTGCCGGTCACGTTGGGAGGCGGAATGGTGACGGTGCAGTCGCCCACGCCCTCGCGGCGCTTATAGAAGCCGCCGTCGAGCCACTTCTGCAGGATCGCCGGCTCGCTGGTCGACGGATCGTAGTTCTTGGGCATCTCTTCCATATATCTCTCCCTGTCCCGCCGGGGAGGAATGTAGGCCCACCAGGGCCTGCATTCCTCCCCTTAGGTATCGATTACTTCAGTCTGATATGACTTCGCTGAGGCTTAAACAAACACACAGAATAACACAGGTAGTTGGGGTTATTGCGTATATATAAAATAGCCTCCGACCACGGATGGTCAGAGGCTATTTGCAAGCACGTTTTTGGCTGGTTTAGCCGTAGATGCGCTGGGGCTGCTCTTCGCCCTTTACGGAGGCTTCGGTCACAACGACCTTGGAAACGCCTTCCTCGCTGGGCAGGTCGAACATCGTCTGCTGCAGAACGTCCTCGCAGATGGAGCGCAGGCCGCGGGCGCCGGTCTTGCGGGCGAGCGCCATGCGGGCGATCTCGTGCAGGGCGGCGTCCTCAAACTCAAGCTCAACGTCCTCGAGCTGGAACATCTTACGGTATTGACGCACCACGGCGTTCTTGGGCTCGGTCAGGATCGACACCAGGTCGTCCTCGTCAAGCGCCTGCGTCTGGGTGACGACGGGCGTACGTCCCACAAACTCGGGGATCATGCCAAAGGCGTTGAGGTCCTGCGGAAGCACCTGACGCAGCAGGTCGTTCTCGTCGACCGAAGTGGGGCCGGCGATCTCGGAGTTAAAGCCCACGCCCTTGTTGCCCACGCGATCGGCGATGATCTTGTCCAGACCCACAAAGGCACCGCCGCAAATGAACAGGATGTTGGTCGTGTCGATCTGCAGCAGCTCCTGCTGGGGATGCTTGCGGCCCCCGGTGGGCGGAACGCTGGCCACCGTGCCCTCAAGAATCTTAAGCAGCGCCTGCTGAACGCCCTCGCCCGAAACATCGCGGGTAATGGAGAGGTTCTCGGCCTTGCGGGCGATCTTGTCGATCTCGTCCACGTAGATAATGCCCACCTGCGCGCGCTCAATGTCGCCATCGGCAGCATTGATGAGCTTGAACAGGATGTTCTCCACGTCCTCGCCCACATAGCCGGCCTCGGTGAGCGCGGTGGCATCGGCGATGGCAAACGGCACCTCGAGGATGCGCGCGAGCGTCTGGGCCAACAGGGTCTTGCCGGTACCGGTGGGACCGAGCAGCAGGATGTTGGACTTGGCGAGCTCTACCTCGTCCATATCGTCATCGAACTGCGAGCCCATGTCGTCATCAAAGGCAGACACCGCAGCGCCGCCCTCGATCACGCGGCGATAGTGGTTGTACACGGCAACCGACATGGCGCGCTTGGCGTCCTCCTGGCCCATTACATAGGCCGAAAGCTCGTCATAGATCTCGTGCGGCGTCGGCACGTGCGTGATGACCTGACGGTCGTCCTCGAGCTCAAAGCCCTCGGTCTCGGGGTCCACGGCGGGCTGGGATGCAGCCTGACCGTGGTCGTTGAGGAAGCCCGGCAGCTTGCCGTTGCGGGCGGCGTCCATAAAGTCCGAAGCCAGCGACTCCTCCAAAATCTCGGAGCAGGCGGCAACGCACTCGTCGCAGATAAAGATGTTGGTCGGACCCTTTACAAGGCGGCGAACCTGCCCCTGCTCTTTTCCGCAAAAGGAACAGCGGATGGGGTTGCCGTTCTCGTCAAAGTTGTCCTGCATGTTACCTGCCATCCTAGGCGTCCTTCGCGGCGAGATCGCGCGAGGTGACAATACGGTCAATCAGGCCGTAGTCGAGGGCCTCGGCAGCGGTCAGGTAGTTGTCGCGCTCGGTGTCGGCCTGGACCTTCTCAATGGGCTGGCCCGAGGCATCGGACAGGATCTGATTGAGCTCGCGGCGAGTCTTCTTGATCTCCTCGGCCACGATCTCGATCTCGGTCTGCTGGCCCTGGGCACCGCCGCTGGGCTGGTGAATCATGACCTTGGAGTGCGGCAGGCAGAAGCGTTTGCCCTTAGCACCGGCCGAAAGCAGCACGGCGGCCATGGACGCAGCCATACCGACGCAGATGGTGGAGACCTGCGGCTTGATAAAGTTCATGGTGTCAAGAATCGCCAGGCCGGAGTAAACCTCGCCGCCGGGCGAATTGATGTAGAGCGAGATATCCTTCTCGGCATCCTGGCTCTCAAGATGCAGCAGCTGGGCAACGACCAGGTTGGCACTGACGGAGTTGATCTCCTCGCCCAAGAAGATGATGCGGTCGTTGAGCAGGCGCGAATAGATATCGTAGCTGCGCTCGCCGCGCGGCGTCTGCTCGATAACGTATGGCACGAGGGCGGAATCGAACTTAGCGATCATACGCATCTCCATTTCTCTCTTGCGGACCAATAATGGTTCTAGACAAACGTACGGTGCCCGCATGCTATGCATTGGCTGGCACCGTACGAAGCGACCGGATAACCGGTTTATAACTTTACCCCATCACGGGCGCACGCATGCGCTCGCGGGCAAGGTGGCGAGAATTACTCGGCGTCCTTGGCGGTCTCGTCGACCTCGGTCACCTTGGCGTTCTCGACCAGGTGGTCGACGGCCTTGGAGCGACGGATGGACTCGCGGACGGCAGGCATGCGGCCATCGGCGATGAACTCGGCCTTGGAAGCCTCGACGTCCTTGACGCCGGCCTTCTCGAACTCGGCGTTGATGTCGTCCTCGGTGACCTCGATCTTGAGCTCACGGGCGAGGGCGTCCAGAGCCAGGGACTCACGGGCAACGTCGTTGGCCTGCTTGTGCAGGTCGCCGATGAACTGCTCCATGGTCAGGCCGGAAGCGGGCAGCCAGGTGTCCAGGGTCATGCCGCGGGCAGCGAGGTTGGACAGGAAGTTCTGGCCAAGCTCCTCAAAGACGGACTGCTCGTAGTCGGCGTCCATCTCGTCGAGCTGCAGACGCTCGGCGAGAGCGGAGACGCAACGGTTCTCCTTCTCGGCCGGAAGGCGAGAAGCCTTGTCCTGCTCGATCTCGATCTTGATGGCGTCGCGCATAGCGTCGATGCTGTCGAAGCCAAAGTCGGACTTGACGAGCTCGTCGGTGAGCTCGGGGGTGTTGCGGACCTTGATGCCCTTGACGGTGACCTCGACGGTGTGGGTCTCGGCCTCCTCGCCCTCCTCGACCTCGTCGGTCCAGGTGACGGTCTTGACGTCGTCAACGTTAGCGCCGATCAGGGCCTCATTGAACTCCTTGGGGTTGCTGTCGCTACCGGCGATGAGCATACGGCCCTCGGCGGCAAAGTTGTCGGCGTTCTCGACGGCCTTGAGGTCGACGGTGACGTAGTCCTCGGCCTCGACGGCGCGACCCTCGACGTCCTCGAAGGTGGCACGGTAGTTGAGGAGCATCTCGACCTGGTTGTTGATCTCGGACTCGGTGACCTCCGCAGGGGGCATCTCGATCTCGACGGCGTCGAAGGAGGAGAGCTCAGCGGCGGGACGCAGGGAGAACTCGACGGTGTAGGTGTAGTCCTCGTGATCCTTGGCGAGGTCGAGCTCCTTGTAGTCACCGCTCTTGGTGGGGACGATGTCCAGCTCGTTGAGGACGGCGGGCTCGTTGGCGGCGATCAGGTCGTTGGTGGCCTGAGCGAGGGTAGCCTCGGCGCCAAGAGCGGAGTCGATGACCGGACGGGGGGCCTTACCGGCGCGGAAGCCCGGGAAGCGGTACTTCTTGGCGGTGTCCTTGTAGGCCTTCTTGATCGCGGCGTCGACGTCGGCGGCCGGGATGGTGACCGTAGCGGTGAGCTTGGCGTCCTTGACGTCAGAAGCGGTGATGTTCAACACGTTCCTCCTCATACTGCCCAGCTTATCTGAGGTGCTGGTACCTTTATGCAACAAAGTGTCGCGACGGCCAGGGCCGACGCAGATGCGTTGGTGCGGGCGAAAGGACTCGAACCTTCACGGGAATCCCACCAGAACCTAAATCTGGCGCGTCTACCAATTCCGCCACGCCCGCATGAGCGCACAGACTAGGAATGATAGCAGATACGAACGGCAAGCGCACGCACACGTTTTTAGCTCACGACCTCACCACGAGCGCAAGGCATCCCATCTCATAAGTTGCGGTGAAATAGTTCCTGTTTGGGGCTCCAGTCCTCCAAAACAGGAACTATTCCACCGCAACTTCGGTGCGACTCGGCAGTCTGGCGGTGCTGGCCATGCGCCGGAAAGCGTGTCCCAGCTTGGGGCCTCGGAATGGGATGCGGCTTCCGCTATAGCCATCAACCGGAAACTGCAACCCGTTTTGAGCCCCTATTCCGGGATGCACTTTCCGCCGAGGGCCTCAAACGGAAACTGCAGCCCACAATTCGGTCGAAAAGTGGGCTGCAGTTTCCCCGGGCTAGGCAAAGAGCGGCGGATGCGTCGCCTCGTCTACTCCCCCAGCAGGGCCTTCTCGGGCGTGATCGGCAGCGAACGAACCTGGTGGCCGGTGGCGTGTGCGACGGCCGAGGCGACGGCGGCGAGCGGCGTGTTGATGACGACCTCGCCGATCGACTTGGCGCCAAACGGGCCCGTCGGCTCGTAGCTCGGCTCAAAGGCCACGCGAATACTGCCGATATCCAGGCGCGTGGGCAGCTTGTAGCTCATAAAGTTACCGGTGCGCAGGCGGCCGCGGTCGTCGTGCTCGACGATCTCGTAGAGCGCGTGACCGATACCCTGGGCAATGCCGCCCTCGGCCTGGACGCGCGCGAGCGCCTCATTGATCACAGTGCCGCAGTCCACAGCCGCCGCATAGTCCACCACAGTCACCTTGCCGGTAGCCTTGTCGACCTCGACCTCGGCAATGCCGGCCATAAAAGGCGGAGGCGAAACGGGCAGGCAGGCAGAGGCATGCGAGGTGAGCGCGTCGCCGCCCGCGATGTTCTTGACGCACAGGTTGGCAAAGTCGCGCAGCGTGAGATAGCGGTTCTGCTCGCGCGCGGCACGCTCGTCGGACAGGCGCACGTACTGGCCATCGAAGACCACGTCGGCGGCGTCCACGTCCCACATCTGGGCAGCCTTGGCGCAAATCTTCTCACGCAGCTCGGTTGCGGCGTTCTTGGCGGCAAGGCCCGTCACGTACGTGCCCGAGCTCGCGTACGAGCCGGCATCGAACGGCGAAACGTCGGTGTCCACGCCGCGCACCACGATCAGCGAGCTCTCAACGCCCAGCTCCTCGGCGGCAATCTGCGCCAGGATCGTGTCGACGCCCATGCCGTTATCGGTGGCGCCGGTGCCGATGGTAATGAAGCCGTCCTCTTCCAGGCGCATGTCGATGCCGGCGATATCCACGTTGGAAATGCCCGAGCCCTGCATGGTGAGCGCGCAGCCCAGAGCACGCACGCGATCGCCCAGGTCGATGGCTAGCGGCTTGTCGCGCCAACCGATCATGTCCATCGCGCGCAGCAGGCAGCGGTCGAGCGCGCAGGCGTTGAGCTTCTCGTTGTAGTACTGCGGCATGATCTCGCCCTCGCGCACGATGTTCTTAAGGCGCAGGTCGGCGGGGTCCATGTGCAGCATATCGGCGAGCTCGTTGACGGCGCTCTCCACGGCAAACTGGCCCTGGGTGGCACCGTAGCCGCGATACGCGCCGCCGCGGTTGGTATTGGTGTAGACGGCGTCCCAGCTAAAGCGGCTCGCCTTCACGTGGTTGTAGATGGGCAAGCTCTTGTGGCCCGAAAGACCGATCGTCGTGGTAGCATGCTCGCCATACGCGCCGGCGTTGGACAGCGTGTGCAGATCGATGGCCGTGATGGTACCGTCGTTCATGGCGCCCAGCTTAACGGTCATCTGCATCTGGTGGCGCGAGTTGCCCGCAGTGATGGTCTCCTCACGGGTGTAGCAGCAGTAACTCGGACGACCGGTCTGCTGGGTCACAAACGCAACAAAGATCTCGCAGCAGCCCGTCTGCTTGGAGCCAAAGCCGCCGCCGATGCGCGGCTTAATGACCTGCACCTGCGACTGCGGGATATCGAGCGACTGCGCGACCATGCGGCGCACGTGGAAGGGCACCTGCGTAGAGGTGGTCACCGAGATGCGCCCGAACGCGTCGGTCGTCGCGAAGGCGCGGAAGGTTTCCATGGGCGCGGTCTGCGTGGCCTGGCTGGTGTAGGTGCGGGTAAAGACGATGTCGCTCTGGGCGAAGGCCTCGTCCAAGTCGCCAAAGTCGCTCGTGCCGCTGCATACCAAGTTGCGCGGGACGTCGCCGCCCTGCGGGAACATAAAGGTCACGTCGCCCTCGGGGTGGACCACGATGTCGTTATCGAGCGCCTTGGTAAAGTCGAGCAGCGGCTCAAGCACCTCATAGTCGACCTTAATGAGTTTGAGCGCCTTGTCGGCAGCCTCCTCAGTCTCGGCGGCGACGATCGCCACCTCCTCGTTTTGGTAGCGTACGAGGTTCTCAAGGATCAGGCGGTCGTAGGGACTCGGCTGCGGATAGCTCTGGCCAGCGATGGTAAAGCGGCGCTTGGGCACGTCCTCGTAGGTGTAGACGCCCACCACGCCAGGCACCTTCAGGGCGCGCGACGTGTCGATGGAGCGGATCTTGGCGCGGGCATACGGGCTGCGCTTGAGCTTAACGATGAGCGCGCCGGCGGGCACCATGTCGCCCGTGTAGACAGGACGGCCCTCGAGCAAGGCCTTCGAATCCTTCTTGGGCTGCTTGTGGGTGATCTGCTTGTAGGAGACACCGTCACAGCTGGTGTCGTTGACCGGCAGCTCGGGCATCTCAAAGCCAACCTGCACGCCGGACTCGTTGAGGAAGCGCACGATAGCGCGCAGCTGGCTCTCGTAGCCGCTGCAGCGGCAGAGATTGCCGGCGAGCTGGCGCGAGAGCTCCTCGCGCGTGGCAACGAGGCTCGGGTCCTCCTTGGCGGCGCGGGCAAGCGCCAGCACGTTCATGATGAGGCCGGGGGCGCAAAAACCGCACTGCTCAGCGCCTTCGGCAGCCATCGCACGGGCGAGCGCCTCGGACTCGGCCTTGAGGCCCTCGAGCGTGGTGATGGTGTGGCCCTCGACACGCGCGGCGGGAACCGAGCAGCTCAGCACCGGGTCGCCGTCGAGCCACACCGTGCACAGGCCACAGTTGGTGGTCTCGCAGGCGCAGCGCACCGACGCGCAGCCCTGCTCACGCAGCAGCGCAAAGAGCATGGTGTCGGGGGCAATCTGAACCTTGACCTTACGGCCGTTGAGCGTAAAGGAAAGATCGATGAGTTTGGCAGCCATTAGCGCACCTCGCTAGAATCGACGCCGGGCACGCGGCGGCAGGAATACTCGTCCGTGGCAAACTTAGGAATCTGCACGCCCTCGAACTCGCGGGCAAGCGCGGCCGAAAGCTCGATGCCGGCGGCGCGGCGCACGGCCTGAATCGCTAGCGGAGCCGAGATGCGGCGGCGGTAGTCGGCCGAGCCCCACATGTTGGTGCCGTAGCTCAGGGCACGCACGGATGCGGCCAAGGCGCGCAGCTCGTCCTCGGAAGGCTGCTCGTTCACCAGACCGCACGCCTCGCCCTGCAGCAGGGTCGCGCGCAGCGGGCGAGCACCCACGGTGACGTGCCAGGTGTTGTCCCACCAGGCGGCGGTGACGTTGAGCGAGGGGAAGTCGGTCGCAGCCTTGCGCACGGCCTCGTAGCTCGCACGGTAGTCGTGTTTAACGACCACGATGTGCTCGATCACGTCGCGCACGTAACCCATGTCGACGAACTCGGCGAGCGGCACGCGGCCGGCGCCCGTCAGCTCAACATAGGAATCGAGCGCCAAAAAGGCCGAGAGCACGTCCGAGAAGCCAAAGCGACCGTAGATGCTGCCGCCCACCGTGGCGGTGTTACGCAGCTGCACGCCCACGATATCGTGAACGGCGAACTCAAAGACATGGTTGACGAGCACGTTGAGCTCGGCATGGCGCTCGAGCTGGCGCAGGGTGCACATGGCACCGATGCGAAACTCGGTCTCGGTCTCCTCGATCTGATCGAGCCCGCAGGCCGAAAGGTCAATCGCCGTCGCCACGCGACGCGAACCCAGGCGCATCCAAATGCCACCGCCCACAATCTTGTTGTTGCGGTTCTTCTGCAAGAGCTCATAGGCTTCGGCCGCGTTTCCAACACGGACGTAGGTACCGAACTTGAGCACGTTCTCCCCCATCTCTCCACTTGTCCAGTACTTTTAAGTGTACCAAACGAGGGGCCGCACACCGTTTTAGGACAAAATCCACCCACCCATCCATAACTTGCGGTGATATACGGACTGATTAGCCGTTCTGGGACGCTTAACAGTCCGTATATCACCGCAAGTTATGAGGAGTCCTCCGGGATAGAAAAGGCTCCCAGCCAGAATGGCTGGGAGCCTCATCACATGCTATATCGAGCGAAGATTTAGCAGACGCCCTGGGCGAGCATGGCGTCGGCGACCTTCAGGAAGCCAGCGATGTTGGCGCCCATGACAAAGTTGCCCTCCTGGCCATACTCCTTGGCGGTGTCGTCCACGTTGTGGAACATGCCACGCATGAGCTGCTCGAGCTTGCCGTCGACCTCCTCGAAGGTCCAGGACAGGTGCTCAGCGTTCTGGCTCATCTCAAGGCCGGACACGAGCACGCCACCGGCGTTAGCAGCCTTACCGGGCATAAAGGCGACGCCGTTCTCCTGGAAGTAGGTCGTGGCCTCGATGGTCGTGGGCATGTTCGCGCCCTCGCCGACCACCTTGCAGCCGTTGGCGACGAGCGCCTGGGCGTCCTCGAGCAGCAGCGTGTTCTCGCGAGCGCAGGGCAGCGCGATGTCGCAGGGCAGCTGCCACACGCCGCGGCCGTCGCCCTCGTGCCACACGGCGTTGGGCTTCTCGTCAACGTACATAGCGAGCGTGACACCCTTGTCGTGGCCGGAGCGCTTCTTGTTGTAGACATGCTCGAGCACGGTGTAGTCGATGCCGTCGGGATCCTCGACCCAGCCATGGGTGTCGGAGCAGGCCAGCACCTTGCCGCCGAGCTGGGAGACCTTCTGGACCGCGTAGATGGCGACGTTACCGGAGCCGTGAACGACGACGTTCTTGCCCTCGAAGGAGTCGCCGCGGCTCTTGAGGTACTCGTCCACAAAGTAGGCCAGACCGTAACCGGTGGCCTCGGTACGGGCGAGCGAGCCGCCAAAGGAGAGGCCCTTGCCGGTAAGGACGCCGGTCCACTCGTTGGTCAGGCGCTTGTACTGACCGAACAGGTAGGCAACCTCGCGGCCGCCAACGCCCAGGTCGCCGGCGGGAACGTCGGTGTTGGGGCCAATGTGGCGATAGAGCTCGGTCATGAAGGACTGGCAGAAGTGCATGATCTCGTTGTTGGACTTGCCCTTGGGGTCAAAGTCGGAGCCGCCCTTGCCGCCGCCCATGGGAAGGGTGGTCAGGCTGTTCTTGAGGATTTGCTCCAGGCCCAGGAACTTGAGCATACCCAGAGTGACCGTCGGGTTAAAGCGCAGGCCGCCCTTGTAGGGTCCAATGGCAGAGTTGAACTCGACGCGGTAACCGCGGTTGACCTGAACCTTGCCCTGGTCGTCGACCCAGGGGACACGGAACATGACGATCCGCTCGGGCTCGACGAGGCGCTCAAGCAGGGCGGCCTCCTCGTACTCGGGATGGGCGTCGAGCGCCGGCTGGATGGTGCCGAGAATCTCGGTCGCGGCCTGGATGAACTCAGGCTGCTCGGGATAGCGGGCCTTGAGCTCTTCGAGAACTTTCTGCGTGTAGCTCATGCTTCCTCCAATTGATGGAAAAGAAAAGTGTCGTTCGAGGCGCCCCATGCGCCGCGAGCTTTATCGAGTATGGATAATATCGCACTGTTGCAGCGAAGTTTCGCATAAGCCGACGAGCAGATGTTTCGTTTTGATTACGATGCAGGTAGAAGCGTTTTTGAGTGCCCAACGCGCAAATCGCGTGTTTCGAAGCTGTTTCGTCCACATGTTCCAAACCACCACATTGGGCACCTTTGTGGTGGTGTTGGTGGTTAGAGGACGAGCTGATGGTAGTCGGCAGGGGTTATGCGGCCCTCGGTGGCGGCGCGGAAGGCGGCGAGCGCATCGCCCGAGAACGGCATGGCCCAGCACAGGCCGCAACCTGCGGTAATGGAGCCGGGCAAAGGCATAATGCGCCCGGGCACGCCGGCATCCAGGCAAAGCTGCTCGCACTCCATCACATCGAAGGTGCTGTCGAACGAAACGATAATCTTGCGCTCGTGGTCGAGGGCATCACCGGACGGGCCTTCGCGATGTGCCTCGCGATACGCCGCGGCGTCCGCTTCCTCTTCCGCAGTATGTCCACAGCCACCGCAGCCGCAGGTACAGGGCTCGGAACCATCGCAAGTGCAAGGCTCTCCCGTGTCGGGACAAATATCGTGAGACATGGCAACTCCAATCGTCTAGGCGAGTAACTCGGCCGCCGCAAACTCCTCGGGCGTATTGACGTTTTCGAAGCAGAGCGTCGAGCCCGCGGCCTTAACGATCTGCGGTTCATCTATATAACCAGCCTGAACGCGATTGATCAGGCAGCGAATGCGTTGGCGGTCGCAGGAGAGCAGCTCTTGGGCAACTGGCGCACATGCGTCACGGCGCCAGACGGCGCAAAGCGGCTCAATGCCACGCTCCTCGCGCGGCACGCACACGTCGAGCGCCTCAGCCTCAACACGATCGGCGAGCGCGCCGATGAGTTCCGGCGAGACAAACGGCATATCGCAAGCGACGATCGCCACGAACGGCAATCGCGCCGCGGCCAACGAGCTCGCGATGCCGCGCATGGCACCGGCGGGACCGTCGACGTCCATCACCACGCGGGGGCGCAGGCCATCAAACATAAGCTCCTCAAGGTAGGCAAGCTCGCAGGGGCGCGACGTCGTCACGACCAGCTCGCCGGCAACTGGCGCCAGCCGACCCAGCACGCGCTCGATGAGCGGCTCACCGCAAAACGCCATGCGCGCCTTATCGCAGCCCATGCGCGACGACATCCCGCCCGCTTGAACGACACAAGAAAGATCGGCCCGTCTTACGGTAGTCATACGGCAAACCACCCCCATCGGTATGCTCAAAACTCGACGCACGAAGCCAAATACCGTCGCCGATAAAGCGGGCGGCACGGCAAACCCATGCAAAAACAAAACAGCGCCTTTGCGGCACGCAGCAAGACCGCGAGCACAAAAGCGCTGGTAGCGTATGGCGGGAACGTATGTGAATCGAACACATCCAAGACGTTTTGCACGCCTCGCAACGGTTTTGAGGACCGCGGAGCCCACCGGAGCCCATCCGTTCCCAAGTGCGGCGGTATTTTACCAAACCGAGCGGGCCCCATCCCAAATAGACAAGCAAGAAGTTGCGGTGGAATAGTTCTTACTTAGGCTGCAAGACCCCAAAAACAGGAACTATTTCACCGCAACTGAGGAGGCGGGAGCGGGTAACCGGCCTAGCGCAGGGAGCGCAGGCCGCCGGCATCCTTGTCGAGCACCGTAAAGCGCACGGCATCCAGGTGCTCCAAGATGCTGATGGCGCGTTTGCGCGACACGCCCAGGGCCTCGCGCAGCACGCTCGTGGTGGCAGCGCCGCCGGCCGCCTCAATGGCGGCGGCGACGAGCTCACGCGCATGGGCCTCGGCAGCAGCGGACAGGGCAACGTCGCGCTCGACCTTAACGATTGCGCGGTTGAGGGAAAGCTCGCGCAGGGCACGCGTCATGGTGTCGCGGCCGAGCTGCAGCTGTTCGCCCACCTCGGGAAGCGCCGGTGCATCCAAGCCGGCCTCGTCAAGCAGCGCGACGATGCGCTCGCAAGCCTCTCGCACCACGCGTGCCGCCGCGGCGGCCGAATGCGGATCGAATACCTCGGCGCCCTCGGCGGCGCACACGCCACGCGAGCAGCCCTCGGCAATCAGAGCCGCGGCAACGGCTTCATCAGCGGCAGGCCACGCAGCATGGGCAACGGCACCGGGCGTAAAGCCCGTCTCCTTGGGAGCCGCCGCATGCATGGCTGACAGGGTCGCCGCCAGTGCATTCATCGCGGCGTCGAGCACGGAAGCATCTGCATACAGCGAGCCATCCGAGCCAGCAAGCGCGCGAGCAGCGCCCTTCGCCACCAACACGCGCAGTGCAGTATCGACCTCGCCGACGCCAAGATCCAAAGCCGCGGCAACATCAACCGCCGTAACCGGCAACGTCTGCAGCACCAGCCAAGCGCCCACACCGCCCGCGATATCGCCGGACTCGATCGCCGCATACAGCGCACGCTCTCCTTCGGCAAGCTCGCGCGAGCGACGGCAGCGCGAAAGCAGCACGCGCCCGCCGCCAATGAGCATCACGGGCGAATAGGACAGCACCACGACATGGTCCCCGGCACGTAGCGGCAGCGAGTTTTCCAAGCGCACCTGAACATTACGGGTCTCGCCCACCGCCATGGGGGCCTCGCCCTCCATAAGCATGATGCGGCCGACAACCTCGGCCGTACCCGCCATCACATGCACGCGCGCGCCCGACTCGAGCACACGCGGTTTAGCGCCCTCGCGGCCCAGGTAGGTAAACGTCATCATAAAGCGCAGCGTCTGGCCAAAACGGCCCTCCACGCCGAGCATCTCGCCGCGATCGAGCGCGGCGACAGCATCGCCCACCAAGTTGAGCGCCACACGCTGACCGGGCAACGCCTGCTGCGTGTCGCCATGCACCTGGATCCCGCGTACGCGGCAGACCGTGCGCGACGGCAGCGCGACGAGCTCATCGCCCACCGCAACCGGCGCATCGTGCAGCGTTCCCGTCACGACGGTGCCGGCGCCCTTGATCGTAAAGCAGCGGTCAATCGGCAGGCGCGGCGCGGCATCGCTCCGCTCGGCACGCTCGCGACAGGTATCCCAGCAGACACCCACCTGCTCGTCGAGCACCGCAAGCAGCCCGTCAATCCCCTCGCCCGTCTTAGACGACACGGGCACAATTGGCGCGCCCGCAAACACAGTACCCGACAAAAAGTCATCGACATCGAGCTCGGCAAGCTCGGTCATCTCGGCATCGGCCAGGTCACACATCGTCAGCGCCACCACCATATGCGTGACGCCCAGCAGCTCCAGCACATGCACGTGCTCGCGGGTCTGCGGCATCACGCCCTCGACGGCTGAGACCACCAGCACGGCAACGTCGATGCCCGTGGCACCCTGCACCATGGCGCGCAAGTAATGCGCATGGCCCGGCACGTCGACAAGGCCGACGATCTTGCCACTCGGCAGCGCCAGCTCGCCAAAGCCCAACTCCACCGTCATGCCGCGGCGACGCTCGACCTCAAGGCGATCAGGATTCTTGCCGGTCAGCGCCTCGATCAGTGCCGACTTACCGTGGTCAACGTGGCCCGCCGTGCCAACGATAACGGGACACTCCACCAGCGCCTGAACCTCACTCATCGAGCAATCGCCTTCTCAACGCATGCGGCAAGCGTCGACGCCGCCGTCTCGATATCGCGGTCGCCCACGAGCGTACGGACGTCAAACAAAATGCGATCGTGCGAGGCGCGCGTGACGACCGGCGTGTCGAAATCTTGGACGAGTGAGCGCTTGAGTGCGTCAACGGAAAGACGCTCATCGACAAGACGCACGGCAACGCACATGGTGGGCAGCTCGACGGTAGGCAGCGAACCGCCGCCGGGAGTCGACGACTCCTCGACGATCTCCACCTGAACGGCGCACAGGCAACCGGCCTTGTCGAGACCGGCGACCATACGATCGCGCAGCTTGCGGGCACGTCGCTCCAAATGGGTCTGCGGAAGCGTAAGCATGCTGAGCACCGGAATATCGCGATGGGCAACATCGGCGCCATCCATGTAGATACGCAGCGTGGCCTCGAGCGCCGACAGGGCCAGTTTGCCCGGGCGCAGGGCGCGCATAAGCGGATGTGACCCACAGGCCTGAACCAGGTCACGACGGCCCATGATAATGCCCGCCTGTGCTGCACCGAGAAGTTTATCGCCCGAGCACGACACCAAATCGAGCCCTGCCGAAACCGAAGCCGGCGTGGTTTCTTCGCCTCCGCGCACCAAGATGTCGTCGGGCAACAGCGCGCCCGACCCCTGATCTTCATAGAACAGCAGGCCGTGCTTATGGGCCAGTGCGGCGAGCTCCCGAGAGCCCACTTCCTCGTGAAAACCCTCGATGCGATAATTGGAAGGATGAACCTTGAGGATCATGGCCGTATCGGGCGTAATAGCTTGCTCATAATCTGCCAGGTGCGTGCGGTTGGTGGCGCCGACCTCGACGAGCTTGGCGCCCGAGGCCGCCATGACATCGGGGATGCGGAAGCTGCCGCCAATCTCGACAAGCTCGCCGCGGCTGACGATAACCTCTTTGCCCGCGGCATGGGTGGCAAGCACCAGCAGCACCGCGGCGGCATTGTTGTTGACCACGAGCGCGTCCTCGGCACCGGTGAGTGAGCGGATCAGCTGCGCGGCGTGCTCCTTGCGCGAACCGCGCGAACAGGTGTCCACGCTGTACTCGAGCGTGCTGTAGCCGCGCGCGACCTCGGCCACGGCCTTGGCGGCCGACTCCGCGAGCGGGGCGCGACCCAAGTTGGTATGGATGACCACACCCGTGGCATTAACCGCTGGGCGCAGGCTCGGCAGCGCGGAGCGGTGCGCACGCCACTCGATAGCCGAAGCCAGGTCACGCTTGGAACGCGGGGCGGCGCCGGCGCGAATGGCGGCGCGCTCCTCGTCAAGCTCGGCCGTGACGGCGGCATGGACCACCGCGTCGCAGGTCTCCCCTGCCGCCTTCACCACCGGCCACTCGGTGAGCAGCTCGTTGACGGAAGGAATGGCACGCAGACGGGCGCGCACCTCATCGGACATGTTCTGGCTATCGCTCATGTGCGGCCTTTCAAAACCAAAGGTGAATCAATCGTTCGAACGTCAAACTATCAGCCAATTCGATCGGCTGAGTCAATCAATCGTTATTATCCACGTGCTCCGTGATCTTTTCCACGCGAACGGCGTTTTCCTGGGTGAGCGCGGCACCTGTCAACGGATCCCAACGCAACGGCGTATGGTCGAGCGGGCCCACGCCCAAGGCTTGAGCGCCACCGACATCGGCGCCAAGCGAACGCCCGCCGGGGGCGGCCGACGTGAAGATGCACGCCGGATGCAGATAGGGCGTCGTCTCCACGCGCACGCGGTCGCGGCCCATATCGCTCACGAGCTCGACGATCTCGCCGTCGGCGATGCCCATGTGCGCAGCAGCATCGGCATTCATCTGCACGGCATCCAGGTCCGATCCAGCCTCGGCGGCACCTTGAGCCGCAAGCCTGCGCGAGGTGTGCGACTCAAAGGGACGGTTGCCACTAATGAGGCGAAACATCCCCGGGCCGGGCTCCACAATGGGCGCAATCCAGTTGGGCACACGACCCATGCCGACTCGTTCCCATACGTCGCTTGCCAGCGCAATTTTGCCGCCGGCAAGCGGAATCACCGGCTCACCCGTGCGCGACGGCAGCGCCACGCCCGTATCGGCCCAGCCGCGCTCCTTGAGCTCGTCCAGATCGATCCCAAAAGGCGCCACCTGGGCAGCCGTCAGATCGTCAGACGTAAACTGGAAATACTCGCCCACGCCACACGCCTGCGCCAGACCGGCAAAAATCTCCCGACCGGGACGTGTGCCGTCATGCTGCACGGGCAGCACGGCGTTGCGGTAGAACACGCGCGAATCGTTGACGCCCACGACCGTGCCCACACCGCGGTCGGCCTCCAGATACGTCACGTCGGGCAGCACGAAGTCAGAAGCACGCGCCGTCTCGGACCAACGAATATCAATCGTCACAAGCAAGTCGAGCTGCTGCAAAATACCCAACCAAGCCTGTGCATTGCCATAGCCCGCACCGGGGTTACTGGCATAGACGATGAGCCCACGCAAATCGCCGGCAAGAATCGACTGGCCGATGGTCGTGCACAGACCGCGCTCGGGGTCGACGAGCGGATAGCGTTCGGACCCCAACTTGGGCTCACGTGGCATCGACGGCGTCGCGAAACGCGCAGGGTCCAAATCGCCCAACGCAAGCGGTGTGGGCGGGTTGAGGGCACCGCCCGCATGTCCGATGCAGCCCAGCAGCACATCGACCAAACAGATAGCGCGCGCCGTCTGCGTACTGTTGGCATACGCGATACCGATGCCGCCATGAAAGCCCGCATCCACCACGGCGGCAGGCGCGGCGGCAGCCAGATCGCGCGCCGTGGCGACAATCTCTTCGGCCGGCACGTCGGACATCGACTCAGCCCACTCGGGCATCCAAGCACTGGCCGCCTGCGCCAGCTCATCAAAGCCCGTGGTATAGCGGGCAACGAACTCGTGATCGTACAGACCCTCGGCAATCAACACGTGTGCGATACCCAGCAGCAACGCCAGATCGCATCCGGGACGCACGCGGAGCCAGCGATCGGCAATAGCAGCCGAACCGCTGCGCCGAGGGTCAACCACGATGATTTTCGCCCCACGCCGGCGCGCGTCGTTGAGCGCATCGACCGACCCCATCGACGACGAATCCACCAAGGAACGCCCCAGGTACATGATGCAGTCGGTATGCGCAAGGTCGGAGGCGGGACTATAGCCCAGGCTGTGCTCCCAACCGGTAAGTCGGCTTACCTCGCAGGCACCGTCGGCACCGTACACGTTGGGCGAGCCCAGCGCATGCATAAAACGATAGGCCCAGTAGCGGTCGAACGAGGGCACGCCGAGTGTCATGCCCAGCGCACGAGGCCCGCGCTCGTCAACAATCCCCAAAAGGCGCTCGGCAATCTGGGCAAACGCCTCATCCCAGGAAATCGCATCAAACCCCGAGCCATCAGCTCGGCGGCGCATGGGATGCAAAATCCGGTCGCGCTCGTCAAACGGCATGTCCAGGCGATGCCGCCCGCGGGCGCACAGGGCACGCGCCGCGCACGGATGCCCCGGCACCGGCAACTCGGCCACCACGCGACCGTCCTCAACGCGTGCCGCAAAGGCGCAATCGGCATAGCATCCCCCGCATGCAGTCACCACGGCGCGACCGTCACGCTTCACAGCAGATGCCATCTCGATTACCCCTTTCATCAGCCAAACACAGCAGGCCAAAAGCCCGGCAACGAGTCCCGGACCCAAAAAGCCTCCCGCACGGCAACGCCCCGCGGGAGGCCCAACGTCAAACAGACGATACCTTACGCCTCGGACTTCTTGGCGTAGATAAACCAGTAGCCGAGCGCGACCAGAACCGCGCCGCCCACGATGTTGCCCAGCGTGGCAGCGGACAGGTTAAACGCAATGCCCGCGGCGTTGAGCGCATCGGCGCCGGCGACCTTGGCACCGTAGCCGCATGCATGCATCACGGCGCCCATGGGCAAAAAGTACATGTTGGCGACGCAGTGCTCAAAACCGCAGGCCACAAAGGCGGCGATGGGCAGCAGAATGCCCACGACCTTATCGACCACGGTCTTGCCGGCGGTACCGATCCACACGGCCAGGCACACAAAGATGTTGCACAGGATGCCGCGGAAGAAGATCGTCACCCAGTCGATCGTCACCTTGCCGGCGGCGACGCTCACCATGGAATTGGCGACCGCCTCGCCGTTGAGCTTGTAAATGCCGGCCATGTACACCAAAAAGACGATGAACAGGGCACCGACAAAATTGCCGACCCACACGACGACCCAGGCCTTGAGCATCTGAGCCAGGGTGATCTTTTTGCTCTTGAGCGCGCAGACCATAAGCGAATTGCCGGTAAACAGCTCGGCGCCGCACACCAGCACCAGCACCAGGCCCAGGCAAAAGCACAGGCCGCCCACGACGCGCTGGGCACCCCAGCCCAGCGTGCCGTCGCTCAAAAACACCGTAAAGAACAGGCCGCCGAAGGCGATAAACGCACCGGCGAACATTGCCAACAGAAAGGCCTTAGCGACCGGCAGGTTGGCCTTGGTCACGCCGGCGGCCTCGGTCTTGGCCTCGATCGCGGCGGGCGCCAGGCAATCGGGAGCGGGGTACTCCACCTTGGAATCTGCCATGTCAATCACTTCTTTCCTATTCAGCAGGGGCAAGCGCTGCTATAGCTCCTGCCCCAAGCGGACAAAGTGGGAAAAGTCGTTGGCGGCCACGGCGTCGTACACGGCGTCGACGGCCCCAAAGACCTCCGGGGACATGGGGTTATAGAACTCCGTATCGCCCGGCTGAATCCCTATGAAGACGATATCTTCGCACGATTGCTCAATCTCTTCGATCAGAATCGACAAGGGAAGCGAATGCGTGGTGAACATCGACTTGCGGGCCACATCACGTTTGTCGAGCAAGCGGATGGCACCGACGGGCAGCGCCATGTCAGAGGCATCGACCAAGACCAGGCGAGGCGGACGCTCGCGCTTGACCTCGATGATGTCATCCTCGGGCGTCTGACCGCCATCGATGGTGTACCAGCCGGCAATGGGCGCGTCCTCCATCTTTTTGGAGAGCACGGGGCCGGCGGCATCGTCGGCACGCAGCACGCTTCCCGCCGTGAGCACGATACCCGCAAACGGGGCGCCGTTCACACGTCCATCCACAACGCGACCCATTACTGCAACCTCCCCGTCAGATACACGCCCGACACATCGCGCACGCGCTCAACCAGATCGCGAAACTTCATTAAGAACGCGACCTGCTGGGCATGCAGGCCAAAGTCGTCGTCGAACACCGAGATGCCGGCCTTGGCCGAGCCGCGAAAACCGCGCTCGTCGAGCAGCATATCGCAGGCCTCGAGCAGCGACGGCACCGCCGCCTTGTCGAGCTGGCACTCGCCAAAGGAGCGGATGGCCTCGAACTTGGTCTTGGCCTCCCCCTCCGGCAACGCATCGACGAGCGAATAGAACACATCCACCGGCACCGACAGGCGCGGCTCAAAGCAGTCGAGCACGCCGGTGTGGTGGCCCACGGCGAGCGTGTAGTACAGCACGTCGCAGGCCTCCTGGGGAACGTCTTCCTCGGTCTCCACAAACTTACGCGTGAGCTCGTAAAAGACCACCTGGTCGGGCGCATGGCCCAGGCAGGGGTCGGCGACGCCCTCGGCGGCCTCGTCGCTTGCGCGCGAGGCATCGCCAAAAGAGCCGCCGAGCATACCGGGGCCCGCAAAGTAACCAGAGCGGTCCGTGAGTTCCATCTAACGGCCTCCGGCCAGCACCAGATCCTGCAGCGCCGAGTAGACCTCAACACGACGAGGATCATCTTGCTTGTCGATGAGGAGCGCCATGGCACCGCGGATATCGCCCTTGGGCGCGCCCTCGAGCGTATCCATAAACTCGTTGGCCAGGTCGCGGCCGTAACGGTAGCCGCTCATGGCGCGAGCCTCACGCTCGATGGCCACACGCAGCTTGTACGGCACGCCGGGGTGCAGGATATCGGCCTGCTCGCCGGCGGCCTCCACCGTGGTCTCGGCATGGAGCTTTTGGTCCAGCAGGCCAAGTGCCATGGCAAAGCCGTAGACGGTCTGCGCGGGGCTGGGCGGGCAGCCGGGGATATAGACATCGACCGGCAAGATCTTGTCCGTGCCGCCCCAGACGCAGTAGTTGTCGTAGAAGATGCCGCCGGTGCAGCCGCACGCGCCATAGGACACCACGATCTTGGGATCGGGTGCGGCCTCAAAGGCGCGCAGGGCCGGCATGCGCATGGCACGCGTCACGGCACCGGTGTACAGCAGCACATCGGCGTGACGGGGCGAGGGCACGACCTTGATGCCAAAGCGCTCGACGTCGAAGACGGGCGTGATGGAACCGAAGATCTCGATCTCGCAGCCGTTACAGCCGCCGCAGTCAACACGGTAGACGTACACCGAGCGCTTGATCTTCTTAAGAAGGGTCGCCTTGGCCTTCTCGATGCTCTCGTCGAGCTCGATCTTGGTCGGGCGGTACTGAAGCCGCTCGGGCAAAAGCGTGGGTTCGGCCATGGTTACTCCTCCTTCGTTTCAAAATCCATGATGATGCCCTCGACCGGCGCCGGACCGGCGGGAATCTCGGGCGCATCGGGGTTGAGCTCGCGGTCGATATACTCCGGGTTCACGCCGTGGCCGCCCAGATACTCCATGCCGGGGCCCTGGGGCTCGCCGGACGCAAGCGTCTCGTTGGCAGCCATGCCGGCAGCGTTGCCGGTCTTTACGGCCGAGGCGGCGCGCAGGGCGTCGAGCTCGCGCTTGCACTCCTGGCACATACCGACGGTACGGGCGGCCTGCTCGGCCTCCATGCCGCCGGCCTTTTGCAACAGGCGCTTAGCGTAGTCGATTTCCTTGTGCGGGGCAAACGGCTTGCCGCAGCGCGAGCAGTGCTCGAGCGTGTAGACGCTCTTGCTGGTGAGGTCGTCTTTGCTCATGACGGCCAGCTCAAACTCCTCGGTGAGCTTGATGGCCTCCATGGGGCAGGCCTCCTCGCAGCGGCCGCAGAAGATGCAGCGACCGTAGTCGATCGACCAGGTGATGGTATCGTCCGCAAGGTCGGTGTCCATACGAATGGCATCGGCCGGGCACGCCACGCCGCAGGCACCGCAGGCGATGCAGAGCTCGGCATTGTGCTCGGGCTTGCCGCGCATGTCCTTGTTGGTGGGAAACGGCGCAAACGGGTACTTGACCGTCGCGTCGCCGGCCTTGGCGTTAACCTTCCAAAGCTTCAGCATATTAGAGCGCCTCCTCATCGAGCGGGGCGGCCATGGTGCCCTCGCCCGCAAGCGGCGACTTGTCGCGCCAGACGTTTTCGAACTGCTCCTTGTCGAGCACGTGGTCGCGCTTGGCGGCGACATCGGTCACCGTCACGCGGTCGGTGCAGGAGTAGCACGGGTCGAGCGAACCGACGATCAGCGCAGCGTCGCCCACGGTGTTGCCGCGGAACATGTAGCGCAGGACCGGCCAGTTGCTGTACGTGGCCGCCTTGGCGCGCCAGCGGTAGCACTTCTGGTTGTTGCCGAGCATGGCCCAGTGCACGTCCTCGCCGCGCGGCGCCTCGGTGGCGCCGATGGCGTACTTGTGCGGGGTGTACTCCCAATCCGTGGTGAGGATGGGGCCCGACGGGCAGTTCTCGAGCATGGTCTCGATCATGTCGATCGAATCGTAGACCTCCTGGATGCGAACGGCGGTACGGCCGAAGGCATCGCAGGTGTCGGCCGTAGCGGCGTGCATCTTTTGAACGTCCGGATCGGCGTAGCCGTCGAAGGGATGGTCAAAGCGCACGTCGCGGGCATAGCCAGAGCCACGCATGAGCGGGCCGACCGGCGAAAAGTCGCGAGCGATCTTACGGTCGAGAATGCCGATGCCGCTCGTGCGCTCAATAAAGTTGGGCGTGGAGAGCAAAACGTCGACGAGCTCCTGGACCTCGGAGCGCAGCTGATGGATGGTCGTGAGCGTGGAGAGCTTCTGCTCGGCCAGGATGTCGCGACGCACGCCACCGATCACATTGAGGCCATAGGTCTTACGGTGGCCGGAGAGTTTCTCGGCCAGGTCCATGGACTTCTCGCGAACGCGGAAGAACTGCTGGAAGCCGGAATCGAAGCCGGTGTAGTGCGATGCGAGGCCAATGTTGAGCAGGTGCGAGTGCAGGCGCTCGACCTCGAGCATGATGGCGCGGATGTACTGCGCGCGCGGCGGGACGTGAATGCCCTGGGCGCGCTCGACAGCCTCGGCGTAGGCCACCGAGTGGGCGCAGCCGCAGATGCCGCAGATGCGGTCGGCAAGGAACGTGACGGCATCATAGTTCAGGCGCGTCTCGGCGACCTTCTCCATGCCGCGGTGCACGTAGAACAGACGATAGTCGGCGTCGACGATCGTCTCGCCCTCGACGAACAGGCGGAAGTGGCCGGGCTCGTCGGAGGTAATGTGCAGCGGGCCCATGGGGACGAGCGTGGTCTCCTTGCCCTTGGTGTCGGCCAAGAACTCGTAGTTTTCCATGTCGCTCGCGGGAGCGGGACGGAAACGGTAATCCATCGAATCCTTGCGCAACGGGTACAGCCCGCTGGGCCAATCATCGGGCAGCACGAGGCGACGACGGTCGGGCAGACCCTCGGGGATCAGGCCGAACATGTCGCGCAGCTCGCGCTCGCCCCACACGCAGGCGGGGACGAACGGCGTCACGGACGGGAACGTCATCTTGGCGGGATCGACCTCGGTGCGCACGGTCACCCAGCCGGGATCCTCCCCCTCCATGGAGATGACGTAGTACACGGCGTAACGGCCGCACAGGCTGCGCTCATCGTTGCCGATGATCACGGGAATCCAGCCGTAGCGCTCGTAGTACAGGTAGTGGACGGCCTCGGGCAGCTTGTCCTGCTTGACGGTAATCGTCAGCTGGTCCTCGCACTGCCACTCAACCTTCTCGATAGCGCCCGGCACTGCGGCGCGCAGGGCCTCGACGTGGCTTTCGCAACGACGAGCGTAGTCCTTCTTTTCAGGTTCTGCCATGGTGCTAATTCACCTCGCTTGTCTTGGTCTGGGAACTGAACACCATGCGGTAGAGAGGAGCCTCGTGGAGCTCTTCGACGCTCTGGTTCAAAACGACGGACGTTGCATCCTCGACGCCGCTCGTGATGGCGACCGGGGTGGCGATACCGAACCACATGACCACGATCGCGAGGGCGATCTCGGGGATGATCATGAGGGCGGGCACCTCGTGGCGCTTCATGCCCTCGGGCGCCTTGCCGAAGATGGACTTGAGCGCGATGCCGGTAAGGGCAAAGTACACGCCGGTGAGGCCAGTGGCCACGAGCACGACCACCCAGATGGGACCGGACTGGACGCCGGCCACGAAGGTGAGGAACTCGGAGATGAACAGGGCGAACGGCGGGAAGGCGGCGAGCGCGAGCAGGGCGATGATGGTGAGCGCTGCCGTGACGGGAGCGATCTCGACGACGCCCTTGATCTTGTTCAGGTCGCGGGTGTGGTAGATGTGCTGGATGTTACCGGCCATGCAGAAGGCGAGCGCCTTCGTGAAACCGTGGAAGATGCAGTGCAGCAGGCAGGCGGCGATACCGAGCGGACCACCGATACCCAGGCACAGCGCGACCACGCCGACGTTGTCGACGGAGGAGTACGCGAAGCGGCGCTTGATATCGTCCTGCTTAAAGATGCACAGGGCGGCCACCAGGATGGACAGCGTGCCCAGGATGAGCAGGAGCGTACGCGGATAGGTGTCGCCCACCGTGATGATGGACAGGGAGTAGAAGCGGATGATCACCAGCATGGCGCACTTGAGCAGCACGCCCGAGAGCAGCGCGGAGACCGGGCTCGGAGCCTGGGAGTGCGCGTCGGGCAGCCAAGTGTGCATGGGGAACAGGCCCGCCTTGGTGCCGAAGCCGATGACGATGAACGCGAACGCGAGGCGCACGAGCATCGGGTCGAACTGGTCGGCGTAGGGCATGATGGAGGTGAGGAAGGCTGCCTCATGCGCGTTGGGCATGATATCGGCGGCGTTCGCGTAGATGAGCAGCGTGCCGAACAGGCCGAAGGCCACGCCGGCGGTGCAGACCATCGCGTACTTCCAAGACGCCTCGAGCGCCTGCTTGTTCTTGTAGATGCCCACGAGGAACACGGTCGACAGCGTGGTGGCCTCGACCGCCGCCCAGGTGAGGATGATGTTGTTGGACAGGCAGGCGAGCAGCATCGTGAAAACGAACAGGCTAAACAGCGCGTAGTACTGCTTGGTGCGCTCGGCCGGCATGGTCTTCTCCTCGATATCGATCTTGATATAGGAGATGGAGTACACGCCGGTGATGAACCCGATGATGCCTACCAGAAGGACGAAGATCGACGAGAGCGAATCGAGATGGAGCCACAGGCCCAAAGCGTCGATATTCTGCCCGCTCGAGAGCATGGTTCCCGCGGTGACGACCGAAAGGACGAGGGTCGCCGCGACGGAGATGGTGTTGAGCCCCGCAAAGACGCTGTAGGACGTCGTCTTGGGGAGCGCAGCCATAATCAGGGAGAACACGAGGGGACAAGCGAGCAGGGCGACCGTCAGCATTGAAACATCCATGGCCTACCCCTTCAATTCGGTCAGGTCGTGGGAGTCGAGCGACTTGGTGTCGTTCCAGATCCTCACGACGACGGCGGACATGATGATGACGGCGAAAATGGCGTCGGTGGCGATGCCGATCTCGATGATCTCGGGGGCCGTGGGCGCGAGCAGGGCGAGCGTCACGTGGCTACCGTTCTCCATAAGGCAGTACCCGAAGATTTGCTTGAGGATGTTGCGCTGGGAGATGATGCACGTGAGGCCGACGAAGAAGTGCGCGAAGCTGATGGCGAGGGCCGGAGTAGCCACCTCAGCGGTGGGCAGGCTCAGGCGCGTGACCACCGCGAAGCAGATGGCCACCTCCAGACCGGTGAGGATGATGGTCCAGGCCGGCTTGATGGAGGAGGTCAGCGTGCTATCGGCAGGCGAACCCATCTTTTTGTAGGCACGGTTGAGAATGAACGGAACGAGGATCACCTTGGTGACGAAGGCCGACGCGGCCCACATGAGAAGCTCGGTGGCACCGGTGGTGAGGCCCAGGGTGAGCAGCACGCCCACCAGGACAACCGACTGGATCGCGTACCACTTAATGGCGGACGGGATGGTCTTCGAGACGACCACCATGGTGGAGGTCACGATCAGAAGACCGCCCAGGATATTGACTAACGAATAACCCATGTCCTACCTCCTAACCCATCCAACTAGAGGACAGAGGACCGGCGACGACGACCATGATCATGAGGACGACGAACACGAACGCCATGGCGCGCGGAAGGGGCTGGCCGGCGGCCACGGTCTCGCTCGGCTCACCGGGCAGGACCTTACCCATCCAACGCAGGAACCATGCGAAGGTGGCGACGGTCTCGACGACCATGACGCACACGAGGACGAAGATGACCGTGTTGGAAGCACCAACCGCGAAGCCACCGGAAATAATCTGGAACTTGGAGAAGAACGTGCTCATGGGGGGCACGCCGGCGATAGCGGTCGCGGCGACCGCGAAGCCCACGCCCGTGACCGGGTACTTCTTCATGAGGCCCTGGATCTTGGGCAACATACGGGTTCCCAGCGTGAAGCTGAGGGAGCCGGCGATGAGGAAGAACAGGGTCTTGGTGAACGCGTGGTTGAAGATGTGCTCGACGGCGCCGTTGAACGCCATCTGGCTTCCGAACACGGAGAGGCCCAGGCCGAAGAACACGTAGGCGAGCTGCGCGATCGTCGAGAAGGCGAGCAGGCGCTTCATATCCTTCTGGGGCAGGTACATGAGGAAGCCGAAGAGCATGGTCACGACGGCGTCGATGATGGCGACCCAACCGACGATCTCGGGGATATCGCCGGCACTCGCAAGAGCGCGGGCGAACACGCACACGCCGACCTTCACCATGGACGCGCCATGGAGGTAGGCGGAAACGGGCGTGGGGGCCTCCATTGCGGAGGGCAGCCACATGTAGAGCGGGAACTGGGCGGACTTGGCCCAAGCGGCGAACAGGATGAGCAGCAGCACGACGGTCTTCATACCGGAATCGAGCTGGGAGATCGCGCTCAGCGCGAACGTGCCGGTTCCGGCGAACAGGAAGGCCGCGCCGATGTAGAGTCCCAGAGCGCCGATATGGGTGATGATGAGCGCCTTCATACCGGCCTTCTTGGCCGTGGGCGTCATGTAGTAGCTGATGAGGCCCCAGGAGCACACGCCGGTGATCTCGAAGAAAACGAGCTGGCCGACGATGGTGGAGCTGTAGGCGAGACCGGCCATGGCGCCGATGAACGTGGAGAAGTACACGTAGAAGCGGCGACGGGGCGCGTCGGGATGCTCCTTGTTCTTATCGCTCATGTACGGGAACGAATAGATGACGACGAGCAGGCCGATAGCGACGAACGCGGGTGCGAGCAGCGTGCTCATCCGGTCGAATATGAAGCCCATGACCAAGGTCTGGCCCATACTCGCCCAGGTTACATCGACCGCGTTCATGCCGTTTCCGGCAAACGTCGCGGCCAAGCCAACGGAAGCGACCGTGGCGATGCCGCCGGCAAAGGCGCAGATCCATTTAGCGTAGGGACGCGGCAGCATGACGATGAGCAGGGAGCCCAGCATGGGGACGGCGATCGCCACCATGGCAAAGAGGGACAAGCTCGATTCGATTGACATAGTTTCTCCCTTCTCCCTACACGCCTACGACGACGAAGACGAACGCGAGGACCGCGATGCCGACGACGGCCCAGGTCTGGTTACCGAGCACCTTGAAGCGCGAACGGGAAACGGAGTTCTCGAGCACGCCGCAGACAACGAAATCGACCAGGCACTTGACAAGGAAGACGACGGCGCCCACGAGAGCGGTGACGCCGATGGTCGCGGGCTCTCCCCAGGGGATGAAGATGGAGGTGAACCAAGCGACGACCACGACCTGCTTCATGCCCATGGCGAGCTTCATCATGGCCAGGGACGGGCCGGAGAGCTCGGCGAGCGGGCCCTCCTGGAGCTCCTGCTCGGCTTCGGCCTGATCGAACGGAAGCTTGCCGAGCTCCATATAGCAGGCGGCCGCGAAGGCGACGCCGGCGAGGATGACGGCGACGACGCTCGAGACGTTGCCCGTAACGATGTGCTGACCCATGGTCGCAATGTCCGTGGAGCCGCACACGATGGCGACGGTAAACAGCGCGATGAGCATGGACGGCTCGATGAGCACGCTCATGAGGAGCTCGCGGATACCGCCGAAGCCCGCGTAGGCGTTGGAGGAATCCACGCCGGACAGCGCGAAGAAGAAACGGGACAGCGCGAGCGCGTACATGATGGTGATGGCGTCACCAAAGACGGGCATGGGGCTCTCGAGCGTGAACATGGGCAGGCCCATGGCGAGCATGAACGACACCGCGAGGAACAGCGGCGGCATGATGCGCAGCACGAAGCTCGAGTCGGAACTCACGGACTCGGGACGCGCCATGAGCTTCGCGAGGTCCCGGTAATCCTGAAGGATGGACGGACCGCGGCGATTGTGCATCTTCGCGCGAATCACACGGGCGAGGCCGGAGAAGAAGGGCGCGACCAGCATGACCACGAGGCCCTGCGCTATCGCAAGAACGATGTTCATAATATCCTCTCCCCTCTCTAGACCATGACCACGGCGAGCACGAGGAAGACCACGAGCGCCGCGACGATGTAGCAGATGTATACGGAGTAGTTGCCGCCCTCGATCTTGGAGGCGAGGCCGGCCAGCTTATCGGCACCCTCGCTCGGTGCATCGACCAGGAAGCGGTCGGGCAGGGGCTCAACGCCCTGGGCGACACCGGTGAGCTTCTGGAACACGTGCGCGATGGACCAGCAGATCTTGGTGCATACCTCGCGCAGGGTGTAGAGCGGGCCCATGAAGAGCTCTACGTCTGACGCGAAGCTCGTGGCGACGACGGGCATGTGCTCGTTGGGCTCGTAGCCGCACGCCCAAGGGTCGGTCTTCTTAGCGGGGGCCTTGGTGCCGAGGCAGGACCTCAACACGAACGCGAGGCCGGTGAGGACCACGAGCGCGATGGCGATCGCGGGGGTGGAGGTGGCGGCACCGGAAATCTCGTTCACCAGAGACACGCCCGAGGTGGCTGTGACGGCAGAGCCGGCAAGCACGCTCTGGGCGACGTCGCCCAGAACCGGGGCGATGACGGGAGAGCCGATTCCCAGCACCACGCAGATGGCCGCGAGGAGCATCTGCGAGAACAACATCGGAGCCGGGGACTCCTTGGCGTTCGCGGCCTCCTGGGAACGAGGGCTGCTCGCGAACGAGACGCCGTAGGCCTTCACGAAGCACGTGACGGCCAGGGCACCGGTGATGGCGAGGGCGGCCGCGGAGGCGACGGCGAACACCATGACGACCGGGTCGGAGAGCGTCGAGATGTTGAACAGGGACTGGTAGGTGAACCACTCGGAAACGAAGCCGTTGAGCGGCGGGATAGCCGAGATGGCAAGGGCACCGATGAGGAAGCAGACGGCCGTGACCGGCATACGGCGGAACAGGCCGCCCATCTTCTCCATGTTGCGCGTACCCGTGGCATAGAGCAGGGAGCCCGCGCCGAGGAACAGCTCGCCCTTGAACATGGCGTGGTTGAGCGTGTGGTAGAGGGCGGCCATGAGCGCGATCGTCGCGATGACGTCGTTGCCCAGGGCGTGCGCCGTCATGGACGCGCCGACACCGAGCAAGATGATGCCGATGTTCTCGACGGAGTGGTAGGCCAGCAGGCGCTTAATGTCGTGCTCGTGGAGGGCGTAGACGACGCCCAGGACCGACGAGATGGATCCAAAGACCAGGACCATGAGGCCCCACCAGAGCTGGACGCCCGAACCCGCGAGCAGGTCGAGACCGACCTTGAGGATTCCCAGGATGCCGATCTTGATCATGCCGCCGGACATGAGGGCGGACACGTTGGACGGCGCCTCGGGGTGCGCCTGGGGCAGCCAGGAGTGCAGCGGGATGATACCGGCCTTTGCGCCGAATCCGAAGAACGCGAGGACGAAGCACGCGGAGGAGACGGCGGGTCCAAAGTCATGCGTACGGAAATCACTGAAGCTGAAGGAACCGCCCACGCCGTTGGTCATGAGCAGGAAGCTCGCCATGATAAGGACAAAGCCCACGTGCGCGATGACGAAGTAGAGCCAACCGCCCCTAATGGAGTTCTTGTTCTCCTCGATAACGACAAGGAAGTAGCTCGTAAGGGACATGAGCTCAAAGGCGACCAGGAACCAGAACACGTTGTCGGCGGTGATGACGAGCATCATCGAGGCGACGAAGGTGTTCATGAAGAAACCGGCGCGCCCGACCTTGCCCGGGTACTCATCGAAGTAGGACAGACCGTAGATGAAGCCCGCAAAGGCGAGGATTGAGATGAGGACCACGATCAGGCCCGCAAGGCCGTTGAGCAAGAGCTCGAGACGGGCGAACGGGAAAAAGAAGACCGTGTTGAGGGACGAAACGTCGCCAAGCACGGCCTCGAGGCCCGCGATGAACGACAGCACGGCCGCGACGGCGCCGATCAGGCAGCCGGCGGTCTTGGCGGCGTTGTCGGCCTTGATCAGCAGAACCGAGGCGAGCGCACCGATGCACGAGACGGCAAGCGATGCGATAAACAGCGTCATGCTATCCATTGTTTACGCTCCCTTCTGCTTTCTCGGACAGGCCCTGGGCCACAGCGGTAGCGTCGACGGACGGACCGTTTTCGATCGAGCGCAGGCGCTTGGCCTCGTCGAGCTCGCGATCGGCCGCGCCGCCCATGACGGTCAGAGCCTTGGTGGGGCACGCCGCCACACAATGCGGGCCGTCCGGATCGAAGGCGCACAGGTCGCACTTGACAGCGCAGGTGTACTGGCCAGGAGCCCACGTAAGCAGGCTGCTCAGGGACTTAGGATACGAAGGCGTCGGGTCGCACATGCCTGCGACACCGGTGATAGACGTGCCATCGGGATGGATGGCACCGAAGGGGCACGCGATGGCGCACAGCCTGCACCCGATGCACTCCTGCTCCTTGACGTGGATGCGATCGCCATCGTGCTCGATGGCATTCACCGGGCAAACCTCGGCGCAGGGGGCACCCTCGCAATGGTGGCAGGCAAGGGCGGCCGAAATACCGCCGGTCTTCACGAGCGCCAGGCGCGGCGTATCCTGAAGACCCTGCATCCGGTGGGCGTCGGCACAGGCGGACTGGCATGTCCCGCAGCCGATGCACCTCTCCGGGTTGATGTCGATGAAGCGGTTCATCCCCACTTCCTTTCAAAATAACGGGCCGGGGTCCCGAACGTACGGGACGCCCGGCCCAAAAAGCCAACGAGAACGGGACTACACGATTTGGTTCACGTGCGTCTCGTCGTCGAACTTGGCGGCGCCGGGCTCAACGTCTTGGGGAGCGGCGGCGTCCACCAGAGCCTGCTTGAGCTCGGTATACTGACGCTCGACTTCGCCCTCTGCCCAAACCTGGTCGGCAATGGCGTCGACCTGGCAGGCGGAGAACTTATCCTCGGGCGTGTGCGAGACCGGGTCGACCTTGTGAATGGTCAGCTCATTGCACTTGCCGATCCACCACTGGTAGGTCATGTAGACCGTGCCCTTGTTGATGCGATCGCTCACGTCGGCGCGGCTGTATACCTGGCCGCGGCGGCTGTGAATCGAGACGATATCGCCATTCTTGATGCCGCGCGCCTGGGCGTCCGCGGGATTCATGCGGACAAAGCCGGGCTCGTCGGCAAGCAGCGCCAGCGTCTTGCAGTTGCCGGTCATCGAGCGGCAGCTGTAGTGGCCGACCTCGCGGACGGTGCACAGGATGAGCGGGTACTCATCATCGGGAAGCTCGGAGGGCGCCTCCCAGTCGTGCGCCATCAGGTTGGCGCGGCCGTCCTTGGTGGTGAACTTGCCACCAGCGAACATGTCGGGCGTACCGTGGTCGTTCACATCGGTGCTCTTGACGGGCCACTGGGCGTAGCCGCCCTCGGGAGCCATCTTCTCGTAAGTCGCGCCCACAAAGTTGGGGCACAGGCTAATGCACTCGTTCCAGATCTGCTCGGTGTTGTCGTAGTGCATGGGGTAACCCATGCGCGTAGACAGGTCCGCGAAGATCTCCCAGTCGTGACGGCACTCGCCCTTGGGCGGAACGGCCGCGTCAAAGTGCTGGAAGCTACGGTCGGATGCGGTAAAGACACCCTCGTGCTCGCCCCAAGAGGTAGCGGGCAGGATGACGTCGGCGAGCATGGTCGTCTGCGTCATAAAGATGTCCTGGCAGATGAACAGATCCAGCTCGGAGAGCGTCTTGCGCATACCGGCCGAATCGGGCTCGGTCTGCACCGGGTCCTCGCCGTAGTTGTAGAAGCAGTGCACCTTGCCCTCGTCGACCAGGTGGCCCAGGTCGGTGAGTTTGTAGCCCTCCTCGAGCGGGAGCTTTTCCTCGGGCACGCCCCAAGCCTTGGCAAACTTGGCACGCACAGCCGGGTCGGTGACCTTCTGGTAGCCAGGGTACAGGTTGGGCAGCATGCCCATATCGCAGGAGCCCTGGACGTTGTTCTGACCGCGCACGGGCGCGAGGCCGGAATTGGGTTTGCCGATCTGGCCGGCAACGCAGGCGATGGAGGCGATGGTGTGCACCGTCTTCAGGTTCTGCTTCTGCTGGCATACGCCCATGCCCCAGCCAATGATGGCAGAAGGCTTCGCCGTGGCGTACATCTCGGCAGCTTGGTGGATCAACGCGGGCTCGACACCCGTGATGTCCTGTACGGATTCGGGAGTGTAGTTCTTGATGGTCTCCCACCACTCGTCAAAGCCGTTCGTGTGCTCGGCGACGAATTCCTTGTCGTAGAGGCCATCGTTGACCAAGCAGTTGGCAAAGGCGTTGAGGAACGCGACGTTGCAACCGTTCTTGATCGGAAGGTAGAGATCGGCGATACGCGCGGTTTCGATATGGCGCGGATCGGCGACGATGATCTTGCAACCCTTTTCTTTGGCTCGCACGATACGCCTTGCGACGATGGGGTGCGAATCGGCAGGGTTATAGCCGAAGAGGAAAATGCAGCCCGCATCCTCCATACCGGGGATGGAGCATGACATGCAACCTGAACCAACCGTGTCCATCAGACCGAGGACAGTAGGGCCGTGTCAAGTACGGGCGCAGTTGTCCACGCTGTGGGTGCCGATGCACGCACGCGTAAACTTCTGCATGACGTAGTTCGCCTCATTGCCGCCGCCTCGCGAAGAGCCGGTGGTCATGACAGCGTTAGGACCATATTCGTCAATTATGGCCTGCATCTTAGATGCGGTGAAATCCAGTGCCTCGTCCCAGCTTACGCGCTCAAGACCCGCGCCCTTAGTGCGGCGGATCATCGGGTGCAGTACGCGAGGAGTCAAGATCTTGGTGTCGTTGATGAAGTCGTAGCCGCTCATACCCTTAAGGCACAGCTCGCCCTGATTGGTGATGCCGTTGAGCGGTTCGGTACCCACGACCTGGCCGTTTTGGACCAGGAGGTTAAACTGGCAACCGGCGCCGCAGTACGGGCAGATCACTTTATGCTTCTCCATGACACCCTCCTTCCTTTTTCTGCTACCGAATACTCGGTACTTATTTGACAATCATTGGGCCTGTCGCCCGACGCTTACGCCTCGTTTTCGATGGTGGCGCGGGCACGCTCGGCAGTCAGTTCTGCCAGACGCTCCTCGTCTACCAGGGTGAGGCCCTTGGTCGGGCATGCCTCGGCACACGCCGGACCGCCGGGACGGTCCACGCACAGGTCGCACTTGAGCACGAAGCTCTTAGTCTGCGAACCGACGCGAACGTCACCCATCAAGACGGGGACCTGCGTGGTCGCCACGCTCACGGCGCCAAAGGGGCATGCCATGACGCAGCTCTTGCAGCCAATGCAGTTGTCCTCGTTGACGCCGATGCGATGGTTCTTTGGATCAAAGAACAAGGCGCCCGTAGGACAAGCCTTGGCGCACGGGGCATCCTCGCAGTGATGGCAAGCCACCGGTGCGGAGATCTCGTACGTACGCGTCACGCGCAGGCGCGGCGCGGCGATGTTGCCGGGAATATCGTGTGCCTCGATGCACGCCGCCATACAGGTTTGGCATCCAATGCAGCGTGAAGAATCAGCCACGACTCGTTTATTGCCCATGTTGTTCACTCCCTCCTGAATCCCATGCCGGAGAGACCCTGTCGACGTTGCCCCAAGCCGCCCGTGGCCTGGCGTCGGCATATCGAATGCATGCGGCGAAACAGACACTCGGTAGAATTTCTCCAACGGTATACAGGTTGAATATACGCAGTTGCAGGGGGCAAACTTGAGCATAACCCCTGCAATACGGGTGTATTGCAGGGGTTTTGGCAGGTTGGAATTATTCTCTAGAAGCTATAAAGGTGAGTGTATTACATGCGTACATCCAAGGGAGATTTCACGCTCGTTTCTGAAAGATGTAGTACGTTTGTAATATCGTTTACACTCAATTACTCTAGTGCAATAAAGTAGTGGTTGTAAGATTGGCTATTATTAGCCGATGTTGTATTTGACTATTCAAATTGCACGCTCATTAAGGGAGGCCAGTGATGTCATCGACTCAAAAACGAGCCATCCTGCAGGTGCGCATTCGCGAGGAAGACAAGCAGCATGCCGAGCGTCTCTACGACGCCATGGGCACATCGCTCGCCGAGGCTGTCCGTCTATTTGTCGCGCAGAGTATTTTGATGCGCAAGCTCCCATTTCAACCGGTCGCCGTGCGCTCCAAGGACGGCACGGCCGCCTATGGACTGCTCAAAGCATACGGGGACCCCAATCGCCGCTCCGAGGAGCGCAATGCCTGGATTGAATACCTAGCCACAGAAAGCGACGAGTCGGTTTTGGGTCCCGAGGAAGTAGATATCCATGAGTAGCACCATCATCGACGAGACCGTCATCCTTCGCTACCTGCTTAACGACGACGAGGTCCTGTCACCGCGCGCCGCCAAGGTCATCGCCACGCGCACCGCACGTGTCTACCCCGAAATCATCACGCGCGTCGTGGTCACGCTGCGCGACGTCTATAAGGTTCCCCGCGTTGAAATTGCTGCGGCCATGAAAAGGCTGCTCGATGACGTCATGGTCGACGAGCCCACCGTTGTCGCCCTTGCCGTCAAACTCTTCGGCAAGACCCATATGGACTTTACCGACTGCCTCCTCGCAGCCCGAACCGCCATCTACAACGATGATGTCGTGAGCTTTGGCAAGCCCATCATCCAAGGCATGATCGATTACCGCCGTAAACGCCAAACCGCCGCCGACGCTCGCGACCGCGCCGCCGAAGCCCGCAGCCGAAGCACCGACTCCACCATCGACAAGCTCCGCCATCACGGTCGCCACTAACCCCATCCCCACCTGAGTGGCGGTGAAATACGGACTGATGCTTTTAAAGGCCACAACAGTCCGTATTTCACCGCAACTTATTGAAGGTGGACCGCGAACGATTTCGCCATCGGGAGTCGGCGTAGGGTTTTATTGTCGGAATGCCGTAACCGCGCATCATGGCACCGAACGATTCTACGTCGTAGGTGTCCGAGAGTTTGAAATGAATGACGTTGTGGCCCATGGCGCGAAGGTTCGCGTCGCGCATGAGGGCCGCTCGATACGTTTTTGCCGCCGCCCGCTCTGGATCATTTTGAGCCTCGTCTTCAAACTTGCCTAGCCCATGCAGCTCTGCCAGCGTCCATGAGCCGTCTGGCATCTGCCAGCCATAATCTGCTAGATAATAGCCAGCGTTTCCCGGTCGCGTTATCTCAACTTGAAGCTCGGGCGCGGCAACCCCAGCGAGAATCATCGCTGCTCTCGCCTCAGACTCGCCGCCATTGTCTGACCTGCCGTCCATATACTCAAAAACGTCAAAAGCACGCGCGATGCCATGCAGCCCTCGACAATTTGCCTGCGCATATGCTCGCAGCTCTTCGCGTTCGACATCGTACTCACGGGCCAAGCCATCGACATAACCCAGCGCATAGCGAAAGGCGCTCGATCGCGCGATATCAACAACCGTTCGACACGGATCCGTCAGTGTAAACAGACCAAGCCGCCACACTTCGCCCGGGCGCCAGCGCTTGTATTCAACGAACTCATACGTATCACGCCTTGTAGACCGTGGCAGCAGCACTTGCACTTTATCCAGAAGCGTATACGCCGAGCCGATGCCGTAGAGCAACGCTGCTGTCGCTCCGCAAAACACAGCATCCGGTTCAACGACCGCAATAGCGGATGCCAGCTGAAAGATACGATCTTCAACCCCAAGATTATTCCAATAGACCGGATCCGCATACACATGGTTGTAAAGACGAAGCATGAGCTCTTCCTGCATAAGCTCGCGCGCACGGCGTTCATCCCAAGGATCAATTGTTATAAGCAGCTGTCCATCTTGATGAATTCCAACGGCCGAGAATAGCATCCTTGCATAGGACTGCGGAAAATGTTTGCCTTTATCGAGCATGGCCAACCCCATAACCATCACGGCGGAGAGAATACCATTACGCTATCGCATGCTTCCGTCCGCAGGCCTTGCCAAAAGCTGACCAAAAGCTTGACGTCGCAGGTCAGAGCTTCAAAAAATATTTCCACTCTCGGTAGACGGTCGCTACGATCCTCCCAACGGCATCAAAATCCAACCTTACAAATAGTTGCGGTGAAATACGGACTACATGGGCCATAAAAGCCGAAAACAGTCCGTATTTCACCGCAACTTAGGTGGGGATGTGGGGTCCCCGGCACGTTTACGAAAACGGCTCTGATCCCAAAGGGAATCAGAGCCGTTAAGCTATCTTGTGGAGCGGGCGACGGGAATCGAACCCGCGTCATCAGCTTGGAAGGCTGGGGTTCTACCATTGAACTACGCCCGCAAGATATGGTCGGGACGACAGGATTTGAACCTGCGACATCCTGCTCCCAAAGCAGGCGCGCTACCAAACTGCGCCACGTCCCGAAGGTGTTGAGCAGCTAAGGCATAAACCTTGCGTGTCCCAAAGCGAAGGAAATTATAGGGGAGACTCCCCGCCTGTGCAAGCGGCAATACCCTAGTTCCTCGAATGTGCGACAAACTGGCTATGAACCAGACCAATCACAAACGCGACCACAGCAACCGGCGCCCACGCAGCACCGATATCTGCCAGCGGCAACGCATCGAACGGTAGCCAGGCCCCCGCAAAGAACGCATCGCGGACCGAGGTGATCACGCTCTGCACCGCGACGACGCCGCCGACCCAAACCCACACCTGCGGATGCGCGTCACAAAAACCGTGCACCAGGCCCATCAGCACCAGCACGATGGCAACGGGATACAAGGCGTTGAGCATGGGCACCGAGAACATAAGGATCACGTCGAGGCCCACGTTGGAGAGCACGCACGAAAACGTTGCGAACACAAAGGCGAGAATCGCAAAGGGACGGCGCATGGCCTCCTCGGAAGCCTCCGCTCCCCCTTCGACCACATACGTCTCGCAGAAGTAACGCGAGCAGCAGCTGATAAGGCCGATACAGACATTCATGCAGGCGAGGAAGAAAATCGCAAAGACGACAACCGTGCCGGCTAGGCCAAAGTGCATAGAGGCCGAACGCGCAAGGATCGCGGCGCCGTTGGTGGCGTCGGGCATAACCGTGCCGAGCTGCATACCGGCAAGCGCCAGGCCGCAGTAGATGATGGCCATGAGCACGCCGGCGATCACACCGGAACGCGAAATCTCGAAGGCCACGCGCTTGTCATCGGTAACGCCCAACTCGTGGATGGTCTCAGCGATGATGATGCCAAAGGCGAGCGACGCGAGCAGGTCCATGGTCTGATAGCCAGTCAAAAAGCCCTGCACGGCGGCGCCGGCATTGTAGGGGGCCTGTGGCGCGGCTGCGGGACCCAGCGGCGACACCACGGCGGCACCCACGACCAGCACGATGAGCGCAATGAGCGCGGGGCCCGTAATGCGGCCGAGCACGCGTGTGATAACACCCGGGCGCAGCGTGAGCACAAACGCGACGACGAAGAACCCGATGGCAAACACCAGACGTGCCGTGCCGAGCGAAACACCCTCGGGCAGCAGCGGCACCAGCATCTCGAAGGCCGTGGAGCTCGTGCGCGGAATGGCCAGGCACGGGCCGATAGCCAGATACACCGCCGCGACAAAGAACTCGCCGAACTTGGGATGCACACGGCCGGCAAGCTCGCGCGCCGTTCCGGCAAGTGCCACGGCGATAAAGCCCATGACGGGCAAGCCGATGGCGGCAATGAGAAAGCCGAGCATGGCGACCGGCGTGGCAGAACCTGCCTGCAGCGCCAGCAGCGGCGGAATAATAAGGTTGCCGGCGCCAAAGAGCATCGAGAATAGGGCGATGCCGACGGTGACGACATGGTCGGAGCGCAGACCGCGCGGCGCGGATGAGGCCATAGACACACCTTTCGGGTCGAAACAAAAACGGGACGGGCAAAAACACCCATCCCGCAAGTATATACGCTCTAGCAGGCTAAATCGCGTAAAGCGTCGATCGCGGTGTCGACTTCCTCGTCCGTGTTGAAATACCCAAACGAGAAGCGGACGACGCCCTGGCGCTCGGTACCCAGTGCACGGTGCATGAGCGGGGCGCAATGGGCGCCGGGGCGCGTCGCAATCCCCCACCCTTGCATGAGCGCATCCGAGATCTCGGCCGAATCGATATCGCCCACGTTGAGCGACACAATTGCAGAGCGCGTCGGCTGGTCAAAGGCGCCGTAAAGCTTGATCTCCGGGATTTCGCGCACGCCGGCAAGAAAGCGATCAGCGAGCGCACGCTCGCTGGAAGCAATCGCCTCGACCCCACCCTGGGCCTCGATAAAGTCGAGACCAGCGGATAGGCCCGCTATGCCGTGACCGTTGAGCGTGCCCGCCTCGAGGCGCGTGGGCCACTCAAGCGGCTGCAGCGCATCGAAGCTGCGCACGCCCGTGCCGCCCATGGCCCACGGAGCCACGTCAATGTCCTCCGCCACGGCCAGACCACCGGTGCCTTGGGGTCCCATGAGCCCCTTGTGGCCGGTAAAACACACGACGTCGAGCCCCATGGTATCCATGTCAATCTTCGCCGTACCGGCAGACTGAGAGGCGTCGACGATAACCAGCGCGCCGGCCGCATGAGCCACAGCCGCCACACGTGCAACATCAACGGAGTTGCCGGTCACATTGGAGGCGTGCGTCACCACCACGGCACGCGTGCCCGGCGTGACCAGCTGCTCGAGTTCGTCGTAGTCGAGCACGCCGTTCGCGTCGCAGCCCGCATACTCAACGGTCACGCCCTGCTCTACCGCCAGGCGATTGAGCGGACGCAGCACGGAGTTATGCTCGAGCACCGTCGTGACCACACGATCGCCGGGACGCACCACGCCATTGATGACGGTGTTGAGCGCCGCGGTGGAGTTGGGCGTAAAACAAACATGGTCTGCCCTCGGGCAACCTAAAAAGCGCGCAAGCTTAGTGCGGCAGCCATGAATCGTGCGCGCCGCATCGAGCGCGCCCGACGTCGCGCCACGTCCGGCATTGCCGAGCGAGCACATCGCCTGCGTCACGGCATCGATCACCGTCTGCGGCTTATGCATGGTCGTCGCCGCGTTATCCAGGTAGATCATCGCACGACCTCCCACATGTCGATTACCGTAAAGCCCTCGGTGGGGACGCCCGCCGCGGCAAGCTCGCCGCGCAGCAGGTCCTCATCGGCAGGCAACGCCTTCCATGCCAAACCGCAGCCGGCAGCGACCTCCCCGGGTACGGGAATCGTTCGCCCGGGAAGGCTGCGCTCGATGCACAGGGACTCGCACCCCATGGCGGCCGCCGTGGTGGGAAACGTGATGACAAGCGCCGGGCGCTTCTCCCTCATGGCAACTCCAAACAATACGCTACGGGCGCACGACGCGCACGGCCTGCTCCATCTTCTCCACAATCACGTACATGTTGGTGACCTCGCCCACCGCAAGCTGGTCTTTAATGCCATAGTGGTCGAGGCAGGTACCACAGGTGAGAATCTCGACACCCTGCTCGGCCAGACCCTTCAGGTCGTCGAGTACCGGTGAGCCCTCGACGGTGAGCTTGGCGCCGCCGTTGTAGAACAGCATGGTCGCGGGCAGCTCCTCCTGCTGCGTCACGGCAAAGATGAAGGCCTTCATGAGCTTGTGGCCCAGCTCGTCGTCGCCGTGGCCCATACAGTCGGTGTAGACGGAAATGACGAGCTTGCCCTTGCCGGCGCTGGCATCACAGAAGGCAGCACCATCCTGCTCGGGATCAGCCACGGCAACGGCGCCAGAGGTCGCCACGGTCACGTGCCACTCGGCGTCAGAAACCTTCTCGACCGAGGCCGTGCAGCCCTTCTCCTGCGCCATCTTGGAGATGTTCTTGACGGCGGTCTCGTTATCGACCGAGGTCACCACGGCACCCTCGCCATCGAGCTGTTTGAGCGCCTTGAGCGTCTTAACAACGGGCAGCGGGCAGGCATCGCCCATGGCATTGACTTCAATCTTGGTAGACATAGCTTTTCCTTTCGAAAGAACCGTTCTAGAGAACGGTAAACAGTTACATAAACGTGCGGGCTAGCGAACAACGTGGACGGCAGGACCGCCCGGCACCGGTTCGCACACGCGACCGACGACGGCGGCGATACGTCCTTCGGCATGCAGACGGCGCGCGAGCTCATCCACATCGTCAGCAGGCGCCGCAATAAGCAGGCCACCAGATGTCTGCGGATCGTACAGCGCGTCGAGCATGCCCGGCTCCAGGTCCTCGCCGGCAGCCACACGGGGGCCAAAGAAGTCCTGGTTGCGGTAGGAGCCCGCGGGGATAATGCCCAGGCGCGCCATGTCGAGCACCTGATCAAAGAGCGGTACCGCTCCCGACGCAAGCTCAACCTGCACGCCCGAGCCCTCGGCCATCTCGCACGCGTGCCCGATCAGGCCAAAGCCCGTGACATCGGTGCAGCCGTGAAGCTCAAGTCCCTCGGCCAGACGAATCGGCGCCTCGTTGAGGGTGCACATCGAGTCAAACATGGCTGCGGCCTCGTCCTGCTCGATGAGCTCGCCCTTGATGGCTGTGGTGATGATACCCGAGCCAACCGCCTTGGTCAGCAGCAGGACATCGCCCACGCATGCACCGCTGTTAGCGAGCATGCGGTCGAGCGCGACAAAGCCGCTCACGGACAGGCCGTACTTGGGCTCGTCGTCGTTGATGGTGTGGCCGCCCGCGATGGTGCAGCCGGCCTCGACGCACTTGTCGGCGCCACCCGCCAAAATCTGCCCGGCAACCTCAACGCCCAGGCAACTGGGTATGCAGAGCAGGTTCATGGCATGACTCGGCCGCCCGCCCATGGCGTAGATGTCCGACAGCGAGTTGGCCGCGGCGATTTGGCCAAACAGGAACGGGTCGTCGACCATCGGCGGGAAGAAGTCGATGGACTGCACGAGGCCTAAGTTATCGCCAACGCGAAAGACGCTCGCATCGTCGGAGGTATCGAATCCCACGAGCAAGTTGTCGTTATGCACATTGGGTAAATCGCCCAGGACCTGGGCGAGGGCTCCGGGAGCCAACTTAGCGGCTCAACCGCTCGCGGCTGTCATAGACGTGAGCTTAATAACATCGTCAGCCATCGATTCCTCCTCTCATAGGTCAATCAGTTCCTCCCAGTATACGCATGGCGGCGCCGAGAGCGGACGGCGAATGACACCGCCCCTTACATGAGCGCCTGGGCTCGAATGGCCGCGCCGATCGCTCCGGCAAAGCGAGCCTGGGGCGAGGTGGTCACCGGCGACCCCAGTAGCTCGCCCAACCGCTCCACCACGAAGGCGTTCTCGCACAGGCCACCGGTCAGATAGTACGGGGCGCCCGCTGCCTGCCCGGCCATAGTGGCCACGCGCGAGACCACGCTGTCGATCACGCCGCGCGCAATGTTCTCGCGCGGCTCACCGCGACCGATCAGGCTGATGACCTCGCTTTCGGCAAAGACCGTGCACATGCTGGATATCTTGGTGGGCTCACCGGAACGCGCAAGGTCGGCCATCTGCTGCTGGGTAATGCCCAGGCGGTCGGCCATGATCTCCAGAAAGCGCCCCGTGCCGGCGGCGCACTTGTCGTTCATGGCAAACTTGGCCACGCGGCCGCCTTTAAGCTGAATGACCTTGGTGTCCTGGCCGCCCACGTCGATCACGGTACCGTGGTCACCAAACAGGAGCACGGCACCGGTACCGTGGCAGGTAATCTCGGTCACGACCTTGTGCGCATAGGGCACGGCGACACGACCGTAGCCAGTCGCGACCACGCGAGCATCTTCAGCCGTCACGTCATAGCCGGCTGCAGCGAGCTCACCGCGCAGGCGCTCGGCCGCATCGACCGAGGAAAACCCGGTTGGCTGCACGCACGTCCACGCCACCGAACCCTCCCCATTGACCACAGCAGCCTTAGCCGCCGTAGACCCGATATCGATCCCGATCCCTATCATGGCTCTTTCCCAATCTAAACATCAAAGGTAGCGGCGCGTTCAGGCGCCTTAGCTCTAGGTTTCTCAGGTGCCGGAGATTGCCCCGAAAGAGGAGCGCAGCGTACTTTGGGTACGCAAGCGACGGTTTGAGGGGCAAGATCCGGTGCCTGAGAAAGCTAGAGGGTTTCGATGAAGGCGGCGATGCGAGTCTCGATCTGACCCATGTCGCCGTTGCTGTAGTCGGTCTCGATCTTCATATACGCAATACCCGCGCTCTCGACAGCCTCCTGCATGCGAGCACTCTCCACGTTAAAGGTGTGGCAGGCCTGGAGCACGTTTTCGACCACGCCATCAACGTGATACTTCTCGCACATGGCCAGCGTATTTTCCATACGACCGACGTTGGGCGTCATGACCGAGCAGTTGATGTCCAGGTAGCGGTCGGCGATGGCGCGCAGGATATCGGGAGCCTCCGGGTCGATCATCATGGCCGCCGTGCGCTCGCCCGAGCAGTCGTCCATACACACGACCACACCGCCGTTGGACTCGACAGTACGGCCGATCTTGTTGATCACGCCGCCCACCGGGCAACCGGTGATCAGAATGCGCTTGGCATCCGCCGCAACCGGGCGCTCGCCCGCATCGTAGGCCTCGCGCAGCTTGGCGACCTTTTGCTCCAGCTGCTGCGTATAGGCCTCGATATCAAAGCTGAACGTACCGGCAAACATAGTGCTCATCAGGTCAACGCCACTCATGGCCGCAGGCTGGTTGGCCTGAAGCGCGAACATATCGAGCTGCGCCGCACGCAGGCGATTGCGGCGACGGACGGCGGCGCGCAGGTCGTCATCAGTAATCGTAATGCCGTAGAAGCCCTCGAGCTCCTCCTTGAGCAGGCGGCACTCCTCGTACCAGCTTTCACGCTCGTAGGCACGATCACGACCCTGCGGAAGATGCAGAATGTGCGTGCGCTTGAGCTCGTTGAGCAACTCGTACATCTTCTTTTTGCCGTCGCAGGTGGTCTCGCCGATGATCATGTCGCTAAAGTACGTAAACGGACACTTTTGCGAGTAGGCAAAGCCGTAGGTCGACTTGATGAGCGGGCAGAGGTTTGCCGGCAGCACCTTCTCGGCCTCGGGAATCACCTCATCGGACGTGCCGCACAAGGCCACACTTGCAGCGCCCGCGGCGTCGATAATCTCGAGCGGCGTATAGCTGCACAAAAAGCCGACCAGGCGATTGCCGGCCTGTTTGTAATCCTTGACGCGAATAAACGCCGCCTTGCGCTGCTCGTTGAACTCCTCAAACGTGGACGGCAATGGCTGCTCAATATTTTCCGACATATAACTCCTTAACAAACCTTTTAGCCAACCAAGGAAACGGCTTTCCCAGGTGCCCGAGGTTGCCGTGAAAGAGGAGCGCCGCGTACTTTGACACGCAAGCGACGGTTTGAACGGCAAGATCGGGTGTCCGGGAAAGCCGCCGGGACGGATAGCCCTAAATGGTTTCCAAGAAAGCCTCAATCCTGGTTTGTAGCTGGCCTGCATCCTCGCCGGCGTAGTCGGTCGTGATGTGCAGAAACGGAATGCCGGCCTCCTCGGCAGCCTTCTCCACGGCAAACGACTCCATCTCGTAGAGCGTGCAGAACTGCAGGGCCACGTCGACGATACCGTCTGCATGCAGGTCCTTGGCCATCTGGACAATGTCCTTCATACGCTGGTCGTTGGGCGTAAAGACAGCGCAGTTGATCTTAAAGTAGCGCTCGGCGATGGCGTCGAGCATCTCGTCGACCGTCTCGCCGGACTCGTCGACCAGGTCCTTGTAGTAGCGCGAGCCCGTGCAGGACTCCTCGCCTACCACAACGCCGCCGGCCTTCTCGATGAGGTTGAACAGCTTCCAGTTGGGCACGGCCATGGGCGTGCCGGTGTACAGGATGCGCTTGGTCCCCTTGGGCGCCACGCCCTCGCCGGTCTCAACACGCTGCTCGCACTCAGCCGCCATATCGTTAATGGCTCCGGTCAGACGCGGCGTGTCGTCCATAAAGGCTGCCTGCACGGTCAGCAGGCTATCGAGACCGCTGATAGGCACCGGGTCGGCAGTGCGCGTGGCAGCGAGGCGCTGCAGGGCGCGACGCTTCTCATTGACGGCGCGGATGGCGGTCTTCAGACGCTCAGGCGTAATCTTGACGTCACACTCTTCCTCGATCTTGGCGGCAAGCTTTTTAACCTCGGCCTTCCAGGTCACGAGCGTCGACTCGTCGTGTACGTTGGGAATATCCATGACGTACATGTTCTTTTGCGTGGCAAAGAACTCGTAAGCTTTCTTCTTGCCATCGCAGGTGTTCTCGCCTACCACCAGGTCGCTCGACTCGATATAGGGGCAGACCTCGCCCAGCTTAAAGCCGGCAAAGCTCTTGATAAGCGGGCAGGTGTTGCGCGGCAGGTGCTCCTCGACCTTATCGGTTGCCCAATCGGCACCCGAGCACAGGCCCACGGGGATGCCGTCGCAGGCAAGCACGATCTCCTCGGGCACGTACACACAGAACGAACCGACGATCTTGGTGGCCTCGCCGGCCTCCTTCTTGTCGAGCATCTCCTTAATACGGCCGCTATGGATGTTGGTGGCGACAAAATCCAGGTAGGACGTGGACTTGGGGCGATTGTTCTGCGTCAGGAACATGTCGCCGTACATCTGACCCACGGCGCCCAGCAGCATGTCGTGGTCGGCAAGATTCATGCCGAGGCTCTCCCACATCGGATGGAAATCAAATTCTTCAGCCATGACGGTTCCCCTCTCGAACCAAAAATGAATAGCTACGGTATTCCTGCACGGTGGGTGGCGAAAACCCAGCCGCGCTCAAACCCGGAATTTTGGGGAACCCGCTTTGCAGCTGATTATTTAGTTGTGCGTCGTCTCTCCCGGAGCCGTGAACATACCTGCTCATATGCGGCTCCGAGCCATATACAGGGCGCGCGCGGCAACGCGACGCGAATATGTCATCTGCAGCACCGGCGCACCCTCCTTTTCTCGTCGAAGGTAACTATATCAACGGTTGTCGTCCAGACGAACACCGCCGACATGCGTACGACAGCGTCGTGTGCCGTCGTTTAATAATTTATTATCTGTGTTGATAAGAGTTTGTCATCCATCATTCGGCGAACGGCAAGACAAAGCCGCCGAGGCTTATATCCCCGACGGCATTACCCGGCGCTATCGACAAACCAAATGGATCTTACTCGCATCGAAGTGCATGCGTAGCGTCTCGCCTGCTAGCGGCAGCTCGTCGACAGGCACGCCCACCTTGTTGACCTTCCACTGCAGACGCGTGGGCGCATCGACGCGCGGCACGTCCAGCAGCACCAGCCGCTCAAAGCGCGAATCGCTCACACGAGCCACGTGCAAATCGTAGCTGTTACGGCCCCGCTCCGCGCGATTGTCAACATGGAAGTAGCTCGCACGAATACCGAGGTACGCCACGTCATCTCGAACCTCACGGCCCACATTAAAGGTCATGCCCCAGTCGAGGGCCTCAACTTCTTCGTCGCCGATCTTGCGCGCGCGGCTCGTATTCTTGCAGCCCGTCAGGCGCAGTGCCGCCAGCGTCTGCGGACGACGGACCACGTCCTCGATGGAGCCGATCTCCTCCACATGCCCGTCGTGCATCACGCAGATGCGCTGACACAGGCGGCACGCTTCGTCGATGTCGTGGCTCACGTAGAGCACGGTACGGTTGCAGACGTCGAACAGGTCGAGCATGTTTTGCTCAAGCGCGCTCTTGAGATACGCATCGAGTGCGCTCATGGGCTCGTCGAACATAAAAATGCCCGGATGCGCCGCCACCATACGGGCAAGCGCCACGCGTTGCTGCTGCCCGCCCGAGAGTCGCGCGGGGTAGCGATCGACAAAATCGGCCAGACCGAAAATGCCCAGATAGCGCTCGGCGAGCTTTTTGCGCGCGGCGGCGTCGCCAGCATCCTTTACACCGGCGCATACGTTATCGGCCACCGTCATGTTGGGAAACAGCTGATAGTTTTGGAACAACAGGGCGCATTTTCGCTCCTGGGGTGACAGGTTGATGCCAGCCGCCGAGTCAAAAAAGGTCACGCCGTTGACGACGATCTTGCCCTCGTCGGGCGTCTCCACGCCGGCAATGCAGCGCAGCGTGCAGCTCTTGCCACATCCGGAGGCACCGAGCAAGGCCACGCGCTCCTCGCCGGCCTCAAGCTGCATGTCGAGCATAAACCCGGGATAACGCTTTTTGATATCCAGAACGAGTGACATGACCTATAGACCTCCCTGCGGCGCAGCATCATCGCGCATGAGCTCGGCCAGCGCCTCGCGATCGATACGCAAGGCATCGCCGCCCGCCGGATCGAGCGAATCGCCCTGTCCAGCAAACTCTTTGGCCTGCTTGCGCTCCGCACGGGAAAGGCCCCGTTCGCGATACTTTTGCGAATGCGCCGTGTACATGTTGATGAACAGGATGACCAGGAAACTAAACACGATCACGACGGCGACCCAAAAGAGGGCCACCGAGGTGTTGCCGCCCATCCACTCAAAGTAAATGGCGATGGGGATGGTCTGGGTAATGCCGGCGTAGTTGCCCGCAAAGAACAGGGTGCAGCCAAACTCGCCCATCGCACGGGCAAAGGCGAGCACCGTGCCGGCGGCAATCGAGGGCCAGCCAAGCGGCATCATAAGCTTGGTGAAGATGCGACGCTCGGACCAGCCCAGCGTGCGCGCCGCATCGAGCATCTGCGTGTCGAGACTCTCGAAGGCTCCGAGTGCCGTACGATAGACGAGCGGGAACGACACCACCACGGCAGAGATCACCGCCGCGGGCCACGTAAAGACAATCGAGATGCCGTGCGCAATGAGCCACTGGCCCACCCCGGTCAAGCGGCCAAACAGCATAAGCAGCAGAAAGCCGCAGACCGTGGGCGGCAGCACCATGGGAATCGTAAAGACCGAATCGAGCAAACCCTTCACGCGGCTCGAGGTACCCATAGTCTTCCACGCGGCGAACAGGCCCAGTGCAAAGGAGATCACCAGGGCAAGGCCACTCGTTTTGATAGACACCCAAAACGGGCGATAGTCGATGCCGCCCAAAAAGGAAGCCAGAGAGGTCAAGGGCCCCTGCTCATCCCGCAACACGACAGACGATGCTTCCACGATTTGAGCGCTATCAAGCCAACGCGCGCCGCCCTTGGCATCACCCGAGGCTGATGCGATGACCACATAGCGGTCCCCATTCGCACCGCGCTCATCAAAGGCATAGGTATACCCACCGACATTAAACGCCGCTTCCGTCGTGGCATACCAAGGAAGATCCATGTCTTCCAGCCGTGCGCCTCCCATGCAGTTTGCGCCGTCAAGCTCGCAGACGAGGGTCTTTAGACCCGATACGCTCTCGTTGTTCTGCAGATCCCATCCATATGTCTCGACCGCCTTGGGCGATATCCACACCACCACGCGATCGGCAGCCGGCGCCACTATGAGGTCCGTGTCCCCTTCAACGGGAAACCGATAGCCCTCGGGCTGGCCCTCCATGACACGGGCGGTCCCCTTGGCTAACCGTTCAAAACCATCGAGCCCATAAGAAAGCCCCTTGGCGGTCACGGCAACCTGGGCCCCGCCCTCAGTACCACCGGCAAACGCCCATCCCGGCACCCAGCAAAGCTCGAGCGTCAAAGCACAGGCGACAAGAATGCGAAATCTATTACGCACGAAACGCTCCAAGGAAAGACGAGGACAGGGCAAAAGACAAAACGATGGGATTATCGCTCCAAGCCGCACTACGCGGAAAGCTCAAATCCGTACTTAGCCCAAATCTTCTGCGCCTTCTTGTTGGTCAGACAGAAGTCGATGAACGCCTTGGCCTCGTCGGCGTGCTCGGAGCTCTCGGCAACGGCACCCGGATACACGATGGGCTTGTGCGAATCCTCGGGGCACACGAAGGCCTCCTCGATGCCGTCGTAGCGGAAGATGTCGGAGCTGTAGACAAAGCCGGCCACGCAGTCGCCCGTAGAGACGTAAGCTGCGGCGGTGCCGACCTTGTCGGCCAGGGCCACCTTGTCGGCGAGCTCGGGTGCATACTCGCCGTCGTCGCCCTCGGTACCGGTGTAGAGCCCAACAGAAGCCAGCGCTTGGTTGGCATACCTGCCGGCGGGAACGGTCTTAGCGTCGCCGACGGCAATCTTGCCGTCCAGGTTCGCGACGTCGGCGATGGCCTCGACCTTGGTGTCGGAGCCCTCGGCACGAATAATCACGAGGTCGTTGACGAACATGTCCTCACGCGTGTCGGCGTCGACGAGCTCGGCGGCCTCGGCGTCGTCCATAGTGCCCTTGGAGGCCGTGATGAGCACGTCAACCGCGGCGCCGGCGCGCATCTGCTCGACAAGGTCGCCGGACGCCTTAAACTGCGTGTCGGCAAAGGTGGTACCCGTCTGCTCGGTGTAGAGCTTCTGAACCTCGGGCAGAGCCTTCTCGAGCGAGTTGGCGGCGAACACCTGCAGCCCGACGGCCTTCTTGAAAGAAGTCTTGGCAGAACCCGCATCGGAGCCGGCCGGCTCAGACGTCTTGTTGCCCGAGCAGCCAGCAAGGCCAAGGCCGGCAGCGGCGACAGCAGAAAGCGAGACGAATCCGCGGCGAGAAACCATATCGAACATGTTCAACCCTTTCGAGCGCTACGCCCGGGCACCCCGCCGCGGGCTTTATCCTGTAATTGAATTATACTTTAGCGCGAATAATACTTGTGATAAGAAATTATCGTTTGATAATTTCTTATACCGATAGCCGCAAGACGCTCGCGTTGTCGCCGCTTAAAAAAGCGGAGCGACCCATAAGGTCACTCCGCTACAGGCAAGCAGTTTAGCGAGCGTGTCCACCGCCCGCCGTCATGTGGGCCGCGTGCTCCAGCTGGTCGCTCACGGCCTCCCAGCTTTCGCGAGCCGCCTTCGTGGATCCCGGAAAGTTGATGACAAGCGCAGCCCCACGCTGCATGCACACGGCGCGCGAAAGCATGGCACGGCGCGTCTTGGTCATAGAGTATGCACGGATCGCCTCGGCAATACCCGGCACATCGCGGTCGCAGACGGCACGCGTCGCCTCGGGCGTCACGTCGCGCATCGAAAGCCCCGTGCCGCCGCAGGTGATGACCACGTTGGCCTGGCAATCGTCGGCCGCAGCCACAATGGCAGCACCGATCTCGTCAACATCGTCATGCACCACCGTATGCGAGGCAACCATCCAGCCCTGCGCCGCGATGAGCTCCTCGAGCACAGCGCCTGCTTCGTCCTGGGCAAGATCGCGCGTATCCGAGCACGTCACGATCGAAATCTTCAACTCCATAGCATTCCTCCTACAGCACGGCGCCCTCGGGCAGATCGACACGGACGACATCCACGACGTCGCCCGGCTCAAGATCGCACGGACCCTCGTTGATGCGCAACAGGCAGTTCGCACGCTGCATGGTTCCGAGCAGCGCCGAGTTCTGGCTGTGCGCCTCGGTGACCGTAAGCTCACCCGTCTGCGTATCGCGCGCAACCGTGGCGCGATCATAGAAGCGTCGGTCCTGTCGCTTCTTCACGCCGTGGGTAAGAACCGCCTGCTGCACGGGACGCGCACCCTCGGCAAAGCCGCGCATCTTGCGAATCGCCGGGCGGGCGAGCATCTCAAAGCCCACGTATGCCGCCGCGGGGTTGCCCGAAAGCCCCAGATAGGGCTTGCCGCCGAGCAGGCAAAACGTAATGGCTTTGCCGGGACGCAACGAAATGCGATCGAACAGCACCTCGCCCTCGCGCCGAACCAGCGCCGTCACGTAGTCATAGTCGCCAGCCGAGGCGCCACCGCTCGTAATGACAAAATCGCACTCTTGCGCGGCGCGGTGCACCAGCTCGGCAATCGCCCGCTCGTCGTCGGGCGCAATGCCGTAGAACACTGGGTCGGCCCCAGCATCGAGCACCTCGGCCATTAACGCCGAGGAATTGGAATCGCGAATCTGCCCGCGTGCCGGCAGCTCGCTCGGCGCGACCAGCTCCGTGCCCAGCGAGATAATGCCCACGCGCGGAGCGGCATGGACCTTCACGCTCGCATACCCGGCGCTCGCCAACAAGCCGGCGCCCGCCGGAGCCACGACCTCGCCGGCGTGCATCACAACATCGCCGGCATGGGCCTCCTCGGCGGCAGAGCGAACGTTCTCCCCTACCTTGGCAGGCGCCGAGAACCTCACACGCGAACCCTCGTTGCCGTCACCGACGAGCACGTCGACGATCTCATACTTCACCACGGCATCGGCACCTTCGGGTACCGGTGCGCCCGTCATGATGCGGACCGTCTCGCCCGCGCCAATTGTGCCCTCAAACACATGGCCCGCGGCCTCGTGTCCGATAACGTCGAGCGTCACCGGCGCCTCGCCAGATCCCTGCGCCAAATCCGCCGAGCGCACGGCATATCCGTCCATAGCGCTGTTAGCAAACGGCGAGATGTCGATATCGGCCACCGCGTCCTCTGCCAAGGGAAGACCGGCAGCCTGCCACACGGGAATCTCGACAACTTCGGTGCGATTCACGTGCGACAAGACGATCGCCTGTGCGTCCTCCAACGGAATGAGTTTCTCTGCCATATACACCTCTAGCATGCAACGGCGCACATCACGGGCGCCGATTCTTTATGTTTATCTCAGTATAATCCCCCGCCGCACGACGGCGACACGGCCCGTGCCCACGAATACACCTGTCGGTAACGGACGGCGAAACAGAACCAAAACCAACCAGCCGGTTTGTCACGTTTGGCACGTTCTATAATGCTCGTGTTGCAATCAAGAAGAGGAACGTATGGCTTTTACCGACAAACCCGAAAGCGCTAACGAGGCGCAGGATCATTCCCAGTCGCTCGACGACGGCGGCTTTTTCTCCCTTAACGACGTCATCATGGCCGGCAGGCATCAGCTCACCCGCTCCGAGCATCTCTTGGCTGCCGACACGCGCCGCAACGCCCGCAACCTACTCGCGAGCGCCAAGTTGCTCGCACTCGTCGTCATCGTCTCGCTCGCCATGGGCGTTGCCGCCTGGGCGTTTTTGACCTCGCTGAATATCGCGACCGACTATCGCGAGCACCATGCATGGGTCTACGCCTTGCTTCCCGTTGTGGGCGTTGCCACCGCATGGGTGTACAAAAACCACGGCCTTGCCGCCAAACGCGGTAACAACCTGGTCATCGACTCCGCTCTGGGCACACGCCTCATCCATATGCGCATGGCCGTTCTCACCTTCGTCTGCTCCACGCTCACGCACCTAACGGGCGGATCTGCCGGTCGCGAGGGGGCCGCGGTGCAGATTGGCGGCACCATCGCCAGCAACATCTCGAACCTCGCCCACCTCAAAAAACATGACCACCACGACCTCATGCTCGCCGGCATCTCGTCGGCCTTTGGCGCCGTATTCGGCTCGCCCCTTGCTGGAGCTTTCTTTGGCATGGAGATGTGCTTTATCGGCAAGATCGACTACACCGCGGGCATCTACTGCCTGGTCGCCTCGTTTACCGGCTACTTTACGTCACTTGCCTTGGGAACCGAGTACGAGGCGAATGTCATCGCCAGCGTTCCCAACATGACACCGCGGACGGTTGTCATCGTTGTTATCAGCGCAATTATCTTCGGTCTGACGGCACGCCTCTTTGCCTGGTCGGTTCGAACCGTCAAAAGCCTTTACGGTCGCTTTATCACCAATTACCTTACTCGCGCACTCGTGGGCGCACTCGTGGTTTTGGCCGCCTATGCCCTCCTTGACGCCTGGGACTACGCCGGCCTTTCCACGTGGCTTTCCGGCGCCGGATTTGCAGGCAACACCACCCTGGCGGACGCAGCCATCAAGTTGGTCGTCACAGCGCTTACCCTGGGCGCGGGCTTCCAAGGCGGCGAGGTCACGCCCCTGTTTGGCATCGGTGCGGCACTCGGTGGCTGGATCGGTTGCCTTACCGGGCTTGACCCCAGTTTTCTGGCGGCTCTCGGCATGCTCGGCGTGTTCTGCGCCGGCCTCAACGTGCCCATCACCACCTGCATGATGGCCATCGACCTGTTCCACGGCACGGCCGCCGGGTTCTTTGTCATCGTGGCCTTTATCAGCTACCTAACCGGCGGACACCGCGGCGTGTACCCCGCCCAGCGCATCATCTCACCCAAGCGCCGCTCGCTTATTGTGGATGAGGGAGGTACGGTAGCGGATGCTATCGAGCGCCACAACGACCTGATAGAGTAGATGTAATAATCGCCGTGCAGCCACAATCGGGGCTAATTCGACCTGAGCGCGACCGCACTGTCATGTCACACGCCGGGAGTCGCCCCATGCACGCAACTGATTTTGGTCGCACGCTCATCATCGCCAACCCAGCCGCCCAGTCGGGTGCGGCACGCGAAGTTGCCGAGCGCCTGCAACGCTTTTTGGACATGACTGCACGCGCATCCCAGTTTGACCTGGTGTTGACCGAGCGTATGGGACACGCCAAGGAGCTGGCCGCACAGGCTCAGGGCTATCGCACCGTTATCGCACTCGGCGGCGACGGCGTGATTCACGAGGTCGTCAACGGGCTTATGACGCAAAAGGAGGACGCCCGCCCCGCTCTTGCCGTCCTGCCCGTGGGCTCCGGCAACGATTTTGCCCAGACGCTCGGCATCGACGATTTCTCCGGCAAGGATTATGGCGCGCTGCTCACCTGCGAGCTGCAGCGTCAGGACATCGGGCGCATTCGCTCGTGGAGCCCTGCGAGCGGCAGCGGCGAGGCTACCGTTGAGTACTACGACCAGACGCTTTCGGTCGGCATCGATGCCGCCATCGGCCTGGGCACCACCGAGCTGCGCAAAAAGACCGGCTTGACGGGCGCGCCGCTCTACACCCTTTCGGGACTTGAGCAGTTTGGCCTGCGCTACCGCAACTACCCCATGACAGTCAGCTTTGACGGCGCGCCCGCCGAGCGCGTGAGGGCGATCATCATGGCGATTCAGCTTGGTCCTACCTATGGCTCGGGCTATCGCATCTGCCCCGATGCCGACCCCTGCGACGGCATGCTCGACGTCTGCTACGCCTGCGGCCCCGTCCCTCGCGCGGTAGCCCTGCCTATGTTCCTTTCGGCCAAGGACGGCCACCATACCAAGTTGCCACCGGTTCGCATGCGCCGCTGCCGCCATGCCGAGCTAACTTTTGAGGAGCCCGACTACCCCATCCAGGCCGATGGCGAGCCCGTTGACGCCTCGCGCATCGAGGTCGACGTCCTCGGCAGCGCCCTCCAAGTTTGGCACCCTACCCGCTAGCAAGGCCAGTGGAACAAACGACTACTCGTCGCTGCCCGGCTTGCGTCGGTTGGCCTTTTTAATGGCATTGAAGTGCTTGTCATTGAGTCTGCGCTGACGAGAGCGCTGGGGCACCTTGGTCTTTACACGTCGACGCGGTGGACGTCCGCGTCGCTCGAGCTCGGCGTGCAGCTTGCGCAGGCAGCTCGCGCGATTTTGGAACTGGCTGCGGCTCTCGCGCGCCGTCACGGTAATCCCTGTGGGCACGTGCTTCATGCGCACCGCCGAGTCCGTCGTGTTCACGCCTTGTCCGCCCGGACCCGTCGCGCGAAACACCTGTACCTCGCAATCGCGCGCCAACTCTTCGGCCGCCATCGCGGCATAGCGCGCATACTCGCACCATCCCATCTTGTTCTCATCCATATCAATACCTCCCCTCATACAAAAAAATGTGACAAAGGGACAGTCCCTTTGTCACATCGCATACCAATCGCTTGTGTTGCGCGCTTAGGCGAAGGTGATCTCGCCGGTCTCGCAGTCCATATCGGCGATACGGGCCAGGCTCTCAACGCGGAAGCCACGCTCGCGGAGCTTATCGCCACCGCCCTGGAAGCCCTTCTCCACCGCAATGCCAATGCCGGATACCTCGGCACCCGCAGCCTCGCAGATCTTGATAAGACCCTCGAGCGCGCAGCCGTTGGCCAAGAAGTCGTCGATGATCAGGACCTTGTCGCCCTCGGACAGGAAGCGCTTGCCCACGATGACCGGATACTCCTTCTGCTTGGTAAAGGAGTAGATGGTCGTAGCATACTGCTCGCCGTCGAGGTTGATGGACTGTGCCTTCTTGGCAAAGACAACCGGCACGCCACCAAAATGCTGGGCTGCGATGCAAGCCATACCAATGCCCGAAGCCTCGATCGTCAGAATCTTGTTGATCTCGACATCCTTGAACAGACGGGCCCACTCAGCGCCCATGTGGTCGAACAGCTCAACGTCGCACTGGTGGTTGAGGAAGGCATCAACCTTAAGGACGTTACCGGCCTTTACGATGCCGTCATGGCGAATACGATCCTCAAGCTCCTGCATGGCGCAACCCCTTCTCGCGGCAACGATGCCGCGCGATTAATAAACGTTGTTCGATAGTCTACCACGGACCGACCCCCGCCCGCCCCACAAGCCGCATCGCACCACAAACCGGTCTTTTTGGGACGGCGCGAATCGTGGCAGACAGTCTCTCAACACACTAATGGCGGGCGCGCATCCTCACCAAACGCACCATGGCGAGCGCAAAACCCACAGCGGCCACAGCCATGAGCACATAGAACACCGAGCGAAAGCCGAACAGGAACACATCCGGACGGCCTGCAACGAAACTGGTCACGGACTCGCCCATCGCCACGCTCATCTGCCCATACAGGATATGCGATGCCGCTGTAATGCCCACTGCCATACCCGCATAGCGCGCCAGGCTACCCAGGCTGCCCGCAAAGCCGAGCGCTTCGCGCGGAGCCGAGCCCATATACAGCGAGTTATTGGGGCTCTGGAAAATCGACGTACCGCACGACATAAACGCGACGCAACACACGATCACAGGGATGGAAGAGTGCTCGTCGAGCGTGCTTACCGCAAAAAGACCGCATACGTACACGCCTAGGCCGACCGCCGTGGGGCCCTCGCAGCCAACACGGTCCGAAACCGTACCCGAAAGCGGGCCGATAAAGGCATTCACCATCGGCAGCGCCAAAAAGAGCAATCCGGAAATGTCGGAACCAAAGCCGTGGGCGTCCTGAAAATAGAACGGCAGGATAAACTCTGATGCGCCAATACCAACGAACACGATGAGCATGCAGGCAAGATTGATGGTGAAGGCCGAATTTGCAAAGCAGCGACGCGCGGCCTCCGCCAGCGACATGGGGCGCTCGCCGGCCTCCGGCTTAACATGCGGCAGCGTGTAGAGCCCCACGATAAACGAGATGACGCCAATGGGCAGGTTGATGAGGAAGATGCTCTCCCAGGGAAAGCTTGCCACCAGCATGCCGCCGAGCACGGGGCCACACATCATGCCGAGGGCCACAAAGGTCGCGAGAATACCCATGGCACGGCCTCGTTCGCGCGCCGGAAACGACTCGGTGATGATACCCATGTTGTTGGCCATGGCCGCTGCGCAGCCGACGCCCTGCACAATGCGTGCCAGAATAAGAACTTCGAGCGAACTCGAAAGGCCGCAAAGCAGCGAGCCAGCCGTAAAAACGATTACGCCCAGCTGGAATACGCCCACCTTGCCGCGCACGTCGCCCAAGCGGCCAAACGGCAGCATAGCCACGCATGTCGCAAGCAGGTACACCGAGCTCACCAGCTGGATGCGGTCGAGGCCCACGCCCAGCTCCTTTTGCATCACGGGCAACGCCACGGTCACGACGGTCGAATCCAGACACGACATAAACGTCATGATGAGCACGGTAAACAGAATCGCCCATTTGTTCTTGCCATGGGTGTCGCCCTCAAGGGCAATGTGCTCGCGGCGCAGCTGCTCTGCGGTTTTCTCCATATCCATCCTTTCGAGTGGCGCAACGCAAAAACGGGGCCCCAATCGCCTACAAACAGTCGCGATTGGGGTCCCGCCTACGGAATCGGAACGAAAGATCGCCGAAGCTTTCTGCCAGCATCGGCGCCTTATGCGAACGCTAGCCTAGCACTGCTCGAGTGCCTGCTCAAGGTCGGCAATCAAATCGGCCGTATCCTCGAGGCCGCACGACAGGCGCACCATATCGGCGGAGATGCCGCAGGCGATGAGCTCCTCATCGTTCATCTGGCGGTGTGTGGCATTAGCGGGATGCAGGCAGCAGGTGCGGGCGTCAGCCACATGCGTGGCGATCTGGGCAAGTTTAAGGCTCTTCATAAAGGTCTCGGCCGCCGCGCGACCACCGTTAAAGCCAAAGCTCACAACGCCGCAGGTACCGTTGGGCATGTACTTCTGAGCCATGTCATAGTACTTATCGCCCTCCAGGCCCGGATAGCTCACGAAGCGTACCTTGGGATGGCTCTGCAGGAACTTGGCAACGGCCAGGCCGTTCTCACAATGACGCGGCATGCGTACATGCAGGCTCTCGAGCGAGCTGTTCAGGAAGAAGGCCGCCTGCGGATTCTGCATGGGGCCAAGATCGCGCATGAGCTGCGCGGTGGCCTTGGTAATGAAGGCGCCCTCGCGACCGAACTTCTCGGCATAGGTCACGCCATGGTAGCTCTCGTCAGGCGTGGTGAGACCCGGGAACTTGTCCGCATGGGCCATCCAGTCAAACTGGCCGTGGTCGACGATCACGCCGCCCAGGTAGGCAGCATGTCCATCCATGTACTTGGTGGTGGAGTGCGTAACGATGTCGGCGCCCCACTCAAAGGGACGGCACATAACGGGCGTCGGGAAGGTGTTGTCGACCATCAGCGGCACGCCGTGGTCATGTGCGGCCTTGGCAAAGCGCTCAATATCGAGCACGGCAAGGGCGGGGTTTGCGATCGTCTCGCCAAAGACGAGCTTTGTGTTGGGCTGAAAGGCAGCCTCCAGCTCCTCATCGGTGCAGTCGGGGGCGACGAACGTGCAGGTCACGCCCATGCGGCCCATGGTGTGGGCGAGCAGGTTATACGTACCGCCGTAAATGGCAGAGCTTGCGACCACGTGATCGCCGGCACCGGCAACGTTAAAGATCGCGAGGAAGTTCGCAGCCATGCCCGAACTCGTGAGCATCGCTGCGGTGCCGCCCTCCATCTCGCAGATCTTGGCGGCAACCAAATCGCACGTGGGGTTCTGCAGACGGCTGTAGAAGTAGCCAGACTCCTCCAGGTCAAACAGCTTGCCCATGTGCTCCGACGTGTCGTACTTCCACGTGGTGGACTGGTAGATGGGCACCTGGCGCGGCTCCGCATCTCCCGGGTGATAGCCGCCCTGAACACATGTAGTACCGATAGTCTGCTCGCTCATATCTAGCTCCCTTGCCTGGGTTTTAGTTTTATTCGGTTCACGATACCGCTACCCTGCACCCCTCTCAACCCATCCCCAAGGTAGGTTATGGGACAAATTGATTAGGGGCATTTATCTCAAGCCTTGGGCATTTGCTCGATAGATAAAAATGAGGCATACATGAAGCTCTCGATGATTACATGCCCCGTCACGGGTACCATAGGCGGGTACACCGTGACCAAGGAGACAACGATGAAGCAGATCGATACCACCCAGCTCGACACCGCCGCCTGCCAGGCTCAGGCTGCCGAATACCACGCCCGCGGCTTTAACTGCGCACAGGCCGTTGCCTGCACGCTCGCACCTGCCGTCGGGCTCGACCCCCAGACCGCCTTTACCCTCACCGAGGGCTTTGGCGCCGGCATGGGTGGCATGACCGAGACCTGCGGCGCCATCTCGGGCGCTGTTGCCATCATGGGCTTTGTAATGAGCGACGGCATGGAGAACCCCAAGACCAAAGGCCAGACCTACAAGCTGTCGCGCGAGATTGCCAAGCGATTTGGCGAGAAGAACACGACGACCGTCTGCGGCACGCTCAAGGGCATCGGATCGGATAAAGGTCCGCTCCGCAGCTGCCCCGGCTGCATCGACGATGCCGTCGAGATCGCCTGCGATGTGCTAAAGCAGCTCGCCGAGTAAACGGCAGCAACAGAAAAACGACGGCCGGCGCGCTTAGGATCCATCCAAAAGCACGCCGGCCGTCGTCGTTAGAACTCGGCAAACTCGGGAGCGCCGACCTCGATCTCTTCGCGCCCCGCCATAAGCTCGCGCATCTTGGCGCAAAATTGCTCCTGCTCCCCCGCTTTGAATACCAGGTGAAGTGTCACGGCATCCGCGTAATCGGTATCCGAAACCTTGGCACCCGAATCCTGCGCCAAACGAAGCACCTGCTCATACTGCGGATAGGCCACATGCACGTCAACAGGCACGACGCTTGTCATCTCAACGATCTGCCCTGCCTCCTGAGCCGCGGCCACCGCCGCCTGCGTCGCCGCGGTATAGGCGCGTACCAAGCCACCAGGCCCCAACAGCGTGCCACCAAAATAGCGCGTCACCACGCAGCAAACTTTTTTGAGCCCCGCACCGCGCAGCACCTCGAGCGTCGGCATGCCGCTCGTGCGGCTCGGCTCACCATCATCGCTCTGGCGCTCGCGCCCATCGACCAAAATCCACGCGGGAACATTGTGTCGAGCGTCGTAATGACGCTTGCGAACCATCTCGATAAAGGCATTCGCCTCATCCTCGGACTCAATATGCACCAGCTGGGCAATAAACCGGCTCTTGCGGTCCACAAACTCGCCCGAAGCCTCAATATTCGATTGCAGAGTAAAATAGCTGTCCAACAAAGCCCCTCAAACACAAGCAAAGCAACAAACAGCCTCAATAATACGGCAAAGACCGTACCGATAACCTCGGTAAAAAGAACGAAGCCACCTATGATTCCGTCAACGAAAGCGAGAACCCGTCAGCGCGAGCAAGGTGCCTTGAAAGACGAGGGCATTGACCTTATGGTCATGCCCGAAGGCTTGAAAGGCAGATTGCCGCGCTGACGGGTTCGCAGCGTCAGCAAAGTGCTGAGCGGGCCTATAAGCCGGGTTCTGTCGTGAACGGTCATTTATCTTGTCTGCACGTTACCGTGCAGCTCCACGCACGCTACCCGAACGCGGACCGGGCCGGCCCATAGCGTTCCTATTCGCGCTTGCTCCGGATGGGGCTTGCCAAGCCGCCGTGTTGCCACGACGCTGGTGGTCTCTTACACCACCGTTTCAGCTTTTCCCTTTACGCCTTGCGGCGCAGGTGGGAGTCTTCTTTTCTGCGGCGCTTTCCGTCGGATCACTCCGCCCGGCCGTTAGCCGGCATCCCGCCCTCTGGAGCCCGGACTTTCCTCACGCGTACTGCAAGCAGCACATCGCGCGACCGTCTGGCCCACTCAGCAGTGCAAGAGTGTAGCACACCGTTGCCGCAGGCAATGGCACAACGCAAGCGTTCGACACGATAAACCAAGAACCGGCATGCGCTACAATGGTCCTGTCGATGGGCAACGTCGTCAGTCGAGACGCGACCGCGCTCCGCACCCCTCCGTCTACTCGGTGTGTTCCCGCCTTCTCCCCGAGGCGGGATGTCGGCATTTTTCATGCATCGACAACCCAATAGTAAATAGACAGCCCGGACAGCATTGCGCATTTCGGCGCCAAATGCAAAAAAGGGACCCGTCCATTGCGGACGGATCCCTTAAAACAAGTGATCGTCAAACCGATTTACTCGGCGTCGGTCTCCTCGTCCTTCTTCTCGGAAGGCAGCGGAGTAACCTCGATCTCAACGCCCAGAGTCTCAGCAGCGGACTTCATGGACAGGGAGATACGACGACGGTCGAGGTCGATCTCCATGACCTTGACCTGAACCTTGTCGCCAACATGGGTGACCTGAGAAGGCTGATCGACGTGCTTGTTGGCCATCTCGGAGATGTGCACCAGGCCCTCGATGCCCTCGCCCAGGTCGACGAAAGCGCCGAACGGGACAAGCTTGGTCACAGTGCCCTCGACGATAGCGCCGACGGGGTACTTCTTGACCAGTGCGCGCCACGGATCCTCGGTGGTCTGCTTGAGACCCAGGGAGATGCGCTCGCGGTTGAGATCGACGTCGAGAACCTCGACCTCGACCTCCTGGCCGACCTTGACAACCTCGGAAGGATGGTTGACGTGGTTCCAGGAAAGCTCGGAGATGTGGATGAGGCCGTCGATACCGCCGAGGTCGACGAAGGCGCCGAAGTCGACGATGGAGGAAACGGTGCCCTGGAGACGCATGCCAGACTTGAGCTTGGACAGAATCTCGGAGCGCTCGGCCTTACGGGACTCCTCGAGCACGACGCGACGGGAGAGGACGACGTTGTTGCGGTTGCGGTCCATCTCGATGACGCGAGCCTCGATGCGGGTGCCCATGTAGGAGGTGAGGTCCTTGACGCGACGGAGGTCGACGAGGGAAGCGGGCAGGAAGCCACGCAGGCCGATGTCGAGGATCAGGCCGCCCTTGACAACCTCGATAACCTCGCCCTCGACGTTCTCGCCGGAGTTGAACTTCTCCTCGATGCGGTTCCAAGCACGCTCGTACTCGGCACGCTTCTTGGACAGGACCAGACGACCGTCCTTGTCCTCCTTCTGGAGAACCAGAGCCTCGATGGGATCACCGAGTGCAACGATGTCTGCAGGGTTAGCGTCCTTGCGGATGGACAGCTCGCGGACCGGGATAACGCCCTCGGACTTGAATCCGATGTCAACGAGCACCTCGTCATGCTCGATCTTAACGACAGTGCCGTTAACGAGATCGCCCTCATCAAAGTCGGTAATCGTACCGTCGATGAGGTTGTTCATCTCCTCCTCATTGACATCGTCAAGAGAGAAAATGGACGAGTTCTGAATCTCACTCAAAGGTGGACCCCTTTCGAACTACGGGGCCCCGATTGCTAGGACCTACAGAAGGGTGCGACAAGCACACAACGTTTAGGAACACTCGGGAGCCGACAGATACTAATGTGACGCTTATGCAATCACGTTCGTATAGGTTACGGGGAAATGAGTTCGATTTCAAGCGTGAACTGCGATTTTTTACTCGTGTGGAGACTTTTTCGTAATCTTATGAACACACGTCTCCGCAACTTGACGATAACCAGCCAGGCATTCGGCTTTGGGGTAAAGTATCCGGAGCCAACGATTCTAGATCGATTTTTCGAGAAAGGTGCCCGCGTGCTCAAAGCAGTCGTTTTCGATATGGACGAAACGCTTCTTAGCATCAACCTCAACGCGTTCATCCTTCGCTATTTTAAGGATGTCTCTTCGATGCTCGCGGATATCGGGCGCCGCAGCCGCGGTGGCACGATGGCACGCCTCGGCACCATCCTGGTCGACCTCAACGCCAATCGCCGCAGCGGCACGGACAACCGCACCAATCTTGAGTTTTACCAAGAAGAGGTCGAGCGCCGATGCGGGATCTGCCTCTCCGATCCCCTCATCTACGAGGCGTTTACCTACTATGACCGCGAAGTTCTTCCGTACAAGAACGACGATGTCATTAACGCCCACGCTATGCCGGGCGCGCACGCCGCGCTCCAGGCCGTACAGGACGCTGGACTGCGTTGCGCGCTCTTTACCAACCCCAGCTTTCCCCAGGGGGCCATCGAGTGCCGCATGGGCTGGGGCGACCTGGCCGACGCCCCCTTTGAACTCGTGACGCACATGGGAAACACCACCCGCTGCAAGCCCGATGCTACCTACTATCTAGAGCAGCTTCAGGTGATGGGGCTCGAGCCACACGAGGTCCTTATGGTGGGCAACGATCCCAAACGCGACTTCCCGTCCCCCGATTGCGGCATCCAAACCGCCTTTGTGGGCCAAGGCAAGCCCAGCCGAGCCACCTGGCGCGGAACCATGGAAGACTTCGCCCGCGACTTTAACGCCGTAATCGAGGCCTTCTACGAGCACCAAGTAGCCCACGAACTGTCGTAGGACCCCTCGCTCCAAACCAAATATCGCCGCAGGTTGAGCACAAGTCAGCGAAAATGCCCCTAAGCGAGCAATGTGCCTTGAAAGAGGAGGGCATAGGCCTTCTGGCCATGCCCGACGATTGAAAGGCAGATTGCCGCTTAGGGGCGTTTGCAGCGTCGACTGGTTACGCGGTTTGGTAAAACCGCGTAACTAGCACACCTGGGTTTTGCCGATCATGATGTTGAGGATCTCGACGTCGGTGTCCTTCATACCCACACGGCCTACGTAGCCCATGCTAGCGATTGTCTGCTCAACGGTATCTTGGATCAGGCCCTCGCCGGCGCGGAAGCCGCGACCCTGCATGGCCATATCATGGCCCAGAATCGCCGCATCGACGGCAGCCGAGATCTTGGCGGCACAGCTCGCCTTGGCGCCGTCGCACACGATGCCGCCCACGTTACCGAGCGTATTCGAGACCGTCGCGCCAATCTGCTCGCGCGTGCCACCGCACAGCCAGGTAATCGCAGCGCCGGCGCCGCACGCGGCGCAAATAGCACCGCAAAACGCCGAGAGCGCACCAATATAGCTCTTGATATGCACGGCGATCAGATCGGACAGCATCACGGCGCGCACCAGGCGCTCGTGGTCGCAACGCAGGTACTCGGCATACTCCATGACGGGCAATGCGCAGGTAATGCCCTGATTGCCCGAGCCGCACACAATGGCGACCGGCAGCGCGCAGCCGTTCATGCGGGCGTCGGACCCGGCGGCCGCACGGGCACGGGCACGGCAGGCGACGTCATCGGCACGAGCACCCAGCAGCGTACGACCCACCTCGGCGCCCCAAGCGTGCGCAAGGCCCTCGGCACTGATCGCGCCATTCAGCTCAATCTGACGCTCAACGGCAGCGCGGGCGTCCTCAATGTCGCCGTCCTCGATAAAGTCAATGATGGACTCAATCGACATGGGCGTGTCGGCCTTATCCGCCGCACGCTCGGCCACCACGCGCTCGGCGCAGGCGGCACACTCCCCCGCCGACTTGCCGCACACCGGAATACCGTCGAGCGTATGGCACGTGACATTGGTGTGGTGATCGGTAATCTCGACGACCGCGGTATGGCCCCCGGCCGTCGCAGTCACCTTGATGTAGAGGTTGGGCACGCCCTCGACAAGCGACACATCGCAGTAGTCGGCGTCGGCGAGGAGCTCGACCACGCGTGCACGGTCTTCATCGTTAACGCTCTCGAGCACCTCGAGCGCGCTCTTGGCGTCGCCGCCCACGGCACCCAGCACGGCCGCGGCCTCAATACCGTGCATACCACCCGAGTTGGGCACGGTCACGCTCTTGACGTTCTTGATGATGTTGCCCGAGCAGGCAACATCCATATGATCGGGTTCGCAACCAAGCGTCTGGCTCGCCAACGCCGCTGCATAGGCAACGGCAATGGGCTCGGTGCAGCCGAGTGCACAGACAAGCTCGCGGTTCAAAACATCGCAAAACGCGGCATCGCGAAGAGAATCGGCAGGCATAGGTATCTCCTACTTGTATAACGGACAGGGCTCTCGAAAATAATTAGCTCTTTTATTTGATAACAATGCATCAAAAACCGCAACCCAAGTTCCGGCGGACGGCGTTCAAGCGCAAACTGACGGCATTAATACATGAAAAGCTAGTCTTGTTGCATGCTAAAGCGTTTGACCAAAAAACGCCCGAGCGTTTCCACAAAAGTCGCGCTATCATGCAGTCGAACGCGGTAAAACCTTTAGCAATTCCGCCGCACGGACCAGAGAGGAACCACTCATGAAGATTGGTATCGGTAACGACCACGCCGCCGTCGAGCTCAAGAACATCATCTCCGAGCACCTGAAGGAGCGCGGCTGCGAGGTCGTGAACTTTGGCACCGACACCTCCGAGAGCTTCGATTACCCCATCGCCGGCTACAAGGTGGGTAAGGCCGTGGCCAACGGTGACGTCGACCTGGGTATCCTGATCTGCGGTACCGGCGTCGGCATCAGCCTGGCCGCCAACAAGGTCGAAGGTGTTCGCGCCGTCGTATGCTCCGAGCCCTTCAGCGCCAAGCTCTCCCGCATGCACAACAACACCAACGTGCTCGCCTTTGGCGCCCGCGTCGTGGGCTCCGAGCTCGCCAAGATGATTGTCGACGAGTGGCTCGACGCCGAGTTTGAGGGTGGTCGTCACGAGCGTCGCGTTAACCTCCTCAACGAGATCGATCGCACGCGCGGCCTTAAGATCGTCGACGAAGCCTAAACTATTCAGTGCCACAAGCTAACAGCAGGGGCCCGCTCGGAACAAATATCCGAGCGGGCCCCTGCATAGATTTTGGAATAAAAGGGCGCCGCGGATGGAGTTCCGCGGCGCCCAAGCCACACGCTAACAGCTTTAAGGAGTCAAAGCTGGTTTAGCCAAAGAAGCGCTTGATCTCGATCTCGGCATTCTCCAGGCAGTCGGAGCCGTGGATCACGTTGGCGTTGACATCGACGGCAAAGTCGCCGCGGATGGTACCAGGAGCAGCCTCAAGCGGGTTGGTAGCGCCCATGAGGGTGCGCATCTTAGCAACAGCGGAGAGACCGGAAACGACCATCTTGACGACCGGACCGCTCGTCATAAAGTCGCAGAGACCGCCAAAGAAGGGCTTGTCGGCCAGATGGGCGTAGTGCTCCTCGACGGTAGCGCGCTCGAGCGTGGTCATCTCCATGCGCTCGATGACAAGGCCGCTGCGCTCAATGCGAGCAACGATCTCGCCGATCTTGCGGTCGCGCACGGCGTCGGGCTTAATCATGATGAAGGTCTTCTCGATAGCCATAAAAGTAGCCTTTCAAGTAGGTTCGCGCGTGCCCAAGTCCCATTCCGGCACCCGCCTGGACTGCATCGTAACAGAGTTTTAGCTGCAGTTAAACAAAAAGCTGTTTATTGAAACGTTGCAATTTATTAAAGCGCTCCATATGTGTCACTTCTGTTTCGAAGCCCGATTAGAGTACCATCCGACCGCCCATCAACCGCATCGAACAGAGCAGGCGGTCGGTTGCCGCCCGCGAACGTAACCCCTTCACAACCTGCCCAAAGGTCCTACAGAAGTTCTCGACAAGCCCCTCCCCCATAGCAACAAAATACGGGCGCCCACATCAGCAGGCGCCCGTAAAGTGAAAACGATTTATCAATAAATGGCCAAAACGGCTTCAGCCAAATCCCTACTTTACCCCGTGGCCCATCTCGACGACCTTAGTCAGTGACCCAAACACACCCTCGTCAGCCACGAGCTGTGCCTCGGCGCGATCAAGCTGCACGGCAACGGCGGCAGGGGCGGTGCCGCCCTCGGTCGTGCGCGCGGCGACAATCGACGGGATGTCGAGCGCCTCGGTAATGTCGCGCTCAAAGAGCGGGCTTGCCTCCTGGAACACCTCAAACGGCAGGTCCTCAAGATTGCAGCCGCGCTTCTCGCACATCAGGACCAGATGGCCCACCACGGCATGTGCCTCGCGGAACGGCAGGCCACGCTTGGCCAGGTAATCGGCAACATCGGTGGCGGCAAGGTGCCCCACGCCGCACTCGCGCGCCATGGCATCCTCGTTGACGGTCCAAGTCGAAATCATTCCGGCCATAACGGACAGGCACTGCATGAGCGTATGGGCGGTATCGAGCGCGCCCTCCTTGTCCTCCTGCAAGTCCTTGTTATAAGCAAGCGGCAAGCCCTTCATGGTTACCAGCAGCTGCACCAGGTTGCCGTACACGCGACCGCTCTTGCCGCGGATAAGCTCGGCAAAGTCGGGGTTCTTCTTCTGCGGCATGATAGACGAGCCGGTGGAGTAGGAGTCTGAAAGCGTGATAAAGCCAAATTCGGAGCTCGACCACAGCACGATCTCCTCGGAAAGACGCGACAGGTGCATCGCCATGACGGATCCGGCGTAATGCAGATCGAGCAGGAAATCACGGTCGGAAACCGCATCGAGCGAGTTGGGGATCACGCCCGCAAAGCCAAGTTCGGCAGCCGTCATCTGGCGATCGAGCGGATAGCTCGTACCGGCAAGCGCGGCAGCACCAAGCGGGCAGTTGTCGGCGGCATCAAAGGCGGCCTTCAGGCGCGTAAAGTCGCGCGCGAACATCCAGAAATACGCCAGCAGATGATGCGAGAGCAGCACGGGCTGAGCGTGCTGCATATGCGTGTAGCCCGGCAGAATCACCTTGTCGTACTTCTTGGCCGCATCCACCAGCACATGGCGCAGCTCAAGATTGGCCTCCATGAGCTCCTTGGCCAGCGCCTTGACGCCCAGGCGCGTATCGGTCGCCACCTGGTCGTTGCGCGAACGCCCAGTATGCAAGCGCTTGCCAGCCTCGCCGATGCGACGCGTCAGCTCGCTCTCGATGGACATATGAATGTCCTCATCGTTGATGTCGAAGGTAAAGTTGCCGGCATCGATATCCTGTTCGATTCCGATCAGGCCCTTGGCAATCGCCTGCTCGTCCTCGGCACTGATGATGCCCTGGGCGACCAACATCTTGGCATGCGCCTTAGAGCCGGCGATATCCTGCTTATAGAGATGTTTGTCGACCGGCAGCGACGCGCCAAACTCCTGCGTGACCTCGGCCACGCCCGCCTCAAAACGACCGCCCCAAAGAGCCATGGAACCGTCTCCTTTCTCCAAATACCAAAACAAGCGTCCAAAGCAATGTGCCCTGTCGCTAAAGCGATTTATCAACCGCTAGTTTTACACACTCCCTGCCGCGCGCGGGGCCATGTGGCTAATTTGCAAAGAAGTGACGCACCATGCACTTGGCGCCCAACGTCTCCCTCCGGATGTTGCCCTGCGAACCATCGATCCAGGACTTCAGGCTCATAGGAACGTCCTCGACCCTTACAGCATCGAACTCGGGCGCGAGGGCAAGCAAAGCATGCGCGATAGCATTGAACATAATGGATACTCCTCATATATATAGGCACAGAGCCGCCAAATTGATAGAAGGAGCCCCGCCGGACAACCCCGGCGGGGCTCGGACTCAGCCGCAGACGCGGCATCATATATGCGGGCGGAACGTAGGGGCCACCGATGTTAAGAAGTGTCAGCAAGCATAACGAAAGGTAGGGACCCCGTGCGCCCGTTATGTATCACGCGGATGGGCCGCGCGGATACCAAGGGAAGGAGGCGCTAGGCCTGGGCAGCAGCAGAGCTGGGGCCCTGGACCTTTGCCCACGTCTTGAGCGACAGCGTATCGATCTCGATAAAGCCGGCGCTGGCCTTCTCGTCAAACGTGGTGTCGCGGTCGTAGGTAGCCAGACCGTAGTCGTAGAGGCTGAAGGGGCTCTTGCGGCCGACGACATGGCAGTTGCCCTTAAAGAACTTCAGACGGACAGTGCCGGTCACGAACTTTTGCGTGTCGGCCATAAAGGCATCGAGCGCGTTCTTGAGCGGGCTGTACCACTGGCCGTTGTACACGGCGGTGGCCCAATCCTGCTCGAGCTTGATCTTGGTCTTGAGCAGGTCGCCCTCGACGCAGATGTCCTCGAGCGCCTTGTGGGCGGTGATGAGCGTCAGGGCGCCGGGAACCTCGTAGCACTCGCGGCTCTTAAGGCCCACCAGGCGATCCTCGACCAGATCGAGACGGCCAAAGCCATTGTCGCCGGAGATCTTGTTGAGGGCGATGACGATCTCAGAGAGCTTCATCTTCTTGCCGTCGACGGCGACGGGCTTGCCGGCCTCAAACTCAATCTCGGTGTAGGTCGGGGTGTCCGGGGTGTCCTCGGGATTCTTGGTCATAACCCAAGCGTCGTCGAGCGGCTCATTCCAGGGATCCTCCAGGTGACCGCACTCAATGGCACGACCCCACAGGTTGTCGTCGATGGAGTAGGGGTTGTCGTTGGCACCCTCGGGAACCGGCACGTTGTGGGCGTGGGCATAGGCGACCTCGTCGGGGCGACACTTCAGGTCCCACTCGCGAACCGGGGCGATAACCTTGAGCTCGGGGTCGAGGGCCTTGACGGCGGCCTCAAAACGGACCTGGTCGTTACCCTTGCCGGTGCAGCCGTGGGCGACGTAGGTCGCGCCAAACTCGTGGGCGACCTCAACAAGCTTCTTGGCAAGCAGCGGGCGAGACAGGGCGGAGAGCAGCGGATACTTGTTCTCGTACATGGAGTTTGCTGCAATGGCTTTGGTCAGGAACTCATCGGAGAACTCGTCGCGCAGGTCGAGCACCTGGCAATCGAGAACGCCCAGGTCGAGCGCCTTCTGCTTCTTGGCATCCAGTCCGGTCTCTTCCTGGCCCACGTTGCCGCAGACACAAACGACATCGAGATTCTTCTCGTCCTGGAGCCACTTGACACATACGGATGTATCAAGACCACCGGAATATGCGAGAACGACTTTTTCCTTGCTCATGGCTGTTTCCTTTCGCCCTTGGTAGCTAGTTAGAACATCGGTCAGTTGCAAGTCATTTCAAGGTCATATACCGTGCAATATCAGGTTAAATAGCAAAAATCAGCACATACATGCCCTAGAAACATGCAGCAATGTCGTGCTAAAACCCAACGACCTCAAAATGACTCTGTTGAGGCAATTCGCCCCATGCGGACAGAGACGATTGTTATCGTCGTCGGGAAATTGCGCGCTGGCGTCGGATGGCATTGTCTGCAGTGGTGATGATCGTTACGAACTGCATCTGCCTCTCCTTTCACCTATCGCCGGGCGCAATTCTAATATCGTAAACGGTACCTTTTCCTCGGTAAGCGGTTGTTTTTCCGTCTCCGTTTTCGATGGTCGCTATATTACGCTAAAGTGCCCGCAGCACAAGCGACAAATTCAAATTTCTGAAAAGTTTTTTCATTACTTTGTGAAGCGTGGTGCAAATACGCTCCGTTCCTGCGAAAATACGCCCGACTACGAATTGATGGCTATAACGTCTGAAACAATCTCGAAACGAAAGGCTCGCTTTTATGCAAACTTACGAATCGGACGCCAATATCGGAAACATTAAGATTCTCGCCGTCGACATGGACAAGACGCTGCTGACCGACGAGCGCGTGCTGCCCCAGGGTCTTGATGAGCGCCTAGACAAGCTCGCCGACGCCGACATCGTATTCTGCCCCGCCAGCGGACGTCCCGCCCCCAAGCTCGAGGAGATGTTCGAGGGCGTCAAGAACCGCCTCGCCTTTTGTCCCGACAACGGAGCGTGCGTGATCTATCGCGGCAGCTATATCTATAAGAGCACTATTGACGTGGAGCTGTATCAGCAGGTCTTGAGCCGTGCCTCGGAGGATCCGCGCGCTGTCCCCGTCCTTTGCTGCTTCGACGAGTTCTACGTGCTTGCCCGCGACCATCAATACCACGACGAGATCAGCGTCTACTACAACACAATCAACTACGTCGACAGCTTTGATGGCATTGATTTCGAGTCCAACAAGATTTCGGTCTTCTTCCCCGGCTACGACGCCGAGCCCGCTTTCCGCGAGACCTATAGTCCCGAGTTCTCGGACAAGCTCTACGTCACCAACGCCGGGCGCGAGTGGATCGACTTTATGAACCTGGGCGTCGACAAGGGCGCCGGCGTCGCGCACCTGTGCGAACACCTGGGCATCGATATTGCCGACGCCGCCGCCGTGGGCGATACGTACAACGACATCCCCATGCTGGAGCGCGTCGGTCACAGCTTTATCGTGGACAACGCCGAGGAGCACATGAACGCGCATGCCAAGTGGCGCATTCCGAGCAACAACGACGGAGGCGTACTGACGCTCATCGACGCCATCTTGGCGGCTCGTTAACGTTGCTCGTCGGACCTGGCCGGGCGAGGCGGGTAAGTTTTTCGTTCGGTCGGGTCCTGGGCTCGCTCGGAAAGCACATTAAGTGCTTTCCGGCTCGTGCGGAATCTACGAAAACTTACCCGCCTCGCCCGGCCAGGTCCTGCGGTGACTTGCTTGCCGCCTGGATGGCGTCTTGGCGCCTAGATACTTTGGCTGAATTTAATTGAACGAAGGACGCTCCTTGTTGATAAGGGGCGTCCTTCTGTTTTTGGTTACTTTGGAACTGTGGTTGCTTCCCTATTTGGCGTCGGCCCAGGTTATGCCGGTGCTGGCTTCGGCGATGAGGGGTACGCGTAGGTCTACTACGTGCTCCATGACGTCGCGGACCATGGCGGTGAGGCGCTCGACTTCGTCGACGGGGCACTCAAAGTCCAGTTCGTCGTGTACCTGCAGGATCATGTGGGCGGCAAAGCCTTCTTCTTCCAGGCGACGGCTTACGCGGGCCATGGCGATCTTGATGATGTCTGCTGCGGTGCCCTGCATGGGATGGTTCATGGCCGTGCGCTCGCCAAAGCCGCGGAGTTGCGGGTTTTTGGCCTTGAGCTCGGGAATATGGCGTCTGCGGCCATACATGGTCTCGGCGTAGCCCGTCTGCTTGGCGCGCGCCACCACGTTGTCGAGGAACGTACGCACGCCCGGGTAGGCCTCGTAGTAGCGGTCGATCATGTCGCGCGCCTCGGCCATCGAGATATGCAGCGACTGCGACAGGCCGTAGGCCTGCTGGCCATACACGATGCCAAAGTTCACGGCCTTGGCGCGACTGCGCAGGTCGGGCGTTACCTCGGACACCGGCACACCAAACACGCGCGCCGCCGTCTCGGCATGGAAGTCCTCGCCCTCGTTAAAGGCGCGCACCAAGTGCTCGTCACCCGAGAGATGTGCCAGCAGACGCAGCTCGATCTGCGAGTAGTCCACCGCCAAAAAGACGCTTCCCTCGCCTGCCGAAAACGCCGTCTTGACGGTACGCCCCAGCTCCGAGCGCGTCGGAATGTTTTGCAGATTAGGGTCGCTCGAAGACAGACGCCCCGTCGCGGTGATGGTCTGGTTGTACGTGGTGTGCACACGACCGTCACCGCGGCGCAGCGGGCCCAACGTGTCCAGATAGGTTGACTTGATCTTGGACTTCTCGCGCCAGTCTAAGATCAAACGAACAATCTCGTGGTCACGGGCAAGATCACTCAGTACCTTGGCATTGGTCGAATAGTAACCGCGCTTGGTCTTTTTGAGACCCTTGGTCGGAAGGCCCATCACATCAAAGAGCACATGCGAAAGTTGCATGGGGCTGCCGATGTTAAAGGTCTCGTCACCGGCAAGGTCGCGAATGCTTCGTTCGACCTCGGTGATCTGGGTCGCCAGACCCTCGGACAGACTGTGCAGGCGGTCGGGGTCCACGAGCATGCCCGCGCGCTCCATCTTGGCAAGTACCGGAACGAGCGGCATCTCGATGCCATCGAACACGTTGGCGGCGTTCTCACGGGCCATGCACTCGCGCAACGGCGCCACGAGCGCCAGCGTCAGAGCCGCAGTACGAGCGGCAGGCGCCGGAGCGTCCTCACCAGCACCCTCTGCACCGCGCGCCGCAGGCAACGCCATCTGCAGATAGGTATCGGCCAGATATGCCTCATCGAACTCGGAGCGATCGGAATCCAGCAGATAGGCAGCGACCACGGTATCGAAGATACGCGTGGAATCGGCAGCGAGCGGATCCATGAGCTCGGGCTCAGAAGAATCGATGGGCGAAAGCTCGTGCAGCAGCGCTTTCGTATCCGGGCTCGCCACGCGGCCCTCCATAAACAGGCGCGCAAGCACGCCGGCGATCACACCGTGAGCGAAGTTGAAGCCCTCAACCTCAGCCGCCGCACAGCTGTCGCCCTCCTCGAGCGCGAACAGGCCCTTGGACGTCGCCAACCACAGCGTGCGCGTCAGCCCAAAGAGCGCGCCCTCTTCCTTGTCGTCGTCCACCACGGCGGCGACCCACTCGCCGGCATCAATCGCGCGGGAGACCTCAGCCGCAACGGCACCAAGCGCGTCGGCATCGCCGGCGGCTGCGCGAACCATAGCAGGTATCTCAAACACACTGGAGGCAGCAGCCCCGCCCTCGCCGCCGATCAGCGCCAAGAAACGGTTCTGCATGGCGGTGATACCAAGCGTACCCAGCGCCGCGGAAACCTCATCGGCAGAAAACGCCGGGAAGGACGTCGCCTCAAAATCGAGCTCAACGGGCGCATCGGTGCGGATGGTCGCCACCTTACGGCTCAGCAGCGCGTCGTCGATGTGTGCACGCAGGTTTTCACCCATCTTGCCCTTGACCTCGTCGGCATGCGCGATGACCTCGTCCAAGCTGCCGTACTGTGCGATGAGCGCACTCGCCTTTTTGGGACCGATGCCCGGCACGCCGGGGATGTTGTCGGACGCGTCGCCCTTCAGACCATAAAAGTCGGGCACGAGCGCCGGCGTAATGCCGTGATACAAGTCATCCACGCTCTCGGGCGTCATAATCGCAACGTCGGACAGGCCCTTACGGGTCGAGACCACGTTGACGTGCTCGGTAACAAGCTGATACATGTCGCGATCACCGGTCACCAGCAGCATGTCACAGCCGGCCTGCTCGCCCAGGCGCGCCATAGTACCCAGGATATCGTCGCCTTCCCAGCCCTCGGACTGCAGAATCGGCACGTTGAGCGCGGTGAGCAGCTCCTTAATCATAGGGAACTGCGCATGCAGATCGGGGTCCATGGGCGGGCGTTGCGCCTTATACTGCGGCAGCATCTCCATGCGCACGCGCGGCTTACCCTTGTCAAACGCCACGACCACACCGTCGGGGTTAAAGGCATCGATCATCTTAAGAAACATGTTCAGAAAGCCAAAGATCGCGTTGGTGGGGCGACCGTCCGGCGCGTTCATGGTCGGCGGCACGGCGTGAAAGGCGCGGTGCATGAGCGAGTTGCCGTCGATAACGGCAAAAGTGCGGCGCTTGTCAGACATATTAAATACCTCGCTTTGGGCTGGGCACGGTTTGCTCACTCCAGTTTACACGCTCCCCGCCCCGCGGCCACCTCACATAAAGCTCCCCCGCCACCGTGAGCCCGCGCGTGATACGATGGCTCACGGTACATCAACCAGCACGATCGATCCGAAAGGAGCCTGCGTCATGGAGCGTCCCTGCGCATGGAAAAAGTACACGCCACAGCAAGTCGAGGAGCTCGAGGAGCTTTGCCGCGGCTATAAGCAGTTTTTGAGCGAGAACAAGACCGAGCGCCTGTGCGTCAAGACCGGCATCAAGATGGCCGAGGAGGCGGGATACGTCGACCTGGAGACCGTGATCGCCGAAGGCCGCGAGCTCAAGGCAGGCGACAAGGTGTACGCCGCCAATCACGGCAAGGACCTCATGCTCGTCAACCTGGGCAACGCCCCGCTCGAGCAGGGCTTTAACATCCTGGGCGCCCACGTGGACTCGCCGCGCCTAGACCTTAAGCAGAACCCCGCCTTCGAGGCCGGCGACATGGCCTACCTCGACACGCACTACTACGGTGGCGTCAAGAGCTACCACTGGGTGGCCTCCCCGCTCGCACTCGTGGGCGTCATCTGCAAAAAGGACGGTACCACCGTCGACATCAATATCGGCGACAAGGCGGACGACCCGGTCTTTACCATCTCCGACCTGCTGATCCACCTCTCGAGCGAGCAGATGTCCAAGCCTGCCAAGGACGCCGTCGATGCCGAGATTCTCGACGTGATCGTGGGCGGCCGCCCCGTCAAGTTCGATGAGGACGACAAGGACGCCCCCAAGGAGCCCGTCAAGCAGATGTTCCTGGATATCCTCAAGGAGCAGTACGACGTCGAGGAGGAGGACTTCCTCTCCGCCGAGATCGAGGTCGTGCCCGCCGGCCCCGCCCGCGACATGGGCCTCGACCGCTCCATGATTCTGGGCTATGGCCATGACGACCGCGTCTGTGCCTACCCCTCCATGCTCGCCCAGATCAACGTCACCAACGTGGAGCGCACGAGCATCACGCTCATCGTCGATAAGGAGGAGATCGGCTCCGTGGGTGCCACCGGTATGACGAGCCGCTTCTTCGAGAACACCGTCGCCGAGATCATGACGCTCGCCGGCGAGGATAGCCCGCTGGCCCTGCGCCGCGCGCTCGCCCGCAGCCGCATGCTCTCCTCCGACGTGTCCGCCGGTTTCGACCCGGGCTATGCCGGCAAGTTCGAGACGAAGAACGCCGCCTTTATGGGTCGTGGCCTGTGCTTTAACAAGTACACGGGCAGCCGCGGCAAGGGCGGTTCCAACGACGCCGATGCCGAGTACGTGGCCCTCGTCCGCGACATCATGGACGAGGCCGGCGTGGACTTCCAGACCTGTGAGCTCGGTCGCGTCAACGCGGGCGGTGGCGGCACCATCGCCTACATCATGGCCAAGTATGGCATGAACGTCATCGACTCCGGCGTTGCCGTCCTGTCCATGCACGCCCTGTGGGAGGTCGCCAACAAGGCCGATATCTACGAGGCCTACCGCGGCTACAAAGCCTTCATCGAGCGAGCCTAATCCACCCTTCATCAGTTGCGGTGAATTACGGACTAAACTGGCCCATAAACGGCCAAAACAGACCGTATTCCACCGCAACTTTTTTGGCAGAGGAGAGTCCATGCTGCAGGTCATCATTTCGCCCGCCAAGCAGATGCGCGCGGCCCAAGATGCTTTTGAAGTCCTGGGCATCCCACCCTTTGTGCGCGAGACGGCTCGCCTCCACCGCGCACTGCTAGATATCGAGCGGAATGAAGGCAGCGGCGGCCTGCAGGCGCTGTGGAACGTGAGTGACAAACTGCTGGGACCTTGCCTCAACACACTGCATGAGTTCGGGCCCATCCTGAAAAGCGGCGATCTCGACAATCCCGCACTCGCCCGTCACCTCTCCCCTGCCGTCATGTCCTATCACGGCATTCAATACCAGAGCATGGCACCCGAGGTGATGGATTCCACGCAGCTCGCATGGCTGCAAGACCATCTGTGGATCCTCTCCGGCCTCTACGGGTGCGTTCGTCCCTTTCATGCCGTCGAACCGTATCGGCTGGAGATGGGCGCGAAGCTCGCCGTTGACGATGCCCGAGACCTCTACGCGTTTTGGAGCGACAAGCTCGCACGGGCCATCGCTCCGGCGGGCTCTAACACCACGATCGTCAACCTTGCCAGTGTGGAGTACGCCAAGGCCGTTCTACCCCATCTCGCAGGCGACGCCACAACCGTCACTTGTCTCTTTGGCGAAGGTGTCCGCAACGGCAAGCCCATCCAGCGCTCGACAGCCAGCAAAAAGGCGCGCGGCTCCATGGTGCGCTGGATGGCAGAAAACAAGCTCGAGGATGTAAGCGGGCTCACCGCGTTCGACGTTGGTTATCGTCACTTTCCCGAGCTTTCAAATAAAAACACTCTGGTCTTCCTGAACGAACAGGCCTTGTAGGACCACCGCTACTTTTGAATGTGCTGCCTAGGCACGGCGTCTATTCCGCCAAGCCGTCGGCTTTGGCAATTTCATTTGTCGAGCCGTCCTGATAGGTAATCTTGACATGCTCCACCTCGGACACCTTGACGCCCGACGGGGGCTCCAGGCGCCATTCCGTCAGCGCGATATCCATTGTCGTGGGCACATCCCCTTGATCTTTGAGCTCGACCGACAGCGTCTTAAGCGACGCATCGAAGGTCACGCGCTCGATCTCTTCACCAGGAATGGATCCGCCACTCAGCTGCAACTGCACAAACTCGTTGCGCGGATACCAATAGTCGCCCGGCGCGGCAACGGTATTGCCGCCCGCGACCTTCACTGTCATGATCGGCAGGGCATCGTCGGCCTCAAACTCCCAGGCAGCGCCGCCGCGACCGCCAAACGTCCAGATACAAAAGGCAATCACCAGCACGGCAAGCACCGCAAAACCAATCGCGACAAGGCCATGGTGCGCACGGCTTTCCTCGGCCGATACATCCCATTGCGTCTCTCGATATAGATGCTTGTCTTCCATGTTCGCCTCCCCACAGGCACGCTCGTTGGCCCAATCGTACCCATTCAGGCTATACTTGAGCCCACCACATAAACGGGGAGCTTGCAGGACAAGACGGCAGGCTGAGACTGGGCGCGCCCGCCCTGACCCGCAAACCTGATATGGGTAATGCCAACGAAGGGAGCCGTGCCAATGAGCACACAGACCGAGCCCAAGCTCGTCACGCAAATCGACTTCGCCCGCGCCGGGCAGATCACACCGCAGATGAAGGAGGTCGCCGAGCGCGAGCATCGCGACCCCGAGTACATCCGCGAGCGCGTGGCCGACGGCCGCATCGCCATTCCCGCCAACATCGTGCACATCAAAAAGGGCATGCGCGCCTTTGGCGTCGGTGAGGGCTTGTCCACCAAGGTCAACGTGAACCTGGGCATCTCGGGCGACAAGGCCGATGCCGCCGAGGAATGGAAGAAGGTCAAGATCGCCGAGGACTTTGGCGCCGACGCCATCATGGACCTCTCCAACTCGGGCAAGACACGTCAGTTCCGCCAGCAGCTCATCGACGAGACGCCGCTCATGGTAGGCACCGTCCCCATGTACGACGCCATCGGCTACATGGAAAAGCCGCTGGTCAAGCTCACCAAGGACGACCTGTTCGAAGTCGTGCGCGCGCATGCCGAGGACGGCGTGGACTTTATGACCATCCACTGCGGCATAAACAAGTCGGTCACCAAGACCTTTAAGGAGACCGGCCGCCTCATGAACATCGTGAGCCGTGGCGGCTCACTGCTGTTTGGCTGGATGGAGGTCACCGGTAACGAGAACCCATTCTATGAGTTCTACGACGAGTTGCTCGAGATTTGCCACGAGTACGACGTGACGATTTCGCTCGGCGACTCCTGCCGCCCGGGCTGCCTCTACGACTCCAACGACGCCACCGAGACCGCTGAGATGATCGAGCTGGGCAAGCTGTGCAAGCGCGCTTGGGCCGCCGGCGTCCAGGTCATGGTCGAGGGCCCGGGTCACATGGCGCTCGACGAGATCGCCGCCAACATGAAACTGCAGAAGCGCCTGTGCCACAATGCTCCGTTCTATGTGCTCGGGCCGCTGGTGACCGATATCGGCGTGGGTTACGACCACATCACCGCCGCCATCGGCGGCGCCATCTCCGCCAGTTCCGGTGCCGACTTCCTGTGCTACGTGACACCGGCAGAGCACCTATGCCTGCCCAACGCCCAGGATGTGCTCGACGGCCTCATGGCCACCAAGATCGCCGCACACGCCGCCGACATCGCCAAAAAGGTGCCCCACGCCCGCGACATGGACGACAAGATGGGCCAGGCACGCCGCAAGCTTGACTGGGACGCCATGTGGGAGTGCGCGCTCGACCCGGTTACGGGCAAGAAGCGCTACGAGGAGTCCCCCGCCGCCACCGAGGGCACTTGCACCATGTGTGGCAAGATGTGCGCCGTCCGCACCGTCAACAAGATCTTCGAGGGCACCACGATCGACCTCGGCATGGAGGACTAGCCTGTCGCCGCGGCCGCTTCTGTCGGCGAGCTGGTGCCTGTCAATTGTTGACGTGTGAACATTTGCTTGCATTTGCGTAAAGATTGCATCGCCCGCCCGGGTTCGACATAGAGTCGGCCCGGGCATCTTTATAATGCTGGCTTAAAGACCCATTTGATTCCGACCGAACAAGGGAGCGAACATGGATCGTAGTAAGGTACCTGCCGTCCTGTCCATCGCGGGATCCGATTCCAGCGGTGGCGCCGGCATTCAGGCCGACATCAAGACCATCACGGCGCACCGTCTGTATGCCCAGACGGCCATCACCGCCATCACAGCGCAAAACACACTGGGCGTTACCGCCGTGCAGGATATCTCGCCAGATATCGTAGCCGCGCAAATTGACGCCGTTTTTGACGATATCCGCCCGAGCGCCGTCAAGATCGGCATGGTTTCTTCTGTCGAGATTATCGATGTTATCGCCGACCGCCTGAGCGCCTGGAAGGCGACAAACGTGGTAGTCGACCCCGTCATGGTAGCCACCTCGGGCGCACGGCTGATTGCCGAAGATGCCGCAGAGGCGCTCACTCGCCGCCTGTTCCCGCTAGCGACGGTTATCACGCCCAATATTCCCGAGGCCATGGCCCTGCTCGACTACGAGGTCGACTCCGAGCGCACGCAGCAAAATGCTGCCATGCTCCTCACCCGCCGCTTTGGTTGTGCATCCCTCGTTAAGGGTGGGCATCTTGTCAACGAGGCCAACGATGTACTGGCCGAACCCGCGCCACTCGATGACGAGGGCAACCATCTGGGAGATCCACTCACCACGTGGTTCCGCCACAAGCGCATCGAGACCGACAACACGCACGGCACCGGATGCACGCTCTCGTCCGCCATCGCCTGCGCGCTGGCTCAGGGCATGGATCTTGCCGACGCCGTCAACGCCGGCAAGGCATACCTGACAGGCGCTCTGGCCGCCGGCCTGAACATGGGCAAAGGCTCCGGCCCTGTCAACCACATGTGGCAGTATTAAGATTCACAGCCCAGAGCCACCGCAAAGGGGGCAGGCACCTTTGCGGTGGCTCCCACAAACATCTCGATCTGTAACAGTTAGAGCCCATTTTTCGGCCCACCTGTTACAGATCGAGACATTCAAATTCCGCTGAGAAGATAATCTCAATCTGTAACAGTAACTCGGCAAAATCGACCCTAGATGTTACAGATCGAGACAAACGACCGATATCGACCTAAATAATCTCAATCTGTAACATCTAGCCCGTTTTCGACCTTACAACTGTTACAGATCAAGACAAACAAACGATCCAAAACCACCGCAAAGGGGGCAGGCACCTTTGCGGTGGCTTGGGCTCGCGCTACTCACCGAGCATCTCTTGGAGCTTGGCTGCCACGGCATGTCCCAAGCTCTCGTGGCTTTCGGGCATCATATGCAGATAGTCGATATCGCCCGGCTCGGCATAATCGGCGGCATTCAAAAAGTCGCAGCCAAACTGCTCAGCCACATGCGCGTAGTACTCACCAAAATGTTCCGAGGCTTCTACGGAATGCTCGTCAAAGTCGGTCATATATACATCGGCGATCTGCGGCTTAATCTTGATAGGTGCCATCAGCAGAATCCGTGGGCAGGGCGCGGCATCGGTCCAGGCAAACGCACGGACGGCGCGAATCAGCGCCATGGCACCGTCAGCGATATCGGCAGCCCCCACGCTAAAGACCGTCTTGCAGTCGTTGGTGCCCAGCATAATCACGATCGCATCCAGCGGCTTATGAGCCTCGAGCAGCATCGGCAACGCGCGGATGCCGTTGAGATTAGTGTCCAGATGGCACATGTCGTCGCGTACCGTCGTGCGGCCGTTGAGGCCTTCCTCAATCACGTGCCAGCCCTCGCCCAGGTCTCGCTGGGCCACGCCGCACCAGCGCACATCGTACGCATAGCGTACCGCGGTGCCGTCGCGCATGCCCGCCGGATCATAGCCATAGGTATTGCTGTCACCAAAGCACAGAACGTTTTTCATCGTAAGCCTCTCCTTTAGTAAAAAGCCGACGGGAGCAGCCCTCCCGCCGGCTCGACCTATCTGTCGGCCCGTACCGATTACAGGTACTTGCGCCAATCGTCATCGTCCTCATCGTCCTCGGCGGCAGCCTGGGCCTGCTCGGCGGCGCGAGCAGCCGCAGCGCGTGCGGCAACCTGGGCATAGGACTCCTCGTTGCGCTCGGGGAAGTTTGCCAGCACGTGCTCGAACTTGGCAAAATCCTCATCCCATCGCGTAGAAGGCACGGCAAAGAACACCTGCTTGACCTTAAAGTCGCCCGATGCGAGCTCCTTGCGGAAGAGCTCGGCCGCGGCCTCGGCGTCAAAGCCGTTGTTGTCGCAACCCCAAGCACCCAGTACGAGCTTCTCGCGACCCAGCTCGTCGCAGATGGCAAGCACAAAGCGGATGCGATCGCGCAGAGCGTCAAGCAAGGCATCGTCGCTCACGCGATACTCCTGGCGAGCGCGCTTGGCGTTGGGCGCGGCGGCCACGATCACGTCGGCATACGCATGCACGTGGTTGCGGTCGAAGCGCACCGCAGGCACCACCAGCGCACGGTTGCGGTAAAGCTCGCAGTTGATGTTGCGGCGACGGTTCTCGCCGTACCATTTGCGCTGTTTATCGAGCACGTTGTACAGGTACGAATCGGCACAGAGCGTGGCCTCCTGACCCAGATAGCCCTGGATGTAGCCGCCGCCCGGGTTGGTGAACGAGGCAAAGGCGAGCACGGCCATGTCGCAGAATTGCGCGTAGCCTCGGCCGTTATCCAGAATGGCCTGCGTGGCAGAGGCGTCGAGCACGGTGACCTCGGGCAGGACCGGAGCGGGCTCCTCGGCGGCAGGCGCGGACTCGGTCTCCGTGGCCTCCTCTGCGGGTGCAGGCTCGGCCGTAACCTCGGTCTCGGCGGACGCAACCTCAGCGGTCTCGGCCTCGGCGGCCTCAGACTCCTCGGCAACCTGTTCCTCGACAGCGTCGGCCGCTTGGGCCTTGGCCTTCATCGCCGCGACAAAACCGGCAGGCATACCATCGAACTCGCACACACCGGCAAGCGAACGCTCGATATCCTTGGCGCACGCTTCGGACACAGTTGCCACGTGACGCTCGGCGGCCTTGGCACGGGCCTCGCGCTTGGGATTGGGCTGACCCGCTCGGTTGGACCTGCGGTTACGGTTCCTGTTGTCGACGTCTGCCATAAGTGGTCACCTTTCTCGGTCTCTGCCGCCATCGGCTTTTCCCATCCATGATACCCCGCCGCGTACAAAAAAGACGGCCCCGAAGGACCGCCTTTCGCATCGTTTTACCGTGTCCGGCAGGAAGCGTCGCAATGCCGCGCTTTAATCGCGACGGCCGAGGATGTTCAAAATGCGCAGGAACACGTTGATAATATCCACGAACAGGTTAGAGGCCATAAGCACGGCGTTGGGCAGTGTGGGCGGCACCGTCGTGGCAACATAGGTGTCATAGCCAATAAACCCGGCGAACACCACGATCACGATCAGGTCGGTGATGGACTGCGAAACGCCCATGAACATCAGCACGACCTCAACCAGAATCGTGGCGAGCAGAATGCCAAAGCCGATGCCATATACGCGCTGGAAAAACTTGGGGAACGTCACGCCCAGCGCACCGAAGACAAAGGTGATAGCAGCGGTGGCGATAAAGGCGGTGTTGATGGTGGGCAGGTCATAGTTGGCAAGGCCAAACGACGCGGTCAGGCCAAAGGTGCTCGCAAAGATCACGTAACCCACGAGCGACAGGCCCACGGACTGTTTGCTGGCAGCAGCCGACATCATGACGATGCCGACAATAGTCAGGATAAACGAGCCAAAGACCAGTGGCAGGGCGGCGCCGCTCATCATCATGCGGGCAAACGCCATGGTGCTCGTAAAGTAAGCACCAGCGCCCATGGCACAAAAGCCCAAGAAGATGAGGGCAGACATGGAAAGATTGTACGCACGCGGCGACATCTCCTTGGCACGGCTTGCGCCAGTTTCGATGGGGCCGTTCTGATAGCCCTGGATATCGTTCATACTTCGTCCTTTCACAAAGCGCCGTGAAAGACGGCGCAGCAGATGACAAGATTCCTGTCATTGTACCCGAATGCCGTACGTCCTTACCTACGGCGCTCGCCCTCGAGCGTGCGATCAAAGGCCCAGACCCACCAACGCATCACGTGTGCCTGCGAGCCGTCCGCCCGCTCGCGCGTCTGGTCCTCCAGATACAACTCGGTCGCGTGCCCGCCAAAACGCACCTTATAGGTCGCCGTACGGATGCCGTGGACCGTCAGGCCAAACCCGGTGGTCGAGATAATTTCATCGATTGTAAAACAACGTCCGTCGACCCAGCAGACGGTGACCGGCACGACTTGTCCGCCCGCGAGGATGCGGGCCACGACGTCCACATACTGCTTGTGCACGCGCCGAGTTTTGCCGTCTGTCTGTCGATATTCCATGCCTCCTATTATCGAACGCATGTTTGCATGTTGTAAAGCGAACAGATTGTGGTTTTGGGGTGTCGTAGTAATCGCACGTGTCCGCATGGCGTGTTAGCAAAAAGAACACCCGCGGTCAACAGGGCTAATATTCAATTTTAGTGCCAAAAAGTTCACTTCTCCCATCAGAACTCGGTAAAGAGACCCGCAGGAGGTGATACGATTTATCATGTTTTTGTAACGTGTCTGCAAACTTCGAGAAAGCCCATATATGGACGTAACGTTCTCAACCTTCCTCGGCCAAATTGTGTCGAACCCAGTCCTTGCCGTCACCGTGATCCTCGCGTTGGGCGCCATCTTCGTCAATGGATGGACCGACGCGCCCAACGCCATCGCGACCTGCGTCACTACGCGTTGCATGCCCGCCCGCGCCGCCATTCTCATGAGCGCCGCATTCAACTTCCTCGGCGTGCTCATCATGACGCACTTTAACGCGAGCGTCGCCAACACCATCTCACATATCGTCGACTTTGGCGGAAACAGCACCATGGCGCTCGCCTGCCTATGCGCGGCGCTGTTCTCCATCGTCGTCTACGGCGCCACAGCGTCGCGTTTTGGCATCCCCACCTCGCAAAGCCACAGCCTTATCGCCGGCCTGACCGGTGCCGCCATCGCCCTCGGCGGTGCGAGCAGCGTCAACGTCCACGAGTGGATGAAGGTCATCTACGGTCTGGCGCTCTCCATCGGCCTGGGCTTTGTCATGGGCTGGGTCCTGTGCAAGCTCGTCTCGATTCTTTTCGCCGCCGCCAACAGGCGACGTGCCAATGTCTTCTTTAAATACGCTCAGATCGCGAGCGCTGCGGCCATGAGCTTTATGCACGGCGCGCAGGATGGACAGAAGTTCATCGGCGTGCTCTTTTTAGGCGTGGCCTTTGCCAGCGGCCAGACGAGCGTCGGCGATGCAGGCATCCCCATCTGGATTATGCTGCTGTGCTCGGCCACTATGGGTATCGGCACCAGCGTGGGCGGCGAGCGCATCATCAAGTCCGTCGGCCAGAGCATGGTCAAGCTCGAAAAGTATCAGGGCTTCTCCGCCGACCTGGCGGGCGCCGCAAACCTGCTGCTTGCCACCCTTACCGGCATCCCCGTGTCCTCCACACACATCAAGACCTGCGCCATCATGGGCGTCGGTGCCGTCAAGCGCCTCTCAGCCATCAACTTCGGCGTCGTCAAAGACATGATGTTCACCTGGTTCTTCACCTTCCCCGCCTGCGGACTCATCAGCTTTGTCATGGCCAAGCTGTTCATGATGTTCCTCTAGTCAAACCGAACGTCCATCCGGACTGCATTACCTCGCCCACCCGTCTTCGCCTCGAAAGGACCCACCCATGGCAAAGAAACCCGATTCGTTCTACTTCGACAACTACGTCGCCTGCGCCGACCTTGCCGTCCAGGCCGCCGAGCTGCTCACCAAGATTTTCGAGAACTTCGATCCCGCAAAGATTCACGATATGCTCAACAAGATGCACGCGATCGAGCATGCGGCCGACAAGAAGCACCATGAGCTTGAGGACGCCTTGCTCACCGCCTTTATCACCCCGCTCGAGCGCGAGGATCTGGATCTGATGAGCTGCTCACTCGACACCGTGCTCGACCGCATCGAGGGCGTCGTGCAGCGCGTCTACTTCACCAACATCCAGAGCATCCATCCCGACGCCATCGTCATCGCCCACAAGGTGACTGACGCCTGCCGCGCCATGAAAGACCTGATGGTCGAGCTGCCCAACTACCGCAAGTCCAAGACCCTGCGCGAACTCGTCATCCAGATCAACACCATCGAGTCCGAAGCCGACGAGCTCTATATCAACGCCATGCGCAACCTGCACGTTAACGGCAAGGACCCGCTCGAGGTCATCGCCTGGCGTGACGTGTACGCCTTCCTGGAGTACTGCGCTGACTGCTGTGAGAATGTGGCCGATGTTGTGGATTCGATTGTCATGAAGAACAGTTAATTGGGGGTACATGTCCCACCGGTCGCGGGCCCGGCCACTAATAACCTTTTTCACTCCGGCTGCAAGCAGAGTCGTTCAAAAGGTTATTAGTGGCCGGGCCCGCTCCCTTATGCACCACCATTGGGAACTTTGGCTGATAGATTTAGCGCGACGGGGGTTTGGCTGAAGGGACCTTTGGTATCCGTTCGGACACTTTGGCCCTTGATGAGCGTTTGGCTGATTGCTGCTTTGGGTACTCTTTGGGTTACTTTTGGTTTGTTTGATTTTTAATTTTAGGAGGGCTTGTATGTCTTATTTGGATCTGGCTCGTGGTCGGTATTCTTGTCGTTCTTTTGAGGACCGTTCTGTTGAGCAGGCTGTGGTGGATGCCATTGTTGAGGCTGGGCGGATTGCTCCTTCTGCTTGTAATAATCATCCTTCTCGTGTGATGGTGCTGGATACGCCTGAGCTTCTGGAGAAGGCTGCTGCTTGTCAGCCTCGGTTTGCTCGTGATGGATCTATCTTTGGCGCTCCGCTCATCTTCCTTATTTGCAGCGTTACCGATGATGCTTGGGTGCGCCCGTATGATCAGATGAATTCCAGCGAAATCGATACGTCCATCGTGTGTGATCAGATGATGATGGAGGCCACCGAGCAGGGCCTGGGAACGTGCTGGGTATGCCATTTTAAGCCTGAGGTGGCACAGGAGCAGTTCAATCTGCCCAAGGGCGTCTATCCCTATCACATGCTCGTCTGTGGATATCCTGCCGACCACATCGCCGATCCCGAGCATCGCGAGGCCCGTACCATTCCCCTCTCCGACTTCCTCCTCAAGTAGGTTTTGGGACATGCCCTAAAACCTACCTTTTACCGCTCACCCATTCGCCGAGTTCTGCGCCACAATGTGCAGGGCTCGGTTTTTTATGTTGCGCGCCCCTGCACAGTCATAAAAAAGGACCCGCAAGCTGCGGGTCCTTTCTAGGCACTAAATTGTAGGCCGAATGTTAGTCCAGGTCGTCGGCAGCAAAGTTGTCGATCGGGGCGAAGGGATCGGCCACGGGGACAACCGGGTCAGCGACGGGCAGCGGCTCGGCGGGAACAGTCACTGCAGGAGAAGCGGCAGAACCGACCGGCGTGGAGGCCATCAGATCGGCCGGGAAGGAATTCTGGGCATCGTCCATGAAGTGCTGGATGAGCTTGAGGTACTCGGCCTTGAACTCCTCACGAGAAGCCTTGAGACGATCGATCTCCTCGAGCTCGGCCTGCTTCTCGGTCAGAGCCTGGCGGATAACCTCGCGGGCCTTGGCGTCAGCCTCGTTGCGGATACGCTCAGCGTTCTCGTTGGCATCGTTGACGATGGTCTCAGCGGTCTGCTGGGCAGCGATCAGGGCAGCGGAAATCTGGCGCTCCTGAGCGGAGAAGTCAGGGGCGGGAACAGTCACGGGGGCGGCAGGAACGGCCTGGGCGGTGGCATCCTGAGCTTGGGCAAGCTGAGCCTGCGCATCGGCAAGCTGCTGCTCGGTAGCAGTCAGACGACCCTTAAGGTCGACGATCTTAGCGAGCATAGCGTCAACCTCGGAGGACAGCGTCTCCAAGAAGACGTCGACCTCAGCAGGATCGTAGCCACGCTTGGCCTCAGAGAAAGTCTGAGCCTGGATGTCTGCAGGGGTAATAGCCATAACAAGTCTCCTTTTTCATCGCCTCGGCGCTACACGCCCGACGTAAGTTACTAAGTCAGTTCTACACGAGTATACCTATAAGAAGCTGCAGAACCAGCCTCTGCACCAACTGCAACGCAATAATCGCAACGACCGGCGAAAAATCGATACCGCCCATCGGCGGGATGAAACGACGGAACAGGTTGAGCCACGGACCGCACACGCTATCAAGCACCGCGGCAATATCCTGAAGCAAACCACCCTGCTTCATGGGAATCCACGTCATAAAGCAGTAGACGACAATGAGCGTGGAATAGAAGTTGAACAGCGTGTTGACCAGCTGGACGATAGTGTAGATGTTGATGGGAATCTCCTCGTCTTGTCTTTACTTAAGGTAGCCGTCGGCACGAAGCTTCTTGAGATCGGAATCTTTGACCTCGCAACCGGCGGGCAGCACCATGAACACGCGGTCGCCCACCTCCTTGACCGTGGCACCCAGACCGCAGGCAAAGCCGTAAGAGAAGTCCAAGACGCGCTTGGCAACTTCGGTGCGTACGCCCACAAAAATCAGTGCGACAGGCTGCTTGGTGCGAACGCGGCGCACCACGGTCTCCACGTCGTCATAGCTCTCGGGGCGCAGGACATAGGCCGGCAGCTGCGGCGTGGCGTTGATGATATTGCTCGCATAGGCCGAGGCATCGCTCGGTGCAGGCGCGGGTGCAGCGGCGGCACGGGCGCGGGTATTCTCGGCGTAGCTCGACGGCGTGTCATAGGCACCAGGACGATAACCGCTCGCAACACTGTCCTGCGAGCGCGAAGGCGGGTTATACGTCGTGGCATGGCGGGAGTCATCGCCGACCAGCTGACCGGAGCGCGTATACACGGCAACCGACTCAGCTTCACCGCGGCGCGTCTGGCCAAGCAGGCCGTTGCTCGGCTCGTCTTGGGTGTAGAAGCCCTCGCCCGAAGCACCACTGTAGCCGTTGTTCTGATAGCCATCGTCGTAGCCGTCATCGTAGCCGTAGTCGTCGTCCTGGCCATAACCCTGGTCGTAACCCTGCTGGCCGCCCAGGTGCATCTTATTTTTAATCTCGTCAAGGAAGCCCATGGTTGTGTCCTCTCGCGGTTTAGTGCAGGCGCCCCGATAATCAGTGCGCACTTCAGAGCCTTATTTTACTGCAAACTCCGGGCTAAATACTACCCTGCCCAGGCGAACGAGCGTAGAGCCCTCCTCAAGGGCAGACTCAAAGTCCTCGCTCATACCGCAGGAAAGCTCAGGCAGGTTCAAATCGGGATGCGCCGCCTCCAGCTCATCCCTCAGCTCACGAAGCCCCGCAAAGGTGCGGCGTGCCACATCCTTATTCCCCCGGGGCGCCATAGTCATAAGCCCCTGTACGCAAATTCCCTCAAGTTCTGCAAGCTCACCCGCGGCGGCGCGAATCTCATCGGGTGAAAAGCCTCCCTTCGACTCCTCACCACTCACATTGACCTCAATGAGCACACGCTGGGGGCCGACGAGCTCGCCTGCCTCAATCTTGCGAACAGCACGGCTCGAGATCGCCTGCGCCAGATGCAGCGAACCCACCGAGTGAATCAGCTCGGCTGAGCCCAGCACCGCATTGATCTTATTGGTCTGCAGGTTGCCGATCATATCGAAGCGCACCTCGGGCAGCTCCGGATGCTCCGCCAGACCCGTGAGCTTGCGAACCAGCTCCTGCGGGCGGTTCTCGGCAAAATGGCGATACCCCGCCTGGATGGCGGCAACGGTCTCATCGACACCAACGGTCTTGGACACGGCAATGAGGCTCGCGGCGTCGTGGGGACGGCCCGCGCGATCGAGCGCCGCATAAAAACGTTCCAGAATCTGCTCGCGGCGAGCGCGCATCAAGTCCAAATAGTTATCCATTGCCAATCGCCTCCGCTGACAGCCAAACAAGTAGTCCCATGCTAACGCAAGAGCGCGGCCCCGCATGTGCAAGGCCGCGCTCACTTAGGTATTTACAATCTTTCGACGAACGGGGTTACTTACTCCTCGTCGTCCTCGCCATCGTCCTCATCCTCAAGATGATCGAGCAGGTAGCGAAGACCCTCGCTGACCTCGTTAACGGGCACCTTGGCAACGTAGCGTGCATCGACGGCGGGCCTCATGATAACACCCTCGCCCGAAGGCACGCGCATGCTCTCGAGCTCATCCTCATCAGTGCAGGCGATATCACCGGCAGTCATACGCTGTCCGGTCAACAGGAAGGTCAGACGGCAGGCGGCATCGATGGAAATCGAGGCGATGCGATCGAGATAGCGCGATACCATGATGGCGCGGCGCAGGTCGTCATAGTTGCTGTCGTCGTCCATAAAATCGCCCGTGTCCATGCGGTTAAAGGTGCGGAAGAACTTCTCGTAGGCGGCGTGCACTGGCTCGTCCTCGACGGCCAAGTTGCAGATGATGGACATGTCGTTGGTGACGAGCGCGGAAAGCGAAGAGCCCAGCACCTGGTAGACGGCCTCAGCCTCGGCCTCGACCGTGCCGACAAGCTCCTTGGGCAGCGAGATGTCGGCCTTGATCATATGACGCGTGGCGCGGCAAATCTGGCGAACCTTATCGGTCATGCGCTGCAGGTTAAAGTCGACGTAGATGATCGTCTGCAGCAAGCGGAAGTCGGAGGCGACCGGTGACTGCGTGGCAATCAGGTTGTAGCAGACGGCCTCCAGGTTGGCGCAGCGTGCGTCAATCGAAAGCGTGCGCTTCTTGGTCTTGGTGGCGAGCTTGCGGTCGTCGGTAACATAGGCCCTCACGGCATCGTGGAGGGCCAGATCGACGGCCTCGTAGATGCTCAGCATCTCGTGGCGGGCCTCGATGAGCTGACGGGAAAACAGTTTGCGCATGGTTCACTCCAATCAGTTGGGTGCGGTCATGCCGCCCGCACAGTGAATACGCACCGGACCAGGTCCGATCGGCTTGGGACTAGTCGCACCGATCAGCCAAAGCGGCCGGTGATATAGTCTTCCGTCCGCGAGTCCACCGGGCTGGTGAAGATCGCGTCGGTTTGACCATACTCGATGAGCGTAGCGGGCTCGCCGGCAACTTCCTGCAAGAAGAATGCGGTGTAGTCGCTAATGCGAGCTGCCTGCTGCATTGAATGCGTGACGATGATGATCGTCATCTCGGGCGCCAGCTCGGCCATCAAATCCTCGACCTTAGAGACGGACGTGGGGTCGATGGCGGAGCAGGGCTCGTCCATCAGAAGGACATCGGGTTGCACCGCAAGCACGCGCGCGATGCACAGACGCTGCTGCTGACCGCCCGAGAGCGCCAAACCATCCTTGTTGAGCTGATTGGATACCTCTTTCCAGAGGTTGGCGCGCTTGAGCGATTCTTCCACGATGTCATCGAGGTCACTTTTGCTAGTCACGCCCTGCAGACGAGGGCCAAAGGCGACATTCTCGTAGATGGATTTGGGAAACGGATTGGGCTGCTGAAAGATCATGCCCACGCGGCGACGGAGGTCGACCGGGTCGACACCCTCGGCATAGATATCGTTGCCGTCGAGCGTCATGGTGCCCTCGACGCGCGTACCCTCGATCAGGTCATTCATGCGGTTGATGCAGCGCAAAAACGTCGACTTGCCGCAGCCCGAAGGGCCAATGAAGGAGGTGATGGCGTTTTTGGCGATGTTGAGGTCAAGCCCCGTCAGCGCATGAAAGTCACCGTACCAAAAGTTGAAATCCTTGGCCGTAATGGCCGCTTGCTCCAACGCGGGAGCGGACTGATAAACGGACATGGGACTCCTTAACTAGCGACGCTTACGCGACAGGAAGCGCGCAAACAGGTTGAAGGCCAAAATGATCACCATCAGCAAGAGCGCAGTGCCGTAGGCTGCGTTCATGTTGATGCCGTCGTTGGCAAGCAGGTACAGGTGAACGGTCATGGGACGACCGGAATCGAGCGGCGAAATAGGTAGATTGATGGCCTGGCCCATGGTGTAGAGCACCACGGCGGTCTCGCCGATGGCACGGCCGATGGCAAGGACGATGCCCGTGGCAATGCGGCCAAAGGCCGAAGGAAGCACGATCTTGGAGACGACCTGCCACTTGGTAGCGCCCAGGCCGTACGCGCCCCAACGGATATAGCGCGGAACGGCGCGAATGGCTTCTTCGGTGGTGCGCATGACGATGGGAAGCATCAAGAGCGCGAGCGCCAGAGCGGCCGAGACCATCGAAAGGCCCAGGCCCATAGCCTCGACAAACAAGGCGTAGCCAAACAGGCCCATAACGATGGAGGGCACCGAGGCCAAAGCGTCAGCAGCGTAGCGAATGAGCTCGACGACCTTGCCCTGCTTGGCGTACTCGGCCAGATAGACGGCTGCCAGCACAGCGATCGGCGTGCAGATAAGCATGGCGAGCGCCGTCACGTAGACGGTCGAGACGATCGTGGGCCAAATTCCGCCCTCGGCGTTGACGCCCTGGGGCCAACCGAAGATAAAGTCGAGCGAGATGTGTGGCAGGCCGTTGATGACCACGTAGGCGATGATAGCGACCAGCACCAGCGTGGTGATGTAGGCAGCGGCACGAAACACGCCAAGCATGATCTTGTTGGACAGGTCCTTGTTGATGCGGCCCTTCTTGCCGTGGGAAAGGGCACGCTTGATGCGCTCGCGCGACGAGGTCGTATCGACCGTCGTGTCAACGGAATCGGACATAGCCTACCCCCTCTTCTTCTTGGAAATCAGACGGACGATACCCACCAGCGTGGCGGAGATGATAAACAGGACCACACCCATGCCGAACAGCGCCGAGCGGTGCAGACCCGAGGAATAGCTCATGTCGAGCGCAATCTGGCTCGTGAGCGTCGAGATGGGGCTCGCAATGCTGTCGGGAATAACCGGGGCGTTACCTACGACCATGAGCACGGCCATGGTCTCGCCGATGGCACGGCCCATACCCAGCACGATGGCATCAACGATACCCAGCTTCGCGGCAGGTAGCACGACCTTATAGATGGTCTGCCACTTTGTGGCGCCCATGGCATACGATGCCTCGCGAATGCCCATGGGAATGGAATTGAGAGCATCGATGGTGAGCGTGGTGATGGTAGGGACGATCATGATGGCGAGCACAAACCACGCCGTCAGCGCACCAAAACCAAGGCCGCCGGTCAGTTGTGCGATAAACGGGCGGATGATGATCATGCCAAAGAAGCCGTAGATGATGGAGGGTATGCCCGCCAGCAGGTCAACGGCGGGGCTGATGAGCTTGCGCACGCGCTTGCTGGCAATCTCGACCAGGTAAACGGCCGTACCCACGCCCAGCGGCACGCCCATGGCGAGCGCACCGACGGTCACCAGACCCGAGCCGGCAAGCAGCGACAAGATGCCGTAGTGGCCCTCGGAAGGCGCCCACGTAAAGCTAAAGAAGTCAGCCAGACCGATGTCAGTAAAGACGGGCAGCGCCGAGTACGTGGTAAAGACAAAAATCAGGATGACGGTAACGACCGCCAAGAACGCGCAGGCAAAGAAGATCCACTGCAGCGCCTTCTCCTTGATATAGGTACTGCGCGATACGAGCGCCAGCTCGCGCTTCTTGGGCGTCTGAACATTCTGCTCAGTCTGGGAGTTTTCCTGTGCTTCCATGCTACTCACTCCCCTTCTCGTCGTTGGTGACGGGAATAAAGCCCGCCTCGCGAATCTGCTTGTCCATCTTTTCGGACGTCACATAGTCGATGTAATCCTGCGCCTGCTGCGAAGGCACACCCTTCACAAAGAAGTAAAGGTCGCGCGAGATGGGATAGCCGCCACTCGCGACCGTCTTCTCGGACGCCTCAACATGATTGACCGAGACGGCCTTGACCGAGGTCTTGGCGTTGAGGCTATCGACGAAGCCCAGCGAAATGTAGCCGATGGCCCCACGCGAACGAGATACCACGTCGCGCACCTGGCCCGTACCCGAAAGAACAGCCGAGCGGCGATCGAACGGCGTGCCATCCATCACGATGGTACGGAAGGCCTCGCGCGTACCGGACGCCTCGTCTCGGTTGATGACCTGAATCCTCAGGTCCTCGCCACCGACCTCTTTCCAATTGGTAATCTTGCCGGCGTAGATATCGCGGAGCTGCTCGGTCGAGAGGTTATCGACGGGGTTGTCGTCGTTCACGATGACCGCGATACCGTCGTGGGCAATGACGATGGGAGTCAGGCCCAGATCCTGTTCGTCGGCATTGAGTCCACGGGAGGAGCTGGCGATATCGGCCGTGCCGGCGCTGACGGCCTCGATCCCAGCGGAAGAACCCAAACCGGAAACGAGCACGTCGATGCCGGTCTCCTCCTTAAAGCCCTCGGCCGCAATCTCGGCGATAGGAAGGCAGGTCGTGGAGCCGGCCACGGTAATGGAAGAGGTAGAAGATCCCGAAGAACAGGCGCACAGCGTAAGCGTAAGCACAGCGGCGCTCAGGACCGATACGATCTTTCTCATAGCATCACGCCGATTGCAGCATGGCGCCCACAGGTGCCGTCCTCGTTACGGTAGGAATAAAAGCGGTCGTTCTGACGCACGGTCGAAAGCTGGGTATCCACGATATCATCCGCGTCGACACCGACATCTACCAGCGCCTCGCGAATGGCAGCGGAAAGATCGAGCATGCGAGAGGTACTCGCATCGATGCAAGAGAACTCGGCGGCAAAGCGATCCATGAGTTCCTGGGATACCTCATATTCGTCACCCAAGATATGGGGGCCGATATAGGCGGAAACGTCGCCCGCATCGCAGCCGGCAGCATCGCAAAGCGCCTGGCACGCCTTGGCAGAAATACGTGCAATCGTGCCCTTCCAACCGGAGTGCACCACGGCAAATCCGCCAGGGGCCACCAGCACCACGGGAACGCAGTCGGCAAAGCAGAGCAGCACGGGCACGTTATGCGCCGTACAGACGATGGCATCGCAGCCCGCGGCAATCTGCTCGCGGACGTCCTCAAGGTCATCGGCGCCGTTCGAGGTCACCGCAACGATATGATCACCATGGACCTGATTGGGAACGAGCAGGTTGTGCTCGCACTCGGCGGCACCCATAGCCTCGAGCGCACGACGACGATTTTCTTGAACAGCAAAGGGGTCATCGCCAACATGCGAGCCCAAGTTGAGTGAGGAGTACGCATCTTCGGAAACGCCACCGGCGCGCTCGGTGAAGGCAAAGCGAACATCGGATGTCGCGCCCTCCACCAACGTAACTCCATCATGGTCGACACGCGAAACTTTGTCCGCACGTGCTGCCATACTAAAGCCTCCTAATAACACAAGTACCGCGGCATCGCCGCTACAGCCCGCGTTTATACGGCTGTCATACTTCTCTAAAAGGATACCTGCTGCGCTGGAGGCAATCGTAAAGGGAACGTAAAGAGATTGGAGGTTCTAGTTTACAAAGTCGAAATAAAAAGGGCGCGTCCATACGGACACGCCCCCGTGAGCAACAATGCAAAGAACGACTTAGAAGCTACCGCGCTTCAGGAAGTCGGGAAGCTCGAACTGATCGTTGCCGAAGTTAGGAAGCTCGGTGCCACCGACGTTGCGGGTCGGAGCGGCCTGAGCCGGGCTGGTGGCCGGAGCGGTGCGCTGCGGCTCAGCGGAGGCAGCGGCCTTGCTCTGAGACTGCTGAGCAGCAAAGAGCTCGTCCTGACGGTTGACGTTGGAGTCGGAGAAGCCCGTAGCGATGACGGTGATACGCACCTGATCGCCCAGGGACTCGTCGACAACGGTACCGAAGATGATGTTGGCCTCGGGGTCGACGGCGTTGGCGACAACGTCGGCGGCGTCGCTGATCTCCTGGATGCCCAGGTCCTTGGAACCGGCGATGGAGAGCAGCACGCGCGTGGCGCCATCGATGGAGCTCTCGAGCAGCGGGCTGGAGATGGCCTGCTGGGCAGCGTCGACGGCACGGGTGTCCCCAGAAGAGGTACCGATACCCATCATGGCGGTACCGGCCTGCTTCATGATGGTCTTAACATCGGCGAAGTCCAGGTTGATGATACCGGGGACGGTGATGAGGTCGGTGATGCCCTGGGTGCCCTGGGAAAGGACGCCATCGGCAATCGCGAAGGCCTCGAGCATGGTGGTCTTCTTCTCGGCGATGTCGAGCAGCTTATCGTTAGGGATGACGATCATGGTGTCGACGCAATCGGAGAGGGTCTTAATGCCCTCCTCGGCGCTCTTCTTGCGCTTGCGGCCCTCGAAGGTGAAGGGCTTGGTCACGACGGCGACGGTCAGCGCACCGACCTCGTTCATCGCGATATCGGCAACGATGGGAGCAGCGCCGGTACCGGTGCCACCGCCCTCGCCGCAGGTGATGAACACCATGTCGGCGCCAGCGAGCGCCTCGGCAATGTCGTCGCGGGACTCATCGGCAGCCTTGCGGCCAACCTCGGGGTTGGCGCCGGCGCCCAGGCCGCGGGTAAGGTCGGTGCCGATGTGCACCTTGATATCGGCATCAGAGATCGCGAGTGCCTGAGCATCGGTGTTGATGGCAACAAACTCGACGCCGCGGATGCCCTCTTCGATCATTCGATTGACCGCGTTGGTACCGCCGCCGCCGACGCCGACCACCTTAATGACGGCAAGGTAGTTGTTGATCTCTGTCTCGTGCATGTCGGTCCTCCGAACAAAGGTTATAGCCATAGCATGGGTCGACCCCTGCGCACATTAACCTTCAGGTTGAAAGTAAATGCAAAGGTAAACCGTATTATGGTTGCACATTATGAACGTATCAGTCAAATAATTGACCGTGAAAACCAAACAAACCAGATAAACGGCGTGGTATGGCCCCTCAACAAAGCATCAACCAGCGCTACGAGGTCGGAGCATTCCTAAATGTGTAGTTACCCGGAGAGCGCACATTGATATACGTTACGCCCTCTACCTGCGAAAGCAACTTGGTGACTACGCGTTCCTTCTTGACGATATCGTCCGAATCGCCCAGCGACACTTCAATGCCGTTATTGAGGTTTGCCGAGATGGCTTCGACCGAAGGCGTGGAAATATCCTTGACTTGTCCCAAGAACTCGCTCGAAAAACCACGCACATAATCCAACCCAGCCTTAACGGCCTTGGAGCTCACTGCCTGGCCGGAAACCGGAGCGACATCCGCCGAGACATCAGTCAACAACACCGCGCCATAGTGCTTAGCGAGCGCCAGTGCGGCATCAATGCCGGTCAGGGTATTTGAGCCCTGCCCTGTCGTGATGACGTTGCCCTGGTCGTCAACTTCGACCGACGTCGACAGCGGGGCGATCCAGGTGTCATCATCCCCGATGGCCCAGGCAAGGTCATCGGAGCTGATATAGGCAATTGCAATGACCTTGCGCTCCATCGGCGTAATGATGAGCGTATGCGGGAACTGACGCTGGACATCCACGCCCGAGACCCACGGGTTCTGCTTGAGATCCTCGGTAATCTGGTCGGGATCGACGTTAAAAAGCGACGTTCCCTCGGGCAAATCGATCAGCTGGATAGCATCGTGCTTCGTCACATGCTCGCTGCCTTGAATCTGAATATCAGTGGCAGTAAACAATCCAGAGTTAATCACCACGATGGCAACGACGACGAGCACGGCCAAGGCGGCCAGAACCCCGCCCACGATTTTGCCTTTGCCTGCAACGACAGAAGCGGCGTCTGATGTTTTATTTGCCATCGCCCCAAGTGAAGACAACGGGTTTACGCCTTTTTTACCCGAAGGCTTCTTGGCGGTAGCCGGCACCGATGTCAGCGAGCGCGGTTTCGATGCGCCCAGTGTGCGACCTGGACGCGCCGCTTTAGTTCCCGTCGAGGGCTTAGGAGTTGCCATGGGGCGGGCAGGCTTGGCGCCCATAACAGACTTTGACGTCACCGAGGGACGCGAGGACTTTTTTGCAGCCGGACGATTACCGAGCTGCGAGCCGACGACCGGACGACTGGTCTGTCGAGCATGCCCGACAGGCTTAGAGTGCGCGACGGTATTGCGTTGAGGTTTGGCAGGCGCGCCGGAACGCCCTCCGGCGCGGCGGAAGGTGGGTTTCGATGCTCTAGAAGCCGAGGAATTTAACTTCCGGTCTGAGCTCGATGCCATACGCCTCCCTCACCTTTCCGTGCACATGTCTGATAACCGCGGCAACGTCATCGGCCGAGGCAGTTCCGTTATTAACGATAAAATTAGCGTGAACGGGCGAAACTTCCGCGCCGCCAATCGAAAAACCCTTTAATCCACAATCCTCGATAAGCTTGCCCACACTCGCATCGGGCGGGTTGCGAAAGACCGACCCGCAGGATGCGCGACCCATGGGCTGTGTACGCTTGCGCCTCGTCAGGCACCGCTCCATGCGCTCGCGAATGTCGGCCTTGGGCGCCGGTTTAAGTTTGAGCACGCACTCGAGGATGATCTCATTGCGGGGAAGGCTACATTCGCGGTAGCCCCAAGTGATCTCGGACCCCGCATAATGCTTGATACCGGATACCGGGTCAAACGTTACGACATCCTCAACCAGCGAGCCAATCCATTCGGTCCGTGTGCCGGCATTCATAGATATCGCACCGCCGACCGACCCGGGGATGCCAACGGCAAACTCAAGGCCCGAGAGGCTACGCGACAGGGCATCGTTGACCAGGCGCGCAAACATCACGCCCGCACCGACCGTCAGCGTACAACCGTCATCGGCAACAACCGTGCGCTGAAACTCACGTCCGAGCGAAATGACGGCACCGCGATAACCGCCATCGGCAACCAGCAGATTGGAGCCCTTGCCGACGATGACCCACGGCACCTGCTCGCGATCGAGCACCGCCACGGCGCGGCGGAGGGCATGATAGCTATGGCACGTCACAAAGAGGTCGGCCTTGCCGCCGATACGATAGCTCGTATGACGCGCAAGGCGCTCGTCCTCGATCACATCCGTGTCGATCATGCCCGAGAGCGCCATGACGGCGTTAAACAGACCCATTAGACTTAAGCGTCTTTCTTGGCAGTCAGATACTCGATAAACTCGGGACCGACGGTCGTAACGTCACCGGCACCCATTGTGAGCAGCAGGTCGCCCTCGCCCACCATCTGCTCGAGCTCCTGATTAAGCTCAAGACGGCTGGAGCAATACACGACCTCCTTACCAGGATGCTTGGCGCGCACGGTATCGGCGAGCATCTTAGAGGTGACACCCGGAATGGGCATCTCGCCAGCCGAGAACACATCAATCAGCAGCAGTTTATCGGCATTGGCAAATGCATCGGCAAAGTCGTCGCACAGGGCCTGCAGGCGCGAATAGCGGTGCGGCTGGAACACGACGTCGACGTGCTTGTAGCCCAGCGACGAAGCGGCAGCAAGCGTCGCCTTGATCTCGGTGGGGTGATGGCCGTAATCATCGACCACGGTGATGCCATCGATATCGCCCACGTGGGTAAAGCGACGACGGACGCCCTCAAAGCTCGAAAGCGCCTTGGCGGCGGCGTCGATGTCAAGGCCCAGGACATGGGCGACGGTGAGTACCGCCGTGGCGTTGAGCATGTTGTGGCGACCGGGATTGCTCTTGATCTCCACGGCATGCTCAGTGCCGTCCTCAAAGCGAACGATAAAGTCGCTCTGGATGCCCTTGACATCCGGGTGCATGCAGACGATGTCGTTGCCCTCGGCAAAGCCGTAGGAAAGCACGTGACGACCCGTCGACTTGGCGAGCTCGACCAGATGCGGGTCCTCACCGCAGACGATGACGGTGCCGTCCTCGCCCACCAGGCTCATGAATTTGGCGAAAGTTGCCTCGATCTCCTCGATACCCGAGTAGTGATCGAGGTGGTCGGCCTCGACGTTGGTCACAATGACCACGTTGGGGTTCAGGAACAGGAAGGAGCTGTCGGACTCGTCGGCCTCGGCGACAAAGTAGTCGCCCGAGCCGTTCTTGCCGTTCGTGTCATAGCCCTCGACGATGCCACCGATCAAGAAGCTCGGATCCAGACCCATGCGGTCGAGCATGGTGGCGCACATCGAAGACGTGGTGGTCTTGCCATGCGTGCCGGCAACAGCGACGGTGGTGTAGCCGTGGCCCAAAGCAGAGAGCATCTTAGCACGGGGCCACACGGGAATACCAAGCTCGCGAGCGCGCACGAGTTCAGGGTTGGACTCCGGAATAGCGGTGGAGACAACAACCACGTCGGGCTTGACCTCGTCGATCGTGGCGGCCTCATGGCCCACATGCACCTTCACACCAGCGCGGGTAAGCTGGCGGATATAACGTGACGTCTTAAGGTCGGAGCCGGTAACGGCATAACCGCGCTCGTGCAGAACGAGGGCGATGCCGCTCATGCCGGCGCCGCCGATACCGATAAAGTGGGCGCTCTTAAACTCGGGCGCGGAGGTTGCAGTCTGGGAATCAGCCATGTGCTCGTGTACTCCTTGCGTAAACACTGCCTGTAACCCGTTAACTGTACCGCACCTACCGCATCAGCGCGAGGGCGACCGACGATATCCCGTCTAACTAACGCAAACCCTCTACCGCATCCGCCAGAAGAGCGGCGGCCCTATCCTGGGCCAGACCACGCGCCGCCTGACGCATGGCGTCGCGCGCCGCCGCGTCATCGACCAGGTGCAGCAGTTCATCGGCAAAGGCAGAACCGTCGATATCGGCATCGGCGCAGAGCACGCCGGCCCCAGCGTCGACCAGATAACGGGCATTGGTGGTTTGGTGGTCGGCCGTCGCATGCGGGTACGGCACGAGCACCGAAGGCACGGCGAGTGCAGCGATCTCGGCCACGCTCGATGCGCCCGAACGCGAGAGCACCAAATCGGCAGCAGCCAGCATATCGCCCATGTTGTCGATGTAAGGCTGGACGCGGTAACGCTTCGCCTCCTCGGGCGTCAGCGCCAAAGCGCGCTCGGTCTCCTCAAAGCCGTCGGCACCCGTCGAATGCAACACATAGAGGTTCTTGCGCGAAAGCAGCTCGTTTTTGAGCGAAGCCACACGCTCGTTGAGGTGCTGGGCGCCAAGTGAACCGCCAAAGACGAGCAGCAGCGTAGCGTCCTCGGGAACGCCAAGTGCCTTGCGGCCGCGAGCGCGATCGCCCTCGATCACCGAGCGACGTACGGGGTTGCCGGTCATGAGCACGTGGTCAGGGTCACCTTCGCGCTCAAAGACCGAACGCGCTGCCGGCACCGAGATGCACACGCGGGCGGCGTGGGAGTTCATCATCTTGTTGGCCAGGCCCGGAACAGAGTTCTGCTCATGCAGCAGATACGGAACGCCCGCGCCCTTGCACCACCCCAGCAGCGGAACCTCGACATAGGCACCAAAACCAATGGCGGCATCGGGCTTGCCGACCTTTGAGAAATGACTGGCGAGCGCACGCTTGGCTTTGTTGACACGCCACAGCGAGGTCAGCGCCGTCCAAGGACGGGAGCGGTCGAAGCCCGTGACCGTAATGGGCACAAAATCAAACCCAGCCTCGGGGACCAGACGACCCTCGAGCTTGCGCGACTGGCCCACGAACACAACGTGGTGGCCACGGTCACGCAGCTCTTCGGCCAAGGCGAGCGCGGGGTTGATGTGCCCGGCCGTGCCGCCGGCTGCAATAGCAACGGTCATTTTATCGGTCATGGTAGTCCCTTCGTACACGCGGTCCCTGGTCGTCGGTACGCAGACGCGCCGACGGGTCCGAGTTCAAATCGATTCGATTATATCCGCCGCCCGCGTTGCGAGGGCTGGGGCGCTGAGGACGACCTTGCGGCGCCGTTCGCTGACGCGGGCGGGCTGCCGGCTCGGTCGCAGAGCCATCCAGGACGGTAAAACCGTTACGCGAAGATCGCTCGCCGCGCACGTGGGGCACGCCGGCGGTACTCTCATCCATAACGGCAAAGCTCTCGCGGCGACGGTCGTACTCATCGCGACGGGCGCTCTCGTACGAAACGCGCAGGATCAACCCGGCAAGCATAAGCGACACAATAATCGACGAACCGCCGTAGCTAATAAACGGCAACGGTTTGCCCGTCATGGGAAACACGTTGAGGATGCCAAGCGCATTAATCAAAAACTGCACCGCGAGAATGACCGCGGAGCCAGACGCCATAAGCGCGCCCCGACGATCGGTCGCCTGCTCGGCAATGCGAAACGCCGAGTAGACCAGCATCGCAAACACCAAGAAGAACAGCACGGTTCCGACAAAACCGACTTCCTCGCCAATGATGGCCAGGATGTAGTCATTGTGCGCCTCGGGCAGATACGAGTACTTCATGGTTGAGTTGCCGATGCCACGGCCGAACAGACCGCCCGAGGCAAAGGCCATGATGGCAAGCGTGGCCTGATAGCCGTCACCATACTCGTCGGCCCAAGGGTTCAAGGCAACCTGAATACGCACCATACGGTACGGCTCTGCAACAAGCGCAATCACGATCACGAGAATGCCGAAGATTAGCACGCCGATGATAAATCTGGGGTCGAGACCCGCAAACAACGCCATGCACATGAGGGTCAACAGGATGATCAGGACAGTACCGAAATCGGGCTGGATAAAGATCAGAAAGAGCGAAATGCCCAAGTAGATGCCCATCTTGCGAAGGAATTCGTTGATGTTGCCACCGGGCGAAAAGAAACGATCAAGCATGATGGCCGAATACGCAATGGCAAATGGCTTTAAAAACTCGGAAGGCTGGAACTGAATACCGGCGATGTTGAGCCAGCGCGTGGCGCCACGGCTGCCGCTGCCCACCAAGAACACCAGAAGCAGTAGCCCCATCATGCCGATGAGGAAGATCCTGAGCACGTCTTCCCCAAACCAACTGTCCGGCAAGATGCGCACGATGGCAACCATAGCCAGCACGCCAACTCCGGCAAACGCGGCTTGTCGAAACAGATAAAACGTCGCCGAGCCATTCTCGTGCAGCGCCTCGACCGAAGACGCCGAGTACACCATCAGCAGGCCAAAGCACACCAAGGTAAACAGGCAGGCCATGAATATCAAACGGGGGCGCATGATACGGGCGGGAACGCCGGCAATATAGCGTTCGCTAAACGTCTGCCCGCCGCGACCGGAACGCGGTGTGCTGCGCCGCGAGGAAGCACGGTCCGAGTCGGGCCTCCTCATACCTTGTCGGGGGCTCTCCTCTCTCACCGGCAACCCCTATTCCATTTGCGATTTCGCCGCAGCGGCAAGCTGGGCCACATAGTCCTTAAACACGCGGCCGCGCTCCTCATAGCCCGAGAACTCATCGAACGAAGAACAGGCAGGAGAAAGTAAGATCACGTCACCACGGCTCGACAGCGAACGGGCGACGTCCACGGCATCGCGCAGGTCATCCGCCTGGGCGATATCCACATCGCCATCGACATCGGCCTCGTCCATAGCGGCGGTGAAGCGCTCGCGCGCATCGCCAAAGCAGACGACCGAGCGTACGTTATCCATAACAACGCGTGCGAAGTCCGTGAGCGGCGTGCCCTTATCGTGGCCGCCGAGCAGCAAGATCACGTCGTCATCGGGAAATGCCGTCAGTGCCTTCTCGACCGCATCGGTGTTGGTCGCCTTGGAATCGTTGACGTAGCGCACGCCGTCAATCTCGCCACACGGCTCCACGCGGTGCTCGAGCGGCTGGAACGAGGCCAGACCGCGGCAGACGCCATCGACATCGGCACCGACTGCCAGGGCAGCCGTGGCAGCGCACAGGGCATTGATAACATTGTGATGGCCCGAGATCTTGAGCTCGGATGTAGCGATGAGCGGGGTCTCGACGCCCTTCAGGCGCACGATCATCTTGCCATCGCGCACAAAGGCGGCATCCTCGCCCTCAGGCTCGTCAAAGGCAACCTTGCAGATGCGACGACCCGGCGTGTAGATGTACTCATCGAACTCGTGAATGCCGGCGTCTTCGACGTCGACAACCACCAGATCGTCATCGACCATATTGGCAAACAGTTTAATCTTGGCAAGCGCGTAGTTCTTATGGCTCTTATGCCAGCCCAAGTGGTCGGGAGTGATGTTGAGCAGCACCGCCACGCGGGGGTGGAGCTCGGTGGTCGTAGCAATCTGATAGCTCGAGAGCTCGGCCACAAACCACTCGTTATGGGCTCGGCCGTCAATCTCGTTGACCGGCGGCTCGCCGATGTTGCCGACAGCTACACTGGCCTCGCCGGCAGCCTTGAGCAGATAATCAGTCAGCGACGTGGTGGTCGTCTTGCCGTTGGTGCCCGTGATGGCAATCCAGTTATCGGGTGACAGGCGATAGGCAAACTCGGGCTCACCCATAATCTGGGCGGCATGCTCGCGCCCGGCCTTAAAGAAGCCCGAGAACTCCGAGATGCCCGGGCACGTCACGCATACGTCATAGACGCCCTCGACCTGTTCGGTCCCATAGACAAACGCCGCACCAGCAGCCTCGAGCGCACGCGTGGCGTCATTGGGCTCAGAGGTGCCGCCGCCATACACGGTAACGGCGCTCACGCGCTCGGGATGCGCCAGCGCCCAGCGGGCGACATCGAGACCGGATTTGCCCTGACCCAAAACGAGCAGGCTAAAGACATCAGCAAGAGGCATGAAAGACCACTATCCCAACTGGAAGAACAGAGCAAGGCCAACGGCACCAAAGGCCGCAGCGATAATCCAAAAACGGATGACGACCTTGGTCTCGGCCCAGCCCTTCTTTTCGAAATGATGATGGATGGGCGCCATAAGGAAGACGCGCTTGTGCGTAAAGTGGAAATAGACAACCTGAATCATGACCGACAGGGTCTCAACGATAAACAGGCCGCCGATGATGAGGGAGACGACCTCGGTGTTGGTCATGATGGACGTGCAGGCAAACGCGGCGCCCAGGGCAAGCGAGCCGGTATCGCCCATAAAGATGCTCGCCGGATAGCAGTTGAACCACAGAAAGCCCAAGCAGGCACCGGCACACGCGGTGCAGAAGATGGACAGGTTCACGTCTCCGTGCAAAAACGCCATGGCAGCCATGGCGAGCATGGCAATCATGGAGGTGCCGCCAGCAAGACCGTCAAGGCCATCGGTCAGGTTCACGGCATTAGAAAGACCGGCGATCATCAGCCAGCAAAAGACAATGTAGAGCCACGGGAACGAAAGGCCGCAGATGGTGGTCGAAAGCACGCCAAGGTCAATCGTCAGGCCGCCGGGAAAACGAATCTCGGGGGCGACGCCGCACCAGTTAACGGCAAGTACCGTAAAGGTGACACAGATAATGGTTAGGCCGATCATCTTGGCATGAGGCGTCAGACCGAGCGAGCGCCCATGCGTAACGGAGGTCAGGTCGTCGATCAGGCCCAGCACGCCGGTCGCCAGCGTGGCGAGCAGCACGAGCACGAGCTCGGTGGTGAGCTTGCCCATCAGCAGGCAGGTCAGCGAAATCGCGACGAGAATGACAACGCCACCCATGGTGGGCGTTCCCTGCTTAACCAAATGACGCTTGGGGCCGTCGGCACGAACCTGCTGGCCGATACCCTCGACCTTAAGTAGCTTGATCCACCACGGCATGAGCAGCAGCGCAATGGCAGCGGCGATGCCAAGCCCCAAAAAAGCCTGATACGTTGGATACGAGGGATTGCCGAACATGGGCTAGCACACACCTTCCACAAAGCGGTCGAGCTCAACAAAGCGGGAACCCTTGACCAGTACAACATCATGTTTTTCAAGCGCGCCGCCCATGCGGTCGAGCACCTGCTGATAATCGGAGAACACCTGGATGCGGTCCTCGTCCATGCCCATCATGCGCGCGGCATCGGCCATAAGCTGGGCCAGCTCACCACCCACGCACGCCAGCATGTCGAGCTTCTTGGCGGCGGCATAGGCGCCCACGAGCTCATGCATGCGAGGAGCCTCATCGCCCATCTCGCCCATCTCGCCCAGGATCGCCATGCGAGACCCCGTGCACGAAAGCGAGCACAGCAGATCGAGACCAGCAGCCATGGATTCGGCGCTGGCGTTATAGGAATCGTCGATGACGCGGGCACCGCTCTTGGCGCGCTTGATCTCCTGGCGGTGTCCGGTGATCGTGAGGCCCCTAAAGGCAGCATCGATCTGCTCGGGCGTCACGCCCAGGCGATAGGCAACTGCGGCGGCCTTAACGGCATTTGGGACGGACTGCACGCCGGGGATGGCAAGCATGGTATCGGTCGTCTCACCCTGGCCAAAATCGAGCGTAAAGACCGGACGGCCCTCGTCATCAACACGAATGTCGCGGGCACGGACCTCATCATCGTCCGAGACGCCGGCCAGCATCACATCGATACCAGCAGGCTGGGCGAACGTATCGCGAATGAACGGCGTAAAGTCGTCCTCACCGCCCAAAACCAGCAGCGGCAAGAAGTCGCCGGCGGCGCACATACCCTGGACAATCTCGGCCTTAGCGCGGGCGATGTTCTCGCGGCTGCCCAAAATGCCGATGTGGGAGGTACCAATCTTGCTCACGATGGCAAGGTTGGGATTGGCGGACTGGGACAGGCGCTCAATCTCGTGGAAATGGTTCATGCCCATCTCGAGCACCAGGACCTCGGTATCGGCCGGAGCGGAAAGCACCGTGAGCGGCATGCCGATCAGGTTATTGAAATTGCCCTTGGTGGCCCAGACACGATAGCGCTTGGCGAGCACGGCGGCGAGCACGTCCTTGGTCGTCGTCTTGCCGATGGAACCGGTAATGCCAACGACCAGGCAGCCAAGCTCCAGGCGATACGTGTGCGCCAAACGCAGCAGAAACTCCTCGGGATCATCGGTCAGCAGGATGGCGCACCCCTTGTCCTGCGCCAGCGAGACCAGCTCGGCCTCGGGCTCACGCGTCATCACGACGGCGCCGGCACCCGACTGGACGGCACGGGAAGCAAAATCATTGCCGTCGACGTTTTCACCGGGAAAGGCGACGAAAATCGTCCCTTCCTCGACCTGGCGCGAGTCGATAACGCACCCGCGGCATACCCGATCGGCTTCTCCCGTCACGGTTCGGGCCCCTGTTGCGGCCGCGAGGTTGTTGACGGCGATCTCTATCATTGCAGCTCCCCTGTAAACCTAATAATGCTATCGGCGTATTGTATCCCAGCGCCGCACATGCGTGGTGCAGGGCATGTGAACACCCTCATATGGGACAACAAACCACGCCCCAAAGATTGTAACCCCCCTACTTCGTGCGCGGGATACCCAGCACGTCGAGCGCGTTGGCCATAATGGACTGGAATGGCACCGCGGCGGCATCCGAGCCGCTCGGCGTTCCATCGAGTGTGATATAGCACAGCACCTTGGGCGACTGTGCCGGCGCAAAGCCCATAAAGGACGACATGTAGTTCTCCTTGAGGTAACCGCCGTTCTCGTCAGCACGCTCGGCCGTACCGGTCTTGCCCGCCACGTCATAGCCATCGACCGCACCGCCAACGCCCGTGCCTTCGGACACGACCGTCTGCATGCACGATGTCACCTGGGCGGCAGCGTCCTCCGAAATCGCACGCTCGCCTTCGCCCCAGTCCTTCTCATCGCCCTTGCTGGACTTATAGAAGTGCGGCGTCATCATCACGCCGCCGTTCGCGATGCCGCCCACGGCACGTGCGACCTCGATCGGCGAGACGGACAGCGCCTGGCCAAAGCTCATCGAGCCCAGCGTGGCGCCGTCGTACTGGTCGCGCTCCTTGACGATGCCCAGACTCTCACCCGGAAAATCGACACCGGAGCTATGGCCGATACCCCACTTGTCCACATAAGTGGCAAAATCATCGGCACCGATCTTGCGTCCCACCAGGACAAAGCCCACATTGGACGAACGGCGCATCATCTCGCGCACGTCCATGGTCATGGTGTAGTCGCGCTTGTCGGCGTCGGTAACGGTGTCGTCGCCAACCTTGATGCTCGCCGGCACCTCAAACGACGTGCTCGAACGCACGGCGCCCAAGTCGAAGCCGGCACCGGCCACGAGCGTCTTAAAGACCGAGCCGGGCTCGTAGGCATCGGTAACCAGGCGCAAGTTCATGTCCTCGGTCTTGGCGTTTTCCAGATCGGTCTGGTCATATGTCGGATACGAGCATGCCGCCAGAATCTCGCCCGTCGTGGGATCGGTGACCAGGGCCGAGCCATTCTTGGCCTTGGTCTTTTCGACCGCCTCGGCCAGGGCGTCCTCGGCGGCACGCTGGATATTGACATCGAGCGTCGTCACGATGTCCACGCCGTCCACCGCGGCAACCTTCTTATAGGCGCCGCCCGCAATATAGCTACCGTCCCTCGCCCGCTCGCGCACCAGCGAACCGTTCGTTCCGGTCAAAAGCTTGTTGTACTGTTTTTCGAGGCCCGTCAGACCGTCGTTGTCCACGTTTACCACGCCAAGCACCTGCGATGCCAGGTTGCCGTAGGGGTACACGCGCTTCATGGCCTGTTCAAAGAGCACGCCTGGCAGGTTCTTCTTCTCCAGCGCCGCGACATCGTCCTCGTCCACCTGACGTTTGATATACACCCAGGTGCCATCCGACTCAACGAGCTCGCGACAGGTCTTTTTATCGATTCCCGTAGCTTTGACCAGCGCCGATACCGTCTTGTCAACGTCCTCGATAAGCTGAGGATTCACGGCGATGTTGCGGCATTCGACCGACGACGTCAGCACGTTGCCGTTACGGTCGTAGATGGTACCGCGCTTGGCATACAGCGTCTGCGCAAGCAAGCGACGTGCATCGGCGCGGTCGCGCAACTTATCGGCTTCCACGATTTGATAGTCAGCAAGGCGAAGGACGCCCAAACCCAAGCCAAACCCGATAAAGCCCATGACGGCCTTGCGGCGGGGCAGCGGCGTGCCCGTGAGCCATTCGGTCGACGAGCTCTTGCGCGGTCTGGTGTTATGCATTTGAGGGCCGCTCGAGCCACGGAGACGCGACGCAGGGTCGTTGCCATAGGACGGCCTCGCGTTGTAAGATGGCCGACCCGTTCCTTGATAACCAGAACGTCCCCGCGATGAGGGACGTCCAGAACCGCGACCCCCGTCGGAGCCGCGGCGATAGTCATTTGTCATACTCAGCTACCGTCTTGTTACTGAGCGGTCGCGGTCGAGCTAGCGCCCGCGGCTGCATCCTGCGAAAAATCAAGTGTAACGCTCTCGCTGGGCTCCACCATGCCATAAGCACCCGCAAGGTCGCGAATGCGCGTGTCGGCACCATAGACCGAATGCATGACCTCCAGGTCGGAGCTCTCATCGGTCGCCTTCTCGAGCGTGTTGGTAAGCGCGGCGTTGCTGTTGAGCACCTGGGCCGTAACGCCGGCGAGCGCCACACGGGCGACACCGATCGTCATGAAGATGGCCGCAATGATGCAAAACGTTTTAAGAACGCTCATGAAAACCGGGCTTACCGCCTGGTTTGCCTGACGGCCCGCGCCCGTGTAGACATCAAAGCGCGGCGTGCGCTGCTCGCGGGGAGCAGCGGGAGCCTGCGGTGCCTCACGATAGGCGGGCATGGCGTTCATATCATAGGCGAGTGCTGCGTTTGAGGTGTTGTAGCCCATGATATGCCGCCTCCCATCCCGAGTACGTTGGTAGTGTGTTTAAGCTTCGTTTGTGGTACGAGCGGGAGGTCCAATATCGCGCGGTCGCGTCTACAGACGCTGTGCCACGCGGATCTTGGCTGATCTCGCCCGAGGGTTGCGCGCAACCTCATCGGGTTGGGCAACCAGGGGTTTGCGGGTGATGACCTTGAGTATCGGCACGTTGCCGCACACGCACACCGGAATCTCCGGCGGACACGTGCACCCCTGGCTCATCTCCTTAAAGTGGTTCTTTACGATACGGTCCTCGAGCGAGTGATACGAGATGACGCAGATGCGTCCGCCCGGGTTGAGCCACCTTGTGGCGGCGTCAAGCCCTCGCTCGAGCGCATCGAGTTCGTGATTGACCTCGATGCGAATGGCCTGGAAACTTTTCTTGGCCGGGTGTCCGCCATGCCGACGGGCGGCAGCGGGGATACCAGCCTTGATGATCTCGACAAACTGACCAGTGGTTTCGATCGGTTCATGCTCGCGGCGGCGCACGATCTCACGTGCGATCTGCGAGGCGAACTTCTCTTCGCCATAGACGCGTAGAATCCGGGCGAGGTCGTGTTCGTTATAGGTGTTGATGACCTCAGCTGCGTTTAAGGTGTTGTTACCCGGATCCATCCGCATGTCCAATGGGGCGTCCTCGTTGTACGAAAAGCCCCTGCCAGGGATATCGAGTTGCGGCGACGAAACGCCCAAGTCGAACAGGAAGCCATCGACCCCGGGCACCTCGGCCGAGCAAAGCAGCTCGTCCAAGTCGCCGAAGTTGCCCTTCAGCAGCTGGTGCGGTACGCCGGGAACCTCGCGGTCCAGACGGGCGCCAGCGGCCTCGAGGGCCATGTCGTCCTGATCGACGCCGAGCAAAAGGCCGGTCTCCCCCACCTGCGCGGCCATCTTTACCGAATGGCCGGCACCGCCAAGGGTGCAGTCGCAGACGACGGAGCCGCTCTTTAGCTGCAGCGACTCAAGCACTTCGCCGAGCATGACAGGTTCATGCCGATATTCTTGTGTCAAGATCCCACGCTCCATCCGTTACTCGTGCCTTGCCCTTACGAGAAGAAGAGGTCCAGCAGGGCCTCGTCATCATCGTCCTCATCGGCCGTAGCGCGGTCCCAAACCTCAAGGTGGTCGTAGTTGCCCACAACCGTGACCTCGCGGTCGAGGTTCGCCTGCTTGCGGAGAGACTCAGAAAGACCGATACGACCTGCGCTGTCCACATCCATCGACGTGGTGCGCTTGTTGATCGCCCTCATGAGCTTCTGGTCGTTGATGTCACGCGGGTTAAAACCCTCGTGGCCCTCACGACCCGCGAAGAGTCCTTCGACCCACTTATCGAAGGCCTCGGCAGAGAACACGTACAGAGCATCGACATCCAGGGCTTTGAACACGCGAACGTGCTCTCCAAGCTCCTCACGAAGGGGTGCAGGCAGGGATAGACGACCTTTTGCATCGAGATTGCGCTCGTATGCACCCGTCATTCCCATGTGCGCCCTCCCCTCGGTTACTCAGATGGCACGTACGCGGGGAACCCCCCCGCCTGTCGACGTCATCAATAATATGGGGAACCGCCCCATTTTTCAACACCTTTCCCCACCCCTTCCCCCACCCCACCCCACCACTCCACCCCCAATATGTTGTAAAACACCCCCGAGCATATGTTCGAAAACACAATATGTTGTGTTTACAGCAAAGGCGGGATGCCACCTGTAGAACCACGCCCGCGAACCTCAACCTTCAAGTTGACCTTGAGGCGATTTTTACGTCCCTTTACACGTCGTTCACATCGCCCCCAAACTCCCCCACCCACGGCACACACGGCCCACCACCGCGTCGGTGTCTGGCGAAAAATGGGGTGGGCCCCAGATTGCCCATGCGCGCAAAAGTGCGTCTCGGCAATCTGGGGCCCGTCCCCTTTAATATTTATAAATATGCAGGTCAGCGAGGTGCTAGCGATGTGCCAACGGATGCGCCGCCAGATAGACCTCGGTCAGTTGCGTGCGGTCGACATGCGTGTAGACCTGCGTGGTCGAAATATCGGCATGGCCCAAAATCTCCTGCAGCACACGCAGGTCGGCACCGCCCGCGAGCATGTGGGTGGCAAAGGAGTGGCGCAGGGTGTGGGGATGGAGCCCAACCAGCCCCACCTGGCGCCCATACCGCTCGCATATCGCATGCACGGCCTGGCGCGACAGGCGACGTCCGTTCTTATTTAAAAAGACCGCCGAGGTCTCCGTCCCGTGAGCATGGGCGGCCAGGAGAGTGCGCCCGTCACCTATATAGCGTGTCAGGGCACGCGCCGCGCTTCCCACCAACGGGGCCAGACGCTCCTTGGAGCCCTTACCGCGCACCAGGACAAACCCGTCATCGATATGGATATCGCCCACATCGAGCCCAACCAGCTCACTCACGCGCAAGCCGCAACCGTAAAGCACTTCCAAGATGGCACGATCGCGCAGTCCCATCTCGCCCTCGGGAAAGTCTTGATCGAGCAGTGCCAAGACATCTTCCACCGAAAGGTATTCCGGCAGGCGATCTGCCTTTTTGGGTAGGCGCAACGCCGCCGTCGGGTTTTGGGCCACGGCCCCATCGCGCACCAAAAAGGCATGCAGGCCCTTCACGGCAGCAAGCGCACGCTCCACCGAGGCGTCGGAATAGCCTCCGTCGCGGCGATCGGCAACAAAGCCCTCCACGGCCTGACGGCTCACATCTTCAAAAGACGCAATGCCAGCCCGCTCCAGATAGGCGCAGTACGTCGTCAGGTCACGACGGTAGGCCGCAATCGTATTGCGCGCCAAGCCCCGCTCGACCGCGAGGTAATCGAGATACTCCCCCGCCGCCACAGCGAGCGACGAGGGAGTAGCTTCGGTATGTTCCTGGTTCGCCGGCACCCTTAGTCCGTAGCGAGGTTCATGGGCGTCACCTGCAGACGGTCGACACCCTCGTGCTGGCCGATCGAAGCGCGTACGAACTCGCGGAACAGCGGCTGCGGGTTGGTCGGACGGCTCTTGAACTCGGGATGAGCCTGGGTGGCCACATACCACGGATGCACGTCGCGCGGCAGCTCGACCATCTCGACCAGACGCTCGTCGGGCGAAAGACCCGAGATAACCAGACCGGCGTCCTCGAGCTGGTCACGGAAGGCGTTGTTGAACTCAAAACGGTGACGGTGACGCTCGTAGACGAGCTCCTCGCCATAGGCCTCGCGCGCGAGGGAATCGGCAGCAAGCTTGCACGGATAGGCACCCAGACGCATGGTGCCGCCCTTCTCGGTCACGTCCTCCTGCGAGCTCATCAGGTCGATGACACTATACGGGCCATCCGGATCGAACTCGGAAGAGCTGGCGCCGGCAAGGCCGACGACGTTGCGGGCAAATTCGCACACGGCCACCTGCATACCCAGGCAAATGCCCAGATACGGAATCTTGTGCTCGCGGGCGAACTCGGCCGCGAGGATCTTGCCCTCCAGGGCGCGCTTGCCAAAGCCGCCAGGGACCAAGATGCCCGAGGCGTCACCCAGGACCTCGGAGACGTTCTGCTCGTCGAGGCTCTCGCCATCGACCAGCTGCACGTCAACGTGGCGATCGTAGAACACGCCCGCGTGGTGCAGGGCCTCGATAACCGACAGGTAGGCATCGGGCAGCTGCGTGTACTTGCCCACGACGGCGATCTTCACCTTGTCGGCGTGATGGTTGGCATGGTTCTGCTTGCGCAGGAACTCGTTCCACTCGCTCATGTCGCGCTCACGCGGGTCCAGACCCAGGCGCTCGCAAATGCGCAGGTCAAAGTCCTGCTCGGCAAGCAACTGCGGAACATCGTAGATGCTCGCGCAGTCCTCGTTGGTAAAGACACAGTCGGTGTCGACGTCGCAGAAGCTTGCGATCTTGCCGCGGATGGCATCGTCGATATGGTGGTCGGAGCGCAGAACGATAATATCGGGCTGGATACCAAAGCTGCGGAGCTCCTTGACGGAGTGCTGCGTCGGCTTGGTCTTGACCTCGTGGGCGGCGGCGATATAGGGAACGAGCGACACGTGGATGTAGCAGACGTTCTCGGGGCCGGCCTCCTTGCGATACTGGCGAATGGCCTCGACAAACGGCTGCGACTCAATGTCGCCGATAGTGCCGCCCAGCTCAGTGATGACCACGTCGGAGCCGGTCTGCTCCTCAATACGACGGAACTTTTCCTTAATGGCGTTCGTGACGTGCGGAATCACCTGCACGGTGCCGCCCAAAAAGTCACCGCGACGTTCACGGGCGATCAGGCTCTTATAGATGGCACCAGTCGTAAAGTTGGAATCGCGGGTCAGGTTCTCGTCAATAAAGCGCTCGTAGTGGCCCAGGTCCAGATCGGACTCGTAGCCGTCCTCGGTCACAAAGACCTCACCATGCTGGAACGGGCTCATGGTGCCGGGGTCGACGTTCAGATACGGGTCGGCCTTTTGCATCGTTACCTTGTAGCCGCGCGACTTGAGCAGACGGCCCAGCGAGGCCGCGGTAATACCCTTGCCCAGAGACGAAACCACGCCGCCGGTCACGAACACATGCTTGGTCATATTGAGTTACCTGCGCTTCCCGTAGAAGTTGTCCATACACATCTTACGGGTCTTCATTGTAATACTCGCGACGCGCGCCGCACGCATTTTTTCTTACGCGCAATCGCATTTCTCCATCTCGAAACAAAACGCCGTCCGGTTGCCCAGGCGGCGTCGCTTCCACTATGAATGTACGCTATTATCGATCGGCAACTTCGTCCTTGATCAAGTCCTGCACGAGCATACCGGCACGGATGCCCTCTAGATACCATTCGCCACGCTCCGTGAGACAAATACCATTTGCGAGCTGGCCGCCGTCTTCGCTGTAGCGCGAGACGACCTCAATGATGTCTTCGGATTCCAAGCGTTCAATTGCCGCGCGGGCGCGATACGGAGACACCCCCACACGCTCGGCAAGCGTCTTGCGCGAAAAGCCATAAAATCCGCCGTTGTCTTCGGACAGCTGTGCGATCTCCATCAGCACCTGCACCTCGACACGCTTCATATCGTTGACACTCGCACGACCCTTGCCAGCCATGGCAGCCTCCTCAAACCGAGCACGGGCATCACCTGCACCGTGCGCGACCGGCACACCCCATGATGGCCGGCAACATCCATCATGCGGCATCCCCGCAAAAGGATGAAACAGTTAGGGTTATTGTATACCGCCCAAATCGCTTATAGGCAGGTAAACGGGCTATTTTTAGGTTAAACGGTAGCTTTGTTGATAAAAGGGGCACACCGAATGTATATCCGATGCGCCCCTTTCAGACCAATTAATCCAGGCTTAGCGGTGGAAGAAACCACGGCGTTCAAACTTGGGTTCACAGCACACGTTGATGCCAAGCTTGCGCAACACCGTCTCGTCCGTCGGCGAGATGATCACGCTAAAGAAGGCATCGCAGCCGCGCAGCTGCTCCAGGCCCGAAAGGACGCGGGCCGCCGTCTCGCTCGTTGCCGAGGTGATCGAGAGCGCCATAAGCGTCTCGTCGGTGTGGAGGCGCGGGTTCTTGCTACCCAGGAAATGCGTCTTGAGCTTGCTGATAGGCTCGATCGCCTCGTCGCTGATGACCTCGAGCTCAAGGTCAACGCCCGAGACGTGCTTGAGGGCGTTCATGATCAGCGAGCTCGCGGCGCCCAGGCGCGTAGAAGTCTTGCCGGTCACCACGGAGCCGTCGGGCATGACCATGGCGCCTACAGGGCCACCCGTCAGCTGTTCCCTGGTAAGAGCGGCCGAGCGTGCCGGCGAGTAATTCTTGTCGATACCGGCCTTTTTCATAATGAGCTTGAGACGATCAACCTGCTCATCGCCCACACCGGTGCGGCGCACGGCCTCGACCGCAGCAAAGTAGCGGCGGACGATCTCCATCTTGGAGGCATCGCGACAGGCATCGTCATCGGTGATGGCAAAGCCGACCATATTGACGCCCATGTCCGTGGGGCTCTGGTAGGGGCTCTCCCCCAGAATCTTTTCCATCAGGGCACGGACCACCGGGAAGGCCTCGACGTCGCGGTTGTAGTTGACCGTAGTCTTGTTATAGGCCTCCAAGTGAAAGGAGTCGATGATGTTGGCGTCGTCGAGATCTGCCGTGGCGGCCTCATAGGCGATGTTGACCGGATGCGTGAGGGGAAGGTTCCAGACCGGGAAGGTCTCGAACTTGGCGTAGCCGGCAGCGGTGCCGTGTTTGTGCTCGTGATAGAGCTGCGACAGGCAGGTGGCGAGCTTACCCGAGCCAGGACCCGGCGCGGTGACCACAACGAGCGGACGGGTGGTCTCGACAAACTCGTTCTTGCCGTAGCCGTCGTCGGACACGATCAGGTCGACGTCGTGGGGATAGCCCTCGATGGGATAGTGCAGCTTGGCGGGAATGCCGAGCGCGTTTAGGCGATTACGGAAGACGTCAGCGGCGGGCTGGCCTGCATACTGGGTGATGACCACGGCCGCGACAGCAAAACCATTGCCGCGGAACAGGTCGACCAGGCGCAAGACGTCCTCGTCATAGGTAATGCCCAGGTCACCGCGAGCCTTGTTCTTCTCGATGTGGTTCGCGTTAATGGCGATGATGACCTCGACGTCGTCTGCAATGCTCTTGAGCATGCGAAACTTGCTGTCCGGCTCAAAACCCGGCAGCACGCGGCTCGCGTGATAGTCGTCAAACAGCTTGCCGCCAAACTCCAAATACAGCTTGCCGCCAAACTGCGAGATGCGCTCCTTAATATGAGCGGCCTGCAGCTCGATATACTTCGCGTTGTCGAAACCCTGGCGCATATATGGCTCCCGTCCCGTTTCCATTTAATGTTCTAGGCGATTATAACGGAGCAGACCCTTCCCAAAGCCCAGGCCATCAACAGGCACCAACCAAACACGCCATCGATAAGTTGCGGTGAAATAGTTCCCGTTTAACCCCTCAAGACGGCCAAACGGGAACTATTCCACCGCAACTTCCCCTTTTTGGTTCAAACAAACCTGGCCTTTATATCAATAATGGAAACGTCGCAGGTTGAGCATAAGTCAGACACTATGACCCAATCCAGGGGCACGGAAACGACAGGAGCCCCCGCTCGTG
>CABUEK010000002.1:0-134875 GCA_902490565.1 uncultured Collinsella sp. | reverse complement strand
CTGGTTCAAGGAGAACTGGCAGCGCGCCAAGATGTGCGCGCTCGGGATCCCCGACCTCCGCGTCGTCCAGAACAACGTCTCCTACAACGACAGCCGCGGCGTCACCCGCGGCATCCACGCCGAGCCCTGGGACAAGTTCATCTCGGTGGCCCGCGGCAGCGTCTTCGGCGCCTGGGTGGACCTGCGCGAGGGCAGCGCCACCTACGGCAAGGTATTCACCTGCACCCTGGACCCGTCCAGGGCCATCTACGTCCCGCGCGGCGTGGGCAACTCCTTCCAGGCGCTCGAGGACGGCACCGCCTACACGTACCTGGTGGACGCCCACTGGTCGCTGGAGCTGAAGAGGACCTACACCTTCGTGAACCTCGCCGACCCGGAGCTCGCCATCGAGTGGCCGATCCCGCTGGACCAGGCCACCGTCTCCGAGGCCGATCTCAACCACCCGATGCTCAAGGACGTCGTCCCCATGGCGCCCAAGAGGACGCTCGTCACCGGCTGCAACGGCCAGCTGGGCCATGCGGTGCGCGCGCTCGCCGAGGAGCGCGGCGTGGCGAAGGACTTCGACTTCTGCGACATCGACACCTTCGACATGTCCGACCCGGACGCCTACTCCGAATACGACTGGTCGCTCTACGGCACCGTCATCAACTGCGGCGCCTACACGGCCGTGGATAAGGCGGAGGCCCCCGAGGGCCGCGTGACCGCCTGGAAGGCCAACGCGACCGGCCCGGCCCTGCTCGCCCGCACCTGCGCCGGGCACGGGATCACGCTCGTCCACGTGTCCAGCGACTACGTCTTCGACGGCACCGCCGAGGTCCATACCGAGGAGGAGCCCCTCAGCCCGCTGTCCGTCTACGGCCAGACCAAGGCCGCCGGCGACATCGCCGTGGCCGGCTGCCCGCGCCACTACATCATGCGCAGCTCCTGGGTCATCGGCGAGGGGCACAACTTCGTCAAGACCATGAAGGGGCTGTCCGACCGCGTCGCCGACCCGGACGACAAGCTGGACAAGGTCACCGTGGTGGACGACCAGCTGGGCCGCCTGACCTTCACGCGCGACATGGCCGCGGCCATCTTCCACGTACTGGACGCGAAGGCCCCCTACGGCACCTACGACTGCACCGGCTCCGGTGCCGTGAGGTCCTGGGCGGACATCGCCCGCGCCGTCTTCGATGCCGCCAACGGCAACGGCGACAAGGTCGTGCCGGTGTCGACCGCCGACTACTACGCGAACGCCGCGGGCCCCATCGCCCCGCGCCCGGTCCACTCCGCGCTCGACCTGTCCAGGCTCGAGTCGGTCGGGTTCCACATGCCCGACTGGGAGGAAGAGCTGGGGGAGTACCTCAAGACGCTCTAGCCGCTATTAACTTTTCGAGAGCAAAAGCCGCCGCTTGTTAACGGCGGCTTTTCTTGTTGGTGGCTATCTACGCAGTGGTGCCAATAGTATTTTGCGGAAGATCTACCTCTCGCTTGGCTTGGAAGTAGGGTGGCCGGGCTGGTCGTCGTAGGCGTATTTGCTGTACACGTTGACCTCCCACTGCTTTTTTTCGACCTTTGCCACGGAATCGAGGATGAAGCCGGTCGCAAGGCTCAGACCGCACAGGAACATAAACGACGCGGCGAGCATGGCGGTGGGGAAGCGCGGGACGAGGCCGGTCTGGAAATACTCGACAACGATGGGCATGCCCAGGGCGAGGCCGATCACCGCAAACAGAAGCGCAACCAGGCTGAAGAACTTCAGCGGGCGGTAGTCCTTGAACAGCGTGCCGATCATCGCAACGACTTTAATGCCGTCGCTTACTGTATTGAGCTTAGACTCGGAGCCTTCCGGACGGTCGCGGTACTCGATGGGCACATCTTTGATGCGCCAGCGGTGGTCGACGGCGTGGATTGAGAGCTCGGTTTCGATCTGGAAGCCCTCGGAAAGCACGGGGAAGGTTTTGATGAAAGGACGGCTCATGGCGCGGTAGCCGGTCATGACGTCATCGAAGCTGTAGCCATAGATCCACTTGATCATGGCGCGGACCAGATTGTTGCCAAAGCCGTGGAAAGCACGCTTGTTTTCCTCGGCGTAGGTGCCGTTGGAAAGGCGGTCGCCTACGGTCATATCGGCCGTGCCGTTGAGGATGGGCTCGCAGAGGGCTTTGGCCGCCTCGGCGGGGTAGGTGTCGTCTCCGTCGACCATCAGGTAGCAATCGGCGTCGATGTCGCGAAACATCTGGCGGCACACGTTGCCCTTTCCCTGACGGGGCTCAAAGCGGACCGTGGCGCCGTGCTCGGTGGCGATGTGCGAGGTGTCGTCCGACGAGTTGTTGTCATAGACATAGACCGTCGCTTGCGGAAGCTCGCGGTGAAAGTCGTCGATGACTTTGCCGATCGTGAGGGCTTCGTTGTAGCAGGGGATGATGACGGCGATGGATTCAGAATTCACTCAATGCTCCTTAATCATTCAATTCATGAAAGTATAGCCGTTTGGGCTTGGCATCCTAAGATGTGGGTTAGTTCTCCAGTTTTGTTGCGCGAATCGTTTGCATGGCCGTCGGGTCTATACTGTTCGTTTGTCAACGATTACGAGTAAAGGAGTTGCATCCGTGTCGGATCAGACAAAGCAACAAGAAACTCGCAGTCTGCCTGCGACGTTTGCTAAGAACGAATTTGAGAAGGACGCGTTTATCCTTCGTCAGCTCGTTACCAAGGATTTTAAGATCAAGTATCGCCGTAGCGTTCTGGGCGTCGCATGGTCGGTGCTCAACCCGCTGCTGATGATGATCGTCATGGCCATCGTGTTCTCGACAATTTTTGCCCAGGGCCGCAACGGCTCAATTACGCCCGAGATGTACCCGCTGTACTTAATCGTTGGTAACGTCACCTTTGCCGTCATGTCCGAGTCCACGAACCAGGCCCTGACGTCGATCGTGGGTGCTGCTCCGCTGCTCAAGAAGGTTAAGGTGCACCGCTGGGTCTTCCCAGTACAGAAGGTGCTCTTCTCGCTGGTTAACTTTGCCTTCTCGCTGGTCGCCGTTGCCATCGTTATGCTGTGGTTCCGCGTTATGCCTTCTTGGCATCTGATTCTGCTGCCGGTCTGCCTGCTGCTGCTTATGTGCTTCTGCATGGGTCTGGGCATGATGCTCTCGGCCCTTACGGTCTTCTTCCGCGACGTTATGCATCTGTGGAGCGTTGTCATTACGGCTTGGACTTACATCACGCCTATTTTCTGGACGACCGACTTTGTTGTGAAGATGCCGCATATCGTTCGGATCTTGGTGTATGCGAACCCCATGTACAACTATCTGCAGTTTATGCGTGATATCTTCCTGTTCCAGACTACGCCCTCGCTTATGACGTTTGGTATGTGCGTCGCTTGGGCGGTCCTTGCGCTTGTTATTGGCTACACCGTGTTCCATAAGTCCGAGCGCAAGTTCATCCTCTACATCTAAGGAGTGCTGTGATGACTGAATCTGTTGTTGATTACAGCGAGCAGCCTCTGGCTGTCGAGGTCGACGACGTTACCATGATCTTTAACATGGCGTCTGAGTCATTGACGAACCTCAAGGAGTACTTCATTAAGCTTGCCAAGCACGAGCTGTTCTTTGAGGAGTTTCGGGCGCTTAAGCACATCTCGTTCGATATTCATCGCGGCGAAGTTGTGGGTCTGGTCGGCACCAATGGTTCCGGCAAGTCTACGATGCTCAAGATCATCGCTGGCGTGCTTGAGCCCAGTGAGGGCAGCGTTAAGGTGCACGGTAACATCGCGCCGCTGATTGAGCTTGGCGCCGGCTTTGACCCCGAGCTGACCGCCCGCGAGAACATCTATCTGAACGGTGCCCTGCTCGGCTACACCAAGGAGTTCATCGACGCCAACTTTGACGGCATTATCGAGTTCGCTGAGCTGCAGAACTTTGTCGACATGCCGCTTAAGAACTTCTCCTCGGGCATGGTGGCGCGTATCGCCTTTGCAATCGCGACGATCACCGAGCCCGATATTCTGATCGTTGACGAGACGCTGTCCGTCGGCGATGTGTTCTTCCAGCAAAAGTGCGAGGCGCGTATTCAGCACTTTATCCAGAGCGGCGACGTGACGGTTCTGTTCGTTTCGCACTCCATGGAGCAGGTTGAGCGCATCTGCCAGCGCGCCGTTTGGATTGAGAAGGGCGACCTTCGCATGGACGGCCCGGTTGATGAGGTCTGCAAGGCGTACCGCGAGCAGTTCAACTAGGTTATAATTACTTGCGCCTGACAGGCTTGCGCTTGCTTGGGCGTGCGGTTATTTGCTCCATTAGCTCAGTTGGATAGAGCAGGGGACTTCTAATCCCAAGGTCGACGGTTCGAATCCGCCATGGAGCACCATCGTTTATTAAGCCCAGACCGCTTGGTGGTCTGGGCTTTTTTGTCTTGTATGCTGCTGGAGCCGAGCGCGAGCAAGCCGCTACTGTTCGTTGGGGTTGGCATTTTACTTTTCGAGACGTTCCCTCAACAGCTCCATCGCGTGAGCGTAGCCCTGCAGGCCTTCGCCGGTGATGGTGGCGAAGCAGGCCAGGCGGGCGTAGCTTACCTGGCGGAAGTCCTCGCGGGTCTCGACGGCGCTTATGTGGACCTCCACGGCGGGGATGGCGACGGCCTTGAGGGCGTCGAGGATCGCGACGCTCGTGTGCGTGTAAGCCGCCGGGTTGATGACGATGCCGTCGACCTTGCCGTAGGCCTCCTGGATCTTGTCGACGATGCTGCCTTCGTGGTTGGACTGGAAGACCTCGACCTCGTCAAAGCCCTGCGCGGCGCCTGCCTCCTGGCAAATCTGGACCAGGTGGTCGTAGTTGTCGCTGCCATAGATGCCCGGCTCGCGAATGCCGAGCATGTTGAGGTTGGGGCCGTTGATGACGAGTGCTTTCATGGTTGCTTCCTTTGCGATTGGAAAACCACCACAAAGGTGCCCGTCCCCTTTGTGGTGGTTTTGATTAGAGAGCGGATGGGAGGGTGTCGAGGAGGGCTTGGGCGGTGTTGGCGGCGCAGTCGCGTGAGTCGATGATGTAGTCGGCCCAGGAGCGGTAGCGCGGCATGCGCTGCTCGGCGAGCTTGTCGATGCCATCGCGCGCCGTGATGGGGCGGCCCTTGTGGGCGAGCTCGTCGAGCTTGCGGTTGAGCATCACAATCTGGCTGTTCTGGTGCAGCAGCTGATAGTTCTCGTCGCGCGTGACCACGCCGCCGCCGGTGGAAAGCACAAGTCCGCTGCGCTTGGAGATGTCGGCTAGAGCCGCCGTTTCCTGCTCGCGGAAGGCCGCCTCGCCGCGCCCGACGATAAAGTCGGCGCAGGGCATGCCCAGGCGCTCCTCGAGCGCACGATCCAAGTCGATGTGCTCGCGTCCGGTGAGCAGGGCGATCTGCTCACCCACGCGGGTCTTGCCCGAGCCCGGCATACCGATCAGCGCGATGTTCTGTTCGCGGCGTGACAGGCGCTCCGTTACGTCCAGAATGCGCTCACGCGAAGTGACCTGGCCGGTGTAGCGCTCAACGGCTTGCGCCGCCTGGGCCACGAGCATCAGCAGGCCGCCGATGCAGGGGATGCCGCGGCGCTCGGCCTCGAGCATGAGTCCCGTGCGTGCAGGGTTGTAGACAATGTCGATGACGCCCTCGAGCACATCGAGCCCCTCGAGCGTGCAAGGCGCGTCGGGGCAGTGGGGGAACATACCGGCAGGCGTACAGTTGACGAGCAACGCGGCGTCGGACTGCTGCGCGATGTTGTCGTAGTTGACCTCGCTCGTGCGGCCCACGGGCACCACGGTGGCGCCCAGGTCGCCGAGCACCATGCTTGCCGTGGTGCCGGCACCACCGGTGGCGCCAAGCACGAGGGCCTTTTTGCTGGCGACCTCAACGCCCAGCTCCTCGACTAGGCACTGAAAGCCGAAGTAGTCGGTGTTGTCGCCGCGCAGGCGGCCGTCGGGCAGGCGCGTGATGGTGTTGACGTTTCCCATACGCTCGGCGAGTGGACTCAGCTCGTCCAGGTATTCCATGACGGCGCGCTTGTAGGGGATGGTCACGTTGGTGCCCTCCCATTCGTCACCCGTCATAAAAGCCTGGAGGTCCTCGGGCTCACGCTCAAAACGCACGTATTCGAGCCCCGCGAGCTCCTTGTAGATGGTCGGGGTGTAGCTGTGGCCCAGCACGCGGCCCAGCACGCCGTAGGGGCGGGTTGCGGCGGTATCGGTCATCTAGAGCACCTCCGTGTAGCTGCCAAAGTAGGTGAAGCTCTCGCACACGTCGTCGATGGAATCGAGCAGGTCATCGAGGGCCTTGCTGCCAAAGGGGCAGTCCAGGTCAAAATAGAACATAAACTCAAAGTCGTGCCCGGGGATGGGGCGGCTCTCGAGCTTGATGAGGTTGATATTGAGCGCGTAGAAGCGCTCGAGTACGCGATAGAGTGCGCCCGGCTCGTTGGCCGTGGTAATCATGAGCGAGGTGCGGTTGGCGCCGGGGTAGACGCGTGGCTCGCGGCTGATGACGACAAAGCGCGTGTAGTTGTTGTCCGAGTCCTGGATGTTGGGCTCCAGTACCTCCAGGCCGTAGAGTGCGGCGCAGCTGCGCGATGCGATCGCGGCAACATCGGTGCGTTCGGAGCTGGCGACCATCTCGGCCGACATGGCCGTGTTGGGGTATTTGGTGGCGTGCAGGTCGTGGGCTTCGATAAAGCCGGCGCACTGGGCGATAGCCTGGCCGTGGCTATAGACCTCGTGCACGTCGGCGAGCTTGGTGCCGGGTTTGACGAGCAGATTGTGGTCGATCTTGAGACGCAGCGAGCGCACGATATGGAAATCGAACTGGGCGAGCAGGTCGTAGACGGCGTTAACCGAGCCGGCGGTGGAGTTCTCGATGGGCAGCACGCCAAACTCGCAGAAGCCGTCGCGCACGGCGCGCATGACGCCCTCGAAGGTCTCGAAGAACGCGATGTCGGGCACGTCGAAGAGTTTGCACGCGGCGATCTGGCTATAGGCACCTTCCACGCCCTGGCAGGCAACGGTAGCCGTTTGAGGGAAGGCCGTGTCGGAGGCTGCAGCCGTGGCGTGGGCCTTTTGCGAGACGGTGATGCCCTTGAGCTCGTTGATGTAGCGCTGCTGCTCGGCCTTGCTCATGCTCATGAGGAGACGGAACAGGGTGATGGTCTGCGCCTCGTAGCGCTCGGGCGCGCGGCTGGCGAGGTTGTTGAGCTTGGAGCGCTCACGGGCGGGGTCGAAGACGGCCTTGCCCATCTCGATTTTTGACTTGGCGACCTCGGTGGCAATGTCCATGCGCTCGACAAAGCTGTTGAGGAGCGTGGTGTCGATGCCATCGATGGCCTGGCGGATGTCAGCAAGGTCCATGGAGACCCCTTTCACGTGTCGGGGGATGTTGAGGGGTGGGTAGTTAGCGCTGGGCGGCGTCTTCGAGGAGGGCGTCCCAGATGGCAAGAGCGGCGGCTGCCTCGGCTACGGGGACAGCTCGGGGGACGATGCAGGGATCGTGGCGGCCGTGGACCGAGAGCCCGGCATTTTCCATAGCGTCCATGTCCACCGTCTGCTGCTCGCGGCCAATGGAGGGCGTCGGCTTTACGGCCATGCGCCACATGACGGGCGCGCCGGTCGAAATACCGCCCAGGATGCCGCCGGCGTTGTTGGACTCGACCTTGATCTCGCCGGTCTCGGCATCGATGCGATACGGATCATTGTTCTCGCTGCCGCGCATGGCGGCCACGGCAAAGCCCATGCCAAACTCCACGCCCTTTACGGCGGGAATGCCAAACGCGATTTGCGCGATGCGGTTCTCGATGCCGTCAAACATGGGGTCGCCGATGCCCGCGGGAAGCCCATAAATGCCGCACTCCACGATGCCGCCGATGCTGTCGAGTTCGTCGCGTGCGGCTAGGATCTCCTCGCGCATGCGGCCGGCTGCGGCGGCGTCAATGCAAGGAAGATCGTTCGTAAGGATCGCCTTGCGGTCGGCCTCGCGATAGACCATGTCGTCCATCGGCAGGTCGGAGATGCCGCCGATCTGCGCGACGTGCGCCATCACGTTAATGCCGCGGGCCTCGAGTGCCTGCAGCGCAATGCCGCCGGCAATGCACAGGGGTGCCGTTAGGCGGCCAGAGAAATGCCCACCGCCGGCGACCTCGTGCATGTTGTGATACTTCACGCGCGCCGGAAAATCCGCGTGTCCGGGGCGGGGCTTGCGGCGCAGCTCGGAATAGTCCTTTGAGCGCGTGTTGGTGTTCTCGATAATCGCGGCGATGGGTGCTCCCGTGGTATGTCCATCGACCACACCGGCGATGATGTGGGCGGCGTCGGCCTCGCGGCGTTTGGTCGCGGTCTCGTCGCGACCGGGGGCACGACGGTCAAGGAAGGCCTGCAGCCGCTCCTGGTCAACAGCGATGCCCGCCGGGATGCCATCGAGGGAGCAGCCGATGGCGGGGGAGTGCGACTGGCCGAAGATGCTTAAGTGCAAGACGTTGCCAAAGGTCGAGGACATGCTATTCCTCCTCGAGTGTGACCTTGCCGCCCAGCAGGCGGTAGTGGTCGAAGAAATCGGGATAGGACTTGTTGACGGCCTCGGCGCCGTGGATCACGACCTCGCCGGTGGCGCGGCTCGCGGCGATCGCGGCCATCATGGCGATGCGATGGTCGTTGTGCGAATCGACTTCGCCGCCGGTGAAGGCATCGACACCCTTGATGATGAGGTCATCGCTGGCAATGCGCACCTGCGCGCCCAGCGCGGTGAGCTCGCGGGTGGTCGTGACCAGGCGGTCGGATTCCTTGATGCGCAGACGGGCGCAATCGCGGATAAAGGTGCGGCCCTGCGCCAGCGAGGCTACGGCCGAGATGACGGGCACCAGGTCAGGAATGTCGTGGGCGCTCATCTCAAAGCCGGCGAGCTTGTCGGACTTCACGGTGGCGGCGTTGGTGGAGCGCACGATGCGGGCGCCAAAGCGCGAAAGCGCGGCGAGCACGTTTCGGTCGCCCTGCGCGGAGCTCAGGGATACGCCCTCCACGGTGATGGGGTCGGCGCCGATAGCGCCGGCGCACAGCCAAAAGGCGGCGTTGGACCAGTCGCCCTCGACGGCTACGCTGCCGGGCGTGCGGTACGAGCCGCTGCTCACGCGGAAGTTCGTGACTTCGGGCTGGCCGTCCTTGGCCGGAATACGCTCGACGTTGACCTCGACGCCAAAGGCCTTCATGGCCTGGATCGTCAGGTTGATGTAGGGACGGCTCTCAATGAGGCCGGTTACCTGCACGCAGGAGGGCTGGGCCAGCAGCGGGGCTGCCAGCAGCAGGCCGGAGATATACTGCGAGCTCACGTTGCCCGGAAGCACAAAGGTGCCCGGGCGCATGCGTCCGCTCGTCTTGAGCGGAAAACCGCCCAGACCCTGTAGGTCGCAGCCGGCGGCGATGATCTCGTCCGAGAGCGGGGAGAGCGGGCGGGCGCCCAGGCGGCCCTGGCCTACGAAGGTGGCATCCGCACCCAGCGCGCAGGCGACAGGCAGCATAAAGCGGAGCGTGGATCCACTTTCGCCGCAGTCAAGCGTGCCGCCGGCAAGGGCCTTGAGCAGGCCAAACTCAACACTCTTCATGGTGGGGTGGACCTGGAAGCCGTCCTCGACGGTCTCGATGCGAGCACCCAGGGCCGTAAGGCAACGCACCGTAGCCTCGATGTCGGCGCAGGTGGTATTGCAGGTGACGTGTGTCTCGCCGTTGGCAAGCGCAGCGCAGATGATGAGGCGATGCGCCATCGACTTGGACGCGATGGCGGGAACGGTGCCCTTGAGCGGGGACGGGGTGATGCGGGCTAGCATGCGGAAGCGTCTCCCTTCTGGCCGAGGCCCTCGGCAATTAAATCGTGGAAGGTGGAAAGCGGCGTGCGGTCGATGCTGCAACGGCCAATGCCGTGCGGAATTACCAGGTCAATCGTGTCACCGGCGCGCTTTTTATCGTGCAGTGCTTCGGCAAAGACGGCGTCGGCCGAAAGCTCGCAGCGGGTCTTGAGACCGTGGCGTGCGCAGAGCTCCTCGATGCGGCCCGGCAGCTCGGCGTCGCAGATGCCGTGCAGGGCCGCGGCGCGCGTGATGATGCCCATGCCGATTGAAACGCAGTTGCCGTGTCCGAGCTCAAAGTGCTCGCAGGCCTCGACGGCGTGCCCGGCGCTATGTCCAAAATTGAGGAGCTTACGCTGGTTGGTTTCGCGCTCGTCGGCGACGACCACGGCGCGCTTGATGTCGATATTGCGGGCGATGATGAGCGCTACGCGGGCCACATCGCGGTTGAGCAGCTCCAGCGTGAGCGGGGTCTTCTCCAGTTCGGCGAAAAGCTCCGGGTCGGCGATCACGGCGTGCTTGACGACCTCGCCGCAGCCATCGGCGAACTGCTCGGGCGTGAGGGTGGCCAGGCACCCCACGTCGGCGATAACCACGCTCGGCTGCCAAAAGGCGCCGGCCAGGTTCTTGCCGGCAGCCAGGTCTATGGCGGTCTTGCCGCCCACCGACGAATCCACCATGGCGAGCAGGCTCGTCGGGATCTGCACAAACTTGCAGCCGCGCATGTAGGTGGCGGCCACAAAGCCCGCCATGTCGCCCACGACACCGCCGCCGAGTGCCACGATCACGTCGGAGCGCGAAAGCTCGCGCTCGGCCACAAACTCCAAAATGGCAACGTAGGTCTCAGCGCGCTTATGGGCCTCGCCGGCCTCGAAGGTGCAGATGCTCACCTCGTAGCCTGACGCCTCCAGGCTCTGCTTAACGGGCATCTGGTAGAGCGGGCCCACGTTGGTGTCCGTCACGATGACGGCCTTGGTGCCGCCGGCGGTGGCGCGCACGAGCGGCCCCGCCTGCTCCAGCAAAAACGTGCCAACATGCACCTGGTAGGGGCGTGCAGTGTCGATATCGATGGTAATCGCCATAAGCTTCGGTCCTTTCGACCTGGCGTGATGGGTGGTCTAGTGGGAGGCCTCGTCGTCGAGTGCGCGCTTAATGCGGTCGCCCTCGGCAAGGAGATTCTCCAGATAGCGCTGGTCGCGGTCCTTGAGCGCGCGGCTGTAGGCGCCAAGCGATTCGATCAGATGGTCGATCTCGAAGGCGAGCGCGTCGGCGTCGTCGATCATGAGCTCGGACCACATTTGCGGGTTGAGGTGCGCCACGCGGGTGAGATCGCGGTAGCTACCGGCCGAAAAGCCGTGGTGGACCTGAGCGGTCGGGCTCTTAACATAGGCGTTGGAGACGACGTGCGCGAGCTGGCTCGTAAAGGCGATGACGCGGTCGTGCTCGGCGGCGCTGGTCACGCTGAACTTGCCAAAGCCCAAGGGGCGTACCATCTCGCGCACCTGGCCCAAAAGCTCCAGTTTGAGCGCATCGTCCACCGCGGGCGGTACGAGCACGAGCGGGGCGCCCTGGAACAGGTCGGCGCGGGAGTGCGCATAGCCCGAGTACTGCGTGCCCGCCATGGGGTGCGCGCCCACAAAGTAAAAGCCGTGCTCGCGGGCTAGCTCAAAGGCGCGCTCGCACACGATGCCCTTGACGCCCACCGTGTCGATCACCACGGGGCCCATGATGGCCTCGGTGTCGGTGGCGTCGGCGAGCGCCTGGGCGTGCGCCTCGAGCCACTCGATGCATGCCTCGGGATAGCAGGCAAGGACGATGATGTCGCATTCGCCGAGCGTCTTGTCGTTAAGCTCTCCGGCGACAGTGCCCATGCTGGCGGCCGTCATGACATCGTCATCGGGGTCCCAGGCCAGCACGCGGACGCCCGCCTGCGCATAGCCGCGGGCAAAGCTGCCGCCGATGAGGCCCAGGCCGACGATGCCGGCGCACTTGGGGCCGCCCTGGTTAACGCGCGCGTTTCTCACTGTACCCATGGGCTACTCCATGGTCTCATGGCAGACAACCTCGCGAATGGCTCGGATGCGGCGCATGGTGTCGTCGAACTGATCGGGGGTGAGGGCCTGAGCGCCGTCGGACCATGCGCGGCTGGGCTCGTCGTGGACCTCGATCTCTAGGCCGTTGGCACCGCAGGCGGTCGCGGCGAGCGCCATGGGCTCAACGTAGCGGGTGTAGCCGGTGGCGTGGCTGGGGTCGGCGACGACGGGCAGGTGCGACAGGTGGTGCAGCACCGGCACGGCATTGAGGTCGAAGGTGTTGCGGGTGCGGGTCTCGAAGGTGCGGATGCCGCGCTCGCACAGGATGACGTTGTCGTTGCCCTCGCTCATGATGTACTCGGCGGCCATGAGCAGCTCATCGATCGTGCCGGACATGCCGCGCTTAAGCAAGATCGGAGTCTTGGTCTTGCCGACCTCTTTGAGCAGAGGGAAGTTCTGGGCGTTGCGGGCGCCGATCTGCATGACGTCGATCTTCTTGTCCAGGAAGACCTGCACGTCGCGCGGGTCCATGATCTCGGTGACGATCGGCATGTCGAGCTCGGCAGACGCCTCGCACAGCAGGTCCAGACCGGCGGGGCCCATGCCCTGGTAGGCGTACGGGGAAGTGCGGGGCTTGTAGGCACCGCCGCGCAGCATCGTGGCACCGGCGGCCTTCACGCGGCGGGCGATGCGGATGAGGTTCTCGCCCTCGACGGAGCACGGGCCGGCGATGACCTGGAACTGATCGCCGCCGATCTTGACGCCGTGGCCGCAGTCGATGACGGAGTCCTCGGGGTGGAACTTGCGGTTGGCGCGCTTGAACGGCTCGGAGACGCGCTGCACGCGCTCGACGACATCCATGGACTCGAGCAGGAATGGGTCGATCTTGGTCGTATCGCCCACCAGGCCGATGATCGTCTCATTCTCGCCGCGCGAGACATCGGTTTTCAGGCCCTTTTTCTCAATCCAGCTGACGATATGGCTGACGGCCTCGTCGCTGGCGCTCTCTTTTAAAATTGCAATCATGGTGTGCCTCTCACCTCGATGGATAACCCTTGCAAAAACGGCCCGCATCGCGAGCCGTGTACATATGGTGCATGAGAGTTTATACTATCTGACTCGCTTTTGCCTTCTAAAGTGGGCCGTTGAGCCGCGTCTTCCTCGGAATTGCAAAGCTTTTTCTTTTATTTTGATAGCCCGTGGTGTACTTGGGTATAATGCCAAACGTTGGCCCTATTAGCTCAGGGGATTAGAGCGTCTGCCTCCGGAGCAGAAGGCCGTTGGTTCGAATCCAACATGGGGCACCATCGAACGTGAGACCGTCCGAACCTCGCATGGTCCGGGCGGTTTTTCTTATACCGACGCGACGTGATGGGACGTGGTATGGCAGCAACGGATATCGAGCGCGGACTCTCGACCGCCGAGGTCGAGGAGCGCATCGCCGCCGGTAAGATCAACCGCAACATGGAGCTCAAGACCAAGTCGGTCAAAGAGCTCATCATCGAGAACCTCTGCACGCTGTTCAATTTGATCAACGTGATCTTGGCGTTCCTGGTCATTTTGACCGGTTCGTTTAAGAATTTGACGTTCCTGTTCGTGGTGTTCCTCAATACCGCTATTGGCGTCATCCAGTCCATGCGGTCCAAGAAGATGGTCGATAAGCTCACGCTGCTGACCTCTAAGAAGGCCATCGCGGTGCGCGACGGTGCCGAGGTGGAGCTCGACTTGGACCAGATCGTGCTCGACGACATCATCCGCCTGGGGCGCGGCGACCAGATTCCCGCTGACGCCGTGGTGGTTTCCGGCGAGGCGCTCGTGAACGAGAGCCTGCTGACGGGCGAGAGCGACCTTATTAAGAAGCAGCCCGGTTCCGAGCTCATGAGCGGCAGCTTTATCGACTCGGGCCTGCTGCGCGCCCGCGTGATCCATGTCGGCGCCGACAACTACGTGGCCAAAATTAATAACGAGGCCAAGTACGTCAAAAAGGTCAATTCCGAGATCATGAACGCGCTGAACGCCATCGTGCGCTTTGCGAGCATCATCATGATCCCGCTCGGTTTGGCGTTGTTTGCCTCGAGCGTGAGCGAGCTGTGGGATGCAGCGGGAACCCCGGGCGATAGCGCGCTTTCGTGGTGCTTCTCCGAGCTGTTGGCTGGTCATGTGCCTTCGTCGGCGCTGCTGTCCACGGTGGGCGCCCTGCTGGGCATGATCCCGCAAGGCCTGGTGCTGCTGACCTCGTCGGTGCTCGCCATCGCCACGGTGCGCCTGGCCCGCCGCAAGGTGCTGGCGCAGCAGCTCTACTGCATCGAGACGCTCGCTCGCGTCGATGTACTGTGCCTGGACAAGACGGGCACCATCACGTCGGGCCGCATGGAGGTCGAGGGCACCTACCCGCTGCCTGTTGAGGGTGTTGGCTTTGGCGTGGACTCGGACGAGGCGGCTGTTCCCGTCGATACCACAGTGCTCGATTTTGCGCTGGCTAACGTGGCACGTGCGACTTCGGCCGATGCCAACGAGACCTGCCAGGCGCTGCTCAACTATTACGCCGATCGCCCGGTCGAGGTGTCTGAGCCGCTGTCGGTCATTCCGTTCTCGTCGTCTAAAAAATGGAGTGGCGCTTCGTTTGCGCAGGGCTCCTATGTGATGGGCGCCGCGCAGTTTGTGCTTTCGGAGCATGTGTTTTCGCAGGTCGAGAACCGTGTCGCCGAGCTTGCCGATACCTGCCGCGTGCTCGTGGTGGCGCGCGTGGACGGCTTTACACCCGATGGCGATATGGTGGGCGAGGCCGAGCCCGTGGGCTTTGTGACCATCCGCGACGAGATTCGTACCTCGGCGGCCGAGACCATCGGCTACTTTAACGAGCAGGGTGTGACCCTCAACGTGATCAGTGGCGACGACCCGCGTACGGTGTCGTCGATCGCGCGCGTGGTGGGCGTGCCGGGGGCGGACGCTTATGTGGACGCCACGACGCTCGATACGCCTGCCAAGCTCGATGCCGCAGTGGACCGCTACCATGTCTTTGGTCGTGTGACCCCGCAGCAGAAGCGCGAGCTCGTGCAGGCGCTCAAGCGCCGCGAGCACACCGTGGCCATGACGGGCGACGGCGTCAACGATGTGCTGGCGCTCAAGGAAGCCGACTGCTCCGTCGCCATGGCGGCCGGCTCCGATGCCGCGCGTAATGTGGCCGAGATCGTACTCGTCGACAACGACTTTGCCTCGATGCCCGCCGTGGTGGCCGAGGGCCGTCGCTCCATCAACAACCTGCAGCGTTCGGCCTCGCTGTTCCTGACCAAGACGCTGTTCTCGATGGGGCTGGCGGCGCTGTGCATTGCGCTGCCGCCGTACCCCTTCGAGCCCATCCAGATGACACTCATCAACTTCTTTTGCATCGGCGCGCCGGGCTTTGTGTTGGGCCTGGAGCCCAACAATGCTCGCGTGAAGGGTGCGTTTTTGACGAATGTACTCAAGCGTGCACTGCCGGCGTCGATTGCGGTCATTCTGGCTGCGGCGCTCGATATCTTTGTGGCGCGCGTGTTTGGCTTTAGCCAGCTCACGCTGTCTACGATGTGTCTGCTTACGTCGTGCGCGGCGAGCGTCAGCCTGATCTGGCGCATCTCGCAGCCTCTCACGCCCTTACGTGTGGTGCTCTTTGTGTTTGTAGTCGCCGGCATCCTGGTGGGCGTTATCGGATTCCCGGGGCTGCTGTCTATTGCCAACCTGTCGATGGGCCAGATGGTTATCTTGGCTGTCATCGTGGTCTTTACCTGCTCGGTGTTCTTTAAGCTCGCCACGATGATGGATTCGCTCAAGCCGCGTCGTCGTCATGCCGCAACTGGTTTTGGCCGCGGTGTGCACGTCCGCCTGGGTCGCGGTGGCGGCAAGGTGAGCTCGACGGGTTCGACGGCCGAGCGTTTTGCCAAGCGCGTCGCCGCCGACATGGCGCAGCGCCGCGAAGATCGCACCGCTCGCGAGGCCGAGGCCCGCGCACTCGAGGGCGTGGGCCAGGCCCAGCCCAAGAAAAAGAAGAGTACCGGAGCTAAGCGCTCTCGTGTGACCAAGTCCGCCCAAGGCATCAAAGTCTCGATGCCAAGCAAAAAGAAGAAGTAACTACGCGCCCTGCCGATGTTGAATTGGTGCCTTGCTCCTGTGGGGCCGTGGCGATGTTATGCTCTAACCTCGATTGTTTGAATTGCTTCGAAAAGAGGATGCCGTGATCTGCCCGCATTGCCTTAAGACTATCGAGGACGGCGCCTCGTTCTGCCCCTACTGCAACGCCTATGTGGGTCCGGGCGATGGTCCCGAGCACACCGAGTTCGTGTTCTGCGAGGGCTGCGGTGCCCGTCTTTCTCCGCATGATCGTACGTGCCCCAAATGCGGACGCCCCGCTCCGGGTATCCTCTCCGAGGACGCGGCCGCATCCGACCTGGCAGCGGGCCGCACGGCGGGCTTTCCGCGCCTAACGCAAGAGCAGATCGATACCGAGGTGCCGCATGCGCCCGCCTCGGCAGCCGCGGTGCTTTCGGACGCCGCCGATCCTAACGAGACCTGCGTGTTGCCGGCTTTCGATAAGGATTTCGGTATCCCCAAGGTCGATATTCCCACGCCCGTTTCCCTGCATGACGATGCTCAAAAACCCAAGCGCAAGGTGCATCCCGACGAGGACGCCTATCACAAGCACAAGCGTCATATCCCCAAGCCGCTCATCGTCATCGCGGTCCTTGCCGTCGTTTGCGGCGGTGCCTATTGGTTCGTGACGGCCGATCCCATGGGTGTCATGCCTGGCTTCTATGACCAGTTTGGCCAGGCCGCGCAGACGACCTTCCCTACGCGCCAAAAGGGCGAGGCGACTGAGGACGATACCAAGCAGGACGATGCTGCCGAGGTGGTCCAGGAGGAAACCGTGCTCACCGATGATCAGCTCTATACCAGGCTCGACGGTCTGTATCAGACTATCGTGTCCTACGGTGACGAGGATCAGATCGGCGAGGTCATCGATTCCTTTAACAACGGCTATCTCCGAACGCCGCTGTCCACCCGTCAGGAGTTGTCGCAGAGTGCCTACGCCCTGCGCGACCAGATCAAAAAGACGCAAGATGAGCTTAACAACCTTAAGTATCAGGACGATACGGTCTATGCGGACGACATCGCCCACTTAAAGCAGCTTGCCGAGTGGATGTACGAGCGTGTCGACGTGATCTGCCAGAGCTGGGATATCTCGCTGGCCATTCCCGATGGCGAGTCGATGAGTTCCCACCAAAGCGAGATCCTGGCGCCCATCGCGCAGGGCGGCAACAGCGCGCTGAACCAGTACGACGCCAATGTGGGTTCTTGGAAGCCGCAGCAGCATTCCTAAAATTAGTTCGCCATAGTCGGCATAACCTACGTGCGCAATTGATGTAAGCCCGTGCTTATTGCTACAATTCGTACAAATATGCTTTAAACGCACGAGGAAGGAACCACATGTTTGGTTTTAAGAAAGAGCTCTACACGCCCGAGTATCAGCTTGCCGGCGACGAGTGCGCCGTAATCGAGACGTCGAAGGGTACCATCAAGGTCAAGTTTGACGGCGAGGGCGCTCCCATTCATGTCGCGAACTTCTGCGAGCTTTCCACGATGGGTTTCTATGATGGACTTAAGTTCCATCGCTATGTGCCCGGCTTTGTCATTCAGGGCGGCGACCCCAATACCCGCGATATGTCCGGCGCCGACGTCGCCGCTGGTCTTGAGGGCCCCGACGGCATGCCCGGTACCGGTGGCCCCGGCTACTGCATCAAGGGCGAGTTTGCCACCAATCCGCGCAACAGCCATGTCGATGGTGCCCTTGCCATGGCACGCTCCATGGACCCCGATTCCGCGGGTTCGCAGTTCTACTTCTGCCTGGGCGCCCAGCATAACCTCGATTCCGGTTACACCGTCTTTGGTACCACGGTCGAGGGTCTCGATGTGATTTCGCAGCTGCGTGCCGGCGACGAGATCGTCCATGTCGAGATCGTTCACGAGTAAAGGGGACTTCCTTGAATAGCCAGCTGATCCAACAGGGCCGCGCCGCTTACCGCGCGGGTGATTTTTCCGCTGCAGCCCAGATGCTTGGGGCGGCAAAGACTCCCGATGAGATTATGGGCGAGGCCGATCACCTTCGTGGCAACGCCTTGATGCACCTGGGCATGTATGCCGAGGCCGCCGAGGCTTATGCTGCCGCCCTCAACGACGGCACCTACGGCAAGCGCGGCGCGCTGCTCACCAACCGCGGCAAGGCGCTCGCCGCCGTGGGCGACTACACGACGGCCGCCCAGGCGTTCTCTGCTGCTACGCAGGATGCTTCCTATGCCACGCCGTTCAAGGCCTATCTGGGCCTGGGCAATGCGCTGTTCCAGTCGGGCGATTATGCCAACGCAGGTACTGCCTTCCGTCAGGCTGCCATCGACGGCGCCAATCCGGCTCCTGCCGCCGCACTCGGCGAGCTCGGTCGTTGCTTCATTAAGCTCGGCCGTCCGGCGGATGCCGTGGAGACCTACCGTACGGCTATCGACTTTGCCGGTCCCCGTGACGACACGCGCGCGCTCAACGCCGGCATGGGTCAGGCGCTTTCTGCCGCCGGCCGTCCCTCCGACGCACTCGACGCCTTTAACGCCGCTACTGCCGATGGCATCTACCAGCTTACCTCCGAGCAGGCCGATGAGCTTGCCCGCGTGCACGATTCGCTTGCTGCGCTGTCTGCCCAGACGGCTATGGCCACGGCTCCGGCGCCTGCGATGGACGCTCCTGCCGTCGATCCGCTCGATCCTACGGGCGCGACCGGTCAGTTTATGCCCGATCCCTCGGACACCGGCTTCTTTACACTGTCAGAGTCCGAGATGGTCCAGCAGGACCGTCAGGATCGTAAGCAGGCCAAGGTCCGTCGTCGCCATCGCCACACGGGTCTCAAAGTCTTCATCGTGCTGCTTCTGCTCATTTTGATTGCTGCGGGCGGTCTGGGCTTTGCCTACACGCGCGGCTTTGGCTTCCCCTCGCAGGAGTCGGTTATCACCGATCTGTTCCAGGCTGCCGGCGACGGTGACACCGCAAAGGCCGAGTCTTGCCTGGCCTCGAGCCTGTCCGAGGACGCCAAGTCGATGATCATCTCCTCGATTCCGCAGGGCGCCACCGTGTCCGTCGAGGGCATGGATCAGTCCATGACCGAGACGACTGCCAAGGTCAAGGCTTCGCTGTCCAAGGGCGGCGAGCAGGAGTACACCGTCAAATTCGTGCGCTCCGACAATCATATCGGCTGGGCCGTTTCCTCGCTCGATATGGATTTCTCGGCTGCTGACAACCAGTAGTGACCTTATGGGATTTAGCTTTGCCCGGCGCTTCACCGCAAGTGAGGTGCCGGGCTTGCGCTAGTATCATGAGCTAGTAGTTTTCCAGCAATCATCCAACACATCAGGAGTTGCGTTGTTTTCTTTGATGGATATGTTCTTCGGTAGCTATGCGGGCGATCTTGCCATCGACCTCGGCACCGCAAATACGCTTGTCTCCGTGCGCGGCAAGGGCATTGTCATTCGCGAGCCCTCTGTTGTCGCCATCGACAAGAACGACGAGCGCATCCTGGCGGTCGGTATCGAGGCAAAGCGCATGCTCGGCCGTACGCCCGGCAACATCGTGGCCGTTCGTCCCCTGAAGGACGGCGTCATCGCCGACTTCGATGTTACCGAGGCCATGCTTCGCTACTTTATCGACAAGGCTTCCGAGAAGCGCTATCCGTGGACCCCGCGTCCGCGCGTTGTCGTTTGCGTTCCCTCCGGCGTCACGTCGGTCGAGAAGCGTGCCGTCTTTGAGGCTACGATCCAGGCCGGCGCTCGCCAGGCCTACCTGATCGAGGAGCCCATGGCTGCTGCTATCGGCGCCGACCTGCCTGTCGAGGAGCCCACCGGCTCCATGGTCATCGACATCGGTGGCGGTACCACCGAGGTTGCCGTTATCGCTATGGGCGGCATCGTCGTCTCGCAGTCCATCCGTATTGCCGGCGACGAGTTCGATCAGGCCATCCTCACGCACGTTCGCGATGCCTACAACCTTGCCATCGGCGAGCGTACGGCAGAGGACATCAAGATCAAGGTCGGTTCCGCCGTGCCGCTCAAGGACGAGCTCGACGTCGAGGTCAACGGCCGCGACGTGATCACCGGTCTGCCCAAGACCGTGCGCATCGAGAGCGAGGAGATTCGTCGCGCGCTCAACAAGCCGCTCGACGAGATGGCCAAGGCCGTCAAGGACGCACTCGACGCTACGCCTCCCGATCTTGCCTCGGACCTTATGTACTACGGCATTTTGCTGACTGGTGGCGGCGCGCTGCTGCGCGGTCTCGACGTGCGCCTGCGCGATGAGACCGGTGTTTCGGTCAACGTCAGCCCCACGGCGCTCGATAACGTCGTTAACGGCTGTGCCCGCGTGCTCGAGGCCAATGCGTTTGATGGCGGCTTCGTCCAGACCAATGCTTAATTTCCAAAAGGTGGATTCCATTTGGCACGATCTTCGGGTTTCTCCACAAATCTGAATACCAAGCGACAATCAACGGGTATGCGCCCGTTGATTGTTTTCAGCCTGATTTCGGTGTTGCTGCTCACGTTTTACATCCGCGAGGGCGAGGCAGGGCCGATTCATGCCGTGCGTTCGGGCGTAACGACGATTACCTCTCCGGTGCGCTTTGTGGGCTCGGCTGTGGCGGCTCCCTTCAATGCGATTGGCAACGTGTTCTCTAACCTAACGGCGTCGCAGGACACGCTCGACGAGCTCAAGAAGCAAAATGAGGAGCTGACCTCTAAGGTCGCCGAGCTTTCTGAGGCTCAAAAGACTGCCGAGCGCCTGGAGGGCCTGGTCGGGCTGCAATCGACCTACAACCTCAAATCGACCGCAGCTCGTATCGTTGGTGCCTCCGGCGATGCCTGGACCTCGACCGTTACCATCGACAAGGGCTCTGCCGACGGCCTTACCATCAACATGCCCGTGACGAGTTCTGCCGGTGTTATCGGCCAGATTATCGAGGTATCGGCCAAGACCTCTACCGTGCGCCTGATTGGCGACGAGAACTCGGGCGTGTCCGCCATGGTGCAGGACACGCGCGCCCAGGGTATGCTGCAGGGTCAGGCTGACGGCACGCTGCGTCTTGAGTACGTGAGCGTCGACTCCGATGTTAAGGTTGGCGATATCATCGTGACCTCTGGCATCGGTGGCGTGTTCCCCAAGGGCCTTCCGCTTGGCACCGTCTCGTCGGTTGAGAAATCGGCAAACGACGTGTACTACACCATTGTGGTGCGCGCTCAGACCACGGCCGAGAACAACGAGGAAGTGCTGGTCATCACCTCGCTGACCGACGAACAGTCGGCCTCGGATGAGGACGTGAGCACGGCCAACAGCACGCCGCAGGGAACGTCGCGCGATGCTGCGACCAAGACGAAGGACGAGAGCTCGGATGACAGTTCTGACACGTCCGAGACGACCGATTCTGGCTCGAGCGAATAGGGGGCATGTCCATGGATCTACACGAGCAGGGGATGAGCTCCCGCACGTTTGTAATCGCCGCCATTGTGTGTGTGCTGCTGCAGGCAGGCCTGGCACCGCAGATCTCCATTGCGGGAGGTCGCGTCAACTTCATGATTATCCTGGTGTGCCTAAGCGTGTTCTCGGGCGACCCGACCCGTGCCGTCGTGTGCGGTTTTTGCAGCGGCTTGTTTTATGACCTGTCCGCTGCCGTGCCGGTGGGCGTTATGTCGCTCCTGCTGACCGTGGGTTCTTTTGCCCTGGTGCACAGCGCCGTCGGTCAGACGGGCGGTACCCCGAGTGCGCGCGGCGTCACCGTGGGCGCCTTTGCGCTCGTCATTAATGTGATCTACAGCATCATCTTGCTGTTTATGGGTTTGGAGACGAGCTTTGTCGTGGCGATCTTCGGCCATGCGCTGCCGTCCTCGATCCTGACGGGTCTGGTTGCCATTCCGTTTTTGATGTCCGGCGTCGTGCCGCAGTCCGGCTATGGATTCTCCGCACGTGGCGGACGCCAGACGGGTATGCGCTTTAAGCCCAAGACCCGCAAGCTCAAATAGGGGAGGCCCGTAGATGTCTTCCCAGATGACGGTTATTATCGCCGGTATCGTGCTGGTTGTGGCCATCGTGGTCGCGCTGGTCATCATGCGTCGAGGCGATTCCCGTTTTACCTACGATACACAGCATGGAACGGCCCCGCGCGCCACCGAGGGCGAGGGCAATACCGCGGCGACCGCCTTTAAGGGCCGCTTTTCCATCCTCACCACGGGTGTGGGCGCGATGTTTGCGGCACTTGCCGTCAAGCTGTGGGGCATGCAGATGGTCTCGTCGGACTATTACGAGAAGCAGGCCAATAGTAATCAGACTCGCACCGTTACCACACCCGCTGTGCGCGGCCGCATCCTCGACCGCAATGGCGTGGCGCTTGTCCAGAACCGTCCCTCACTTGCTGTCGTGGCCTACCGCGACCTTGCCGAGGATGAGGTTCTGGTTCGCCATCTTGCCAACGTGCTTGGAATGCCTTATGTGGCGGTCCTTCGCAATATTCAGGACAATACAGAGGGCGCTCAGAGCCTGCATACCATCGCGACGGACGTCCGTCGCTCTACGGTTGCCTATATCAAGGAACACGCCGGCGAGTTCCCGGGCGTCAAGATTGCCGAGCGTACCGAGCGCCAGTATCCATACGGCGAGACGGCATGCCATATCTTGGGCTATACCGGCACCATTACCTCCGAGCAGCTCGAGGCCCAGAATAAGAAAACCTCTGGCGATGATGATGCTTCTGCTGGCAAGATTACGTACCAGTCGGGCGATATCGTGGGCCAGGCGGGCGTTGAGAGCTACTACGAAAACCTGCTGCAGGGTATTCGTGGCGAGCAGACCGTCAAGGTCGATGCCTCGGGCAATGTGACCGGTCAGGCCGGCGCCGTGCCCGCGAAGGCCGGCTCCGACATTAAGCTCACGCTCGACCTTAAGATCCAACAGGCCTGTGAGACGGCGCTGGCGAGCGCTATCGAGCTTGCCAAGACCACTGGCTACAGCAATGCCGGCAACGGCGCTGTGGTGTGTCTCGATCCCAACAATGGCGAGATCCTGGGCATGGCGAGCCAGCCCAAGTTCGATCCGTCCGTCTTTATCGGCGGCGTCTCAAATGACGTGTGGACCGAGCTCAATGATGACAAGGGTTCGCACCCGCTGCTCAACCGCGCCATTAGCGGACAGTACATGTCGGCCTCGACCATCAAGCCGCTCTCGGCACTGGCCGGTCTTGAGTTTGGAACCTACACTTCAACGCAGACAACCAACTGCACGGGTTATTGGACGGGTCTGGGCAAGGCTTGGGGCAAGCGCTGCTGGCTGACGTCTGGCCACGGCACCATGACGCTGCAGTCGGGTATCGCCAACTCGTGCGACCCCGTCTTCTACGACATGGGTAAGGCGTTCTTTTATGACGAGCAACATCCCGAGGGCCTGCAGGAGGTCTTTCGTCGCTGGGGCCTAGGCAAGACCTGCGGTATCGATCTGCCGAGTGAGGGCGCGGGTCGTATTCCCGATGCCGAGTGGAAAGAGTCATACTTCACCGACGCCTCTGCCGAGGACCGCAAGTGGAATGCCGGCGATATGACCAACATTGCTATCGGCCAGGGCGACATCCTGGTGACGCCCCTGCAGATGGCGTGCGCCTATATGGGTCTTGCCAACGGCGGCAAACAGTACGTGCCTCACGTATTTTTGTCTGCCGTGTCGCGCGATGGCGACGGCGATGCCTATAAGTACAATGGCAAGGGCAAGAAGAAGCGCCTGGAGGCCAAGATCAACAGCGATTCGGATTTGGCTCTTGTTCGCAACGGCATGCACGACGTGATTTACACGGCATCGACGTCCCTGGCGGCGCACTTTGGCACCCTGACGCCGCAGGTATACGGCAAGTCGGGCACGGGCGAGAAAAGTGGCGAGGACGAATACGCGTGGTTCTGCGCCTATGCACCGGCCGATGATCCCAAGTATGTCATCGCTACCGTCCTGGAGCAGGGCGGCGGTGGCTCAGATACCGCGATGCATGTCGTGCGCGACGTGCTCGGCGTGATTTATGACGAGCCCGATACCTCTTCGGCCTCGGGCGATTCTTCGGTTCGATAGGAGGTTGCGATGGATTTTTCTCCGGCGGATCTGTTCCGTTCAACCAAGACCGGCTCTCGCAGCAGCCTGGACCGCGTCAACAAGCAACTTTCGGCCTCGCGCGGCACGTTTCGCCAAAAGGTGCATATCGGTGTGCTCGTGGCTACTGTGGCGCTCGTCGCCTACGGTGCCATCATTATCTGGTCGGCTTCGCAGTTTAAGGCCGATGCTTCGTTCTCGCGCCATTTGCTGGGAATTGGCATCGGAGCGGTGCTGGCGGTGCTCGTCTGGCGAACCGACCTGCGCGGTATTTCCAATTTCTCGACGGCGTTGCTCGTCATCGACCTGATCGTGATCTTCTCGCCCAAGATTCCGGGTCTGTCCTATACGGGCGGTCTGGGCATGACGGGCTGGATCAAGATTCCCGGTATCGGCTTGACGTTCCAGCCGGTTGAGCTTGCCAAGCTCATCACCATCTTCTTTATTGCTACGCTTGGCTCGCAGTATAACGGTCGCATCGATACCGTTCGCGACTACGTCAAGCTCTGCGGCATGCTGTCCATTCCGTTTTTGGCCGTCGTTGCCATGGGTGACCTGGGCTCGGGCCTGGTCGTGCTGGTTTCGGGCGCCATCGTCATCTGCATGAGCGGTGCACGCCGCGAATGGGTGCTGTCGACCCTGGCCCTGCTCGTGGGCCTGGTGGCCCTCGTCCTGGCGCTTGATTCGGTCTTTGATTCGTTGCTCGGCCACGATGTGCTCATCAAGCAGTATCAGATGAACCGTCTGACGGTCTTTATCGACCCCGATAATGCCGATTCGGACGATGCCTACAACCTGCAGCAGTCGCTTATCGCCGTTGGCTCGGGCGGCTTCTTTGGTAAGGGCCTGGGGCATGCGACGCAGTCGGCCGGCGGCTTTCTGCCTGAGTTCCACACCGACTTCGTCTTCGCCTTCCTGTCCGAGACCTTTGGCTTTTGCGGTTCCTTTTTGCTCCTGTGCCTCTACGTGCTGCTGATCTTTTCGACGATTCGCGTCGCCTTTAAGTGCGAGTCGCTGTTTTTGCGTCTTTCGTGTGTGGGCATCGTTGGCATGTGGGCGTTCCAGACTTTCGAAAACATCGGCATGTGCATCGGCATGATGCCGATTACCGGTATTCCGCTACCGTTTATTAGCTTCGGTTCGTCTTCGATGATGATTCAGCTGCTGACGGTGGGTATCGTACAATCCATATGGCGGCATCGTTCGGGCGCCGCGTAACCGCTGGAGGGGTTTGCTATGAAAATTCCCGTAGATAAGCTGACCCGCGCTTTTAAGATGGGCGCGTCCGTTAAGAAGGATTCCGATACGCCGGTGCGCGTCTCGGTCTATCTGGATTCGTCCGCCTCGCGCTTTCTGGCCGAGACGGTGCGTGACGCCTTTGTGCCGCAGACGACCTCGGGCATTGTGCGCGTCGAGCGTCTGGGGGAGGAGCGAATTGCTCCAAAGACCGATACCGATGTGGTGCTGGTGCTCTCGTGTGGTTCCGACCGCTTGGAGAGTGCCGTGCAGGAGCTCGTGATCGCCGGCGCGCCCGTGTGCGTGCTTGCCGAGTCTGCTGTGGAGGTGCCGTTTATCGAGGAGTCCACGCCCATGCTCGGCGTGGTAGCGGCAATCGATAAGACGTATCTGCTCGAGACGCTTGCCCGCTGGATTCTCGATCGCACCGACAAGGAAACGGCTTTTGCGGCGAACTTTGCCTTCATGCGCATCGCGGCGGCCAACCGTATCATCACCTCGTGCGCGCTCACCAATATGGCGACCGGTGCACTGGTGTTTTTGCCGGGCGCCGATTATCCCGTTATGGCGCTGGCGCAGGTGGGCATGCTCTTTGAGCTCGCTGCCGTCTTTGGACGCGGCATTAAACCCGAGCGTGGCTACGAGGTCGCGGGCGTGCTTGCCGGCGGTCTTGTGATCCGCGCGGTCACCCGCGCGCTCGTCAAGCAGACGCCGCATATTGGGTTTGCCGTCAAGGCGCTCACTGCTGCCGCGGGCACCTATGGCATGGGCCGTGCGCTCGTTTCGCTCTACGAGCGCGATGTCGACTACAGCCGTGCCAATGAGGTGGTCACTGCCACGTTTTCCCGCGTTCGCGATCTTGTGACCACGGTCGCGGGCGCTACCCGTCCTATGGCGTCCTACCAGGACGCATCAGATCTCGCTGCTTAGGGGTTTTCCGTTGCGCGTTCCGTACCAAGATTGTTTTCATTTAATTGAGCCGTTGCTCGCCAAGGTCGAGAAGCCGAGCCGCTATATCGATCACGAGTGGGGCACGCTTTCCAAGGCCGATGCCGACTACCGTTGCTGCCTGATCTACCCGGATGTGTACGAGGTTGGTCTGCCCAACCAGGGCATCGCCATCCTCTACAACATCCTTAACCAGGCCGAGGGCATCTCCTGCGAGCGCGGCTATGTGCCGTGGCCCGATATGGGCGACGCCATGCGCGAGGCGGGTATTCCGCTGCTATCGCTCGAGGGCGCAGCGCCGGTCGCTTCGTTTGATATCGTCGGTCTGCATGTGCCGCACGAGATGGCGGTGACGAACTTCCTCGAGGCACTCGACCTCGCTGGCATTCCGCTGTTAGCGGCCGACCGCACCGAGGACGACCCCATTATCATCGCCGGCGGTCCCTCGGTGTACAACCCCGAGCCGTACGCGGCCTTCTTCGATGCCATCCTCATCGGTGAGGGCGAGGAATCGCTGCTCGAGACCTGCCAGCTGCATCGCCGCCTGCGTGACGAAGGGGTCCCGCGCGCGCAGATTGTCGAGCAGCTTGCATCCATTGCCGGCAACTACGTGCCGTCGCTCTATGAGGTTCGTCATGACGAGCCCTGCTCGCCGCATGGCTACACCGTGCCACGTGAGGGCAAGGATGCGCCGACCGTGGTCTACAAGCGCGTCGTCGAGGATTTCGGCGCCACGAATCCGCTGTCGCAGTCGTGCGTGCCCTATGCGCAGCTGGTTCACGACCGCCTGTCTATCGAGATCCTGCGCGGCTGCGCCCGCGGCTGTCGTTTTTGCCAGGCCGGCATGACGTATCGCCCGGTGCGCGAGCGCTCGGCCGACCAGATCGTCTCGTCGGTGATTCAGGGCCTGGAAAAGACTGGCTATGACGAGGTGTCGCTGACCTCGCTCTCCACGACCGACCACTCCTGCATTCGCGACGTGCTCGGCAGGCTCAACCGTCGCCTGGAGGATACGGGTATTCGCGTGTCTATTCCGTCGCAGCGCCTGGATTCGTTTGGCGTGGATATGGCCGAGTCGGTCGCCGGCGAAAAGAAGGGCGGACTAACGTTCGCGCCCGAGGCCGGCAGCCAGCGCATGCGCGACATCATTAACAAGAACGTGACCGAGGAGGACCTGGACCGTGCGGCCAAGGCGGCCTTCGAGGCCGGTTGGAACCGCATGAAGCTCTACTTTATGATGGGCCTTCCCGGCGAGCGCGATGAGGACATCGTGGCCATCGCCAATCTGGCCGATCACGTGCTGGAGCTCGGTCGTTCCGTGGTGCCCAAGGCTCGTCGCGGCTCGATTTCGGTGTCGATCTCGGTTTCGGTCTTTATCCCCAAGGCTGCCACGCCGTTCCAGTGGTGCCCGCAGCTCGACTACGACGACGTCAAGCGTCGCCAGAAGCTGCTTATCACGAGCGTTCGCAACCGTGCCGTCCGCGTGCATTACCACGATGCCGAGACCTCGCTCATCGAGGCCGCGCTTTCCCGCGCCGGTCGTGACATGACGCCCGTCATCATCGATGCTTGGCGCTCGGGCTCTCGCTTTGACGCCTGGGTAGAGCATTTCTCGCTCGATAACTGGAAGGAAGCTGCTGCCAAAAACGGCATCGACCTCAATGAGCTCGTGCACCTGCCCTACGAGTTGGACTGGCGCCTGCCGTGGGAGCACGTGAGCCCCGGCTGCACGCGCGGCTTCCTCGAGCGCGAGTACCGTCGCTCGCTCGAGGGCGTCACGACTCCCGACTGTACCCGCACGTCGTGCACCGGCTGCGGGATCTGCCCCACGCTCCACGCCAAGAATGTATTGATGGGTGATCGCGCATGAGTGAGCGCCTGACCGACAACCCCTCGCTCTTTAGACTTCGTGTTCGCTATGGCAAGCGCGATCGCCTTAAGTACCTGGGCCATCTCGAAGTAATCCATACCATTGAGCGCATCGTGCGCCGTGCGGGACTTCCCTATGCCGTCACGCAGGGCTTCTCTCCGCACATGCGCGTGGGCTTCTCTTCGGCGCTGCCGGTGGGTACGTCGTCGACCTGCGAGTGGTATGACCTGTTTATGACCGAGTTCGTGGCGCTCGACGAGGCGTTTGGGCGCCTGGCTGCGGCGTCTCCGGCCGATCTGGCGCCCATCGAGGCGGCGTATATCGACGTGCGCACGCCGGCGTTGACGGCGCAACTCACGCGTCTGTCGTATCGCATCGACCTGCACTTGGATCCCGAGGCGCCCGTAAGCGCCGACGAGGTGCGTCGTGCGATCGACACGCTGCGCGCGGACCATGGCATCGACTACGCGCGCGGCAAAAAGAGCAAGCGCTTGGATTTGGATCACACGCTCGTGGGCTATGAGCTCACGGCGGGGGAGCGCCCGGACCATTTGGTGCTCATGCTCGACACCCATGCCGACAACGAGGGCTCCATGCGTCCGGAAATTTTGCTTTCTGCTGCTGATGTTTTGTTGCAGGGCTTGACCCCGGGCGTGGATGCACCTATTGTTTCCACCGGTATGCAAGACCTCGTGACCATCTGCTCCTACGATGTCGAGCGTCAGAATCAAGCATGCGAGGACGACGAGGGCCGACTCGTCAGCCCCATACCTGTGCGAACTTGTGGATTTGCTCCACATACTCGTTGACGGGGGTATTTTCGCCTGCTACTATATTCGGCTGTTGCACTAACTGATGCATGAAGGGCAAGTAAACATGTACGCAATCGTTAACACGGGCGGCAAGCAGTACAAGGTCGCCACCGACGATGTCATCACCGTCGAGAAGATCGAGGGCAATGAGGGCGATAAGGTCACCCTGCCGGTCATCTTCCTCAACGATGGTAAGAAGATCGTCACCGATCCCGACAAGCTGGCCAAGGCCAAGGTTACCGCTCAGATCGTTGAGCAGTTCAAGGGCGAGAAGCAGCTGGTCTTCAAGTTCCACAAGCGTAAGCGCTATCGTCGTCTGAAGGGTCACCGTCAGCAGCTCACCAAGCTGAAGATCGTGAAGGTCCAGGCTACGTCCCGCGCCAAGAAGGCTGTCAAGGCAGAGGCCGAGGCTGTTGCCGAGGCTCCCGTCGCCGAGTAGATTACACTCGTAACGAAAGAGTAGGTATACACAATGGCACACAAAAAAGGACTCGGTTCCTCCCGTAATGGCCGTGACTCCCGCGGTCAGCGCCTTGGCACGAAGCGCTATGCCGGCCAGACGGTAACCACGGGCACGATTCTCGTCCGTCAGCACGGCACGCACATCCACCCGGGTGAGAACGTTGGCCGTGGCAAGGACGACACGCTGTTCGCGCTGGTCGACGGTACCGTTGAGTTCCACAAGGGTATCAAGCACAGGGTCAGCGTACGCCCGCTCGCGAACGCGTAATTCACCCTTCATAGAGCACATATGTGGGAGGCACTTGAGTTTTAGGATTCAAGGGTCTCCCTCTTTTTGTAGGAGGCGATTCTGTTGTCACAGTTCACCGATATCAGCCGCATTAACGTGTGCGGCGGCGACGGCGGAGCCGGATGCATGTCGTTTAGGCGCGAGGCATTTGTCCCCAAGGGCGGCCCCGATGGCGGCGACGGCGGTCGTGGCGGCAATGTCGTCATCCAGGCCGATGCTCAGCTGTCTTCGTTGATCGATTACCGCTTTAAGCATCACTTCCGCGCCGAACGCGGCACGCACGGGCAGGGTGCCCGTCGTAACGGCAAGAGCGGCGAGGACCTGATCCTGAAGGTTCCCATGGGCACCGTGGTGCGCGAGCTCGACCCCGAGACGCAGACCCCGATGTTCGAGATTGCTGACCTGGTGCACGATGGCGAGCGCGTTGTCGTGGCGCCCGGCGGTGCCGGTGGCCTGGGCAACACGCACTTTGTGACGTCGGTGCGCCGCGCGCCCGCGTTCGCTCAGCTGGGCGAACCGGCCGAGGAGCACTGGATTGAGCTTGAGATGAAGCTTATGGCCGATGCCGCACTCGTGGGCTTCCCCTCGGTGGGCAAGTCCTCGCTTATCGCGCGCATGAGTGCCGCCCGTCCCAAGATCGCCGACTATCCGTTTACAACGCTCGTGCCGAACCTCGGCATGGTGCGTGCCGGTGAGTATTCTTACGTCGTTGCCGACGTTCCTGGTTTGATCGAGGGCGCAAGCGAGGGCAAGGGCCTGGGCCATCAGTTCCTGCGCCACATCGAGCGCACGGCGCTCATCATGCATGTCGTTGACATGACGGGCGGGTTTGAGGATCGCGACCCGGTTGAGGATTACCGTATCATCAACCGTGAGCTCGAGCAGTATGGCGCCGAGCTTTCGGAGCGTCCGCAGATCGTCGTCGCCAACAAGTGCGATGCGCCGGGCACGGCCGACAAGATTGCCGACCTCAAGCGTGCGGCACTCGACGACGGCCATATGTTCTTTGCCGTGTCCGCCGTGACGGGTGCCGGTCTCAATACGCTGATGCTTGCCGTAGGCGAGCAGGTGGCTAAGCTTCGCGCCGAGCTGGCGGTCTCCGATGAGCCGGTCGATCTGCGCGACGAGGAGTGGGAGCGCCGCCGTCTGCAGCGCGAGAAGCGGTTCCGCATTGTCCAGGAAGAGCCCGGCGCCTTCCGCGTGGTCGGTCGTGCCATCGAGCGCATGGTCATCCAGACCGACTGGGAAAACGAGGAAGCCGTCATCTACCTGCAGCATAAGTTTGCGCGTATGGGTGTTGACGACGCGCTCGAGAAGGCCGGTTGCCATGCGGGCGACGAGGTCCGCATTTGCCAGCGCGCCTTTGACTTTGAGGGCGCTGAGGACTTCTCGGAGTACGAGGAGCTCGAGGACGCTGGCGAGGACGTTGCCGTTGAGGCCCTTGACGTGACCGATGCTCCGGATGAGGGCGTCGAGGCTATCGATGCGGCGGATGCCGCGGACGATGCCGAGACCTCGGAGGGCGAGTAAACCATGTCGCTGCGCGGTGGAATCGGTTTGCCCGAGCTGCCCATAAAAGAGGGCAAGGAGTTTCGGCTTGGCATTATGGGCGGCACATTCGACCCGATTCATTACGGGCACCTGGTGACTGCCGAGCAGGCGCGCGAGTCGCTCGACTTGGACGCTGTGCTCTTTATGCCGGCGGGCTCTCCCGCCTTTAAGCTTGACAAGCCGGTTACGCCTGCCGAGGACCGTTATGCCATGACGGTCCTCGCCACCGCCGCGAACCCGGCCTTTTTGGCGAGCCGGTTCGAGATTGACCGTCCGGGTGTAACCTATACGGCCGATACGCTTCATGCCCTTCGCGATTTTTACCCGCCGCAGGTAAAGCTCTACTTTATTACGGGCGCCGATGCGATTATCGATATTGTGACCTGGCATGATGCCGAACGAATCGCTGAGCTTGCTACCTTTATTGCGGCGACGCGACCGGGCTTTGATATCGATACGGCGCGTGCCCGAATCAAAGAGTCGGGGCTGCCGTTCGACGTGCGCTATATTCAGATTCCGGCGCTGGCGATCAGCTCGACGAACATTCGTAAGCGAGTTGCCCGCGGCATGAGCGTGCGCTATCTTACGAGCGAGTCCGTGCTCGGCTACATTCGCAAGCGCAGGCTATATGCCGATTTGGGCCAAGAAGATTTTGAGTGATGGGGGCTACGTTGTCGGTAGAGGATCAGTTTGAGGGCGATGAGCGCGCGCTGCTCAAGCGCATTCAAGAGCTGCTCGATGTTCGCATGAAAGATAAGCGCAAGCGCTATGTGCATTCGCTGGGTGTTGCCGAGACCGCACTTCATCTGGCCGAGGTCTACGGCGTTGACCGCTTTGATGCGGCTGCCGCCGGCTTAATTCACGACTGGGACAAGGTTCTTTCCGATGACGAGCTCGTGGCCCGCGCGCTTCACTATGGCATCAAGGTTGCCGGCTCTCCTTCCGCCGCGACGCCGCTTTTGCATGGCCCTGTTGCCGCCTATGAGCTTCCGCAGCTTTTTCCCGAGCTGTCACCGGCCGTTTTCCAGGCTGTCGACCGTCACACCGTGGGTGCCTGCGACATGACGCCGCTCGATATGGTGGTCTTTGTGGCAGATGCCATCGAGCCCAACCGTCACGGCGACTATGCCCATGCGCTGCGCAAGATGGTGGGGAAGTTCTCGCTCGATGAGTTGTTCTTCTCCTGTTTTGCGCAGGGTCTGGTCTATGTGATCCAGTCCGGGCGCTATCTTTATCCCACGGCTATTACGATTTACAACCATTACGCCCAGCTGCGCTAGCTCGGGTGTGTCTAGAAAGAGGTATTCCATGGCCGACGAGACCATGACTGACGAGCAGATTCTTGAAGGTGTGGAGCACAAGAGTTTCGTTGCCACGTCCGACCGCACCGCCGCCTCGCTGTCCGCGAGCGGTGTCGCCGCCGAGGATGTCGCCCGCGCCGCCGCGCAGGCCGCCTACGACAAGAAGGGCGAGGACGTGCAGGTGCTCGACCTGACCGAGCTTTCCGACGTGTGCGACTACTTTGTGCTTGCCACCGGTACCAACAACCGCCAGGTCGATTCGATTGTCGACGAGATCGAGGAGAAGGTTGCCGAGGCTTGCGGCGAGCATCCGTTCTCCATCGAGGGCCGCGAGCAGAAGACCTGGATGCTCATGGACTACGGCTCGGTTGTCGTCCACGTCTTCACTCCCGAAGCCCGCGACTTCTACCGCCTAGAAAAGCTCTGGGGTGACGCCCCCCAGCTCCCCCTCGACCTCCTCTAGTGGCTCATTTGATATGGGGCTTTTAGCTAGCCTCGCGCATTTCGCCGGGCAGTTGCGGTTTTCCGCACCTGCCCGGCTTTCTTTTTGCCCAAAGGCGGTTAATCGTCGAAGCGGGATTGGCGGCCGAAAGATAGGGCGGTGTCGCCGAACTTGTCTCGGACGGCATCGATCGCGACGGAGAGGTCGCGACGGTCGCTTGATTGGGCTCCGCGGTCGTCGACTTCGCAGAACAGGTCGGTCTGGATGCCGCCCTGATGGTCAAAGTCGCTCATGCCGATGCCTGCTAAGCGAACATGCATGCCTTCCTGCCAGATGTTGTCGAGCAGTTCGAGCGCAACCGCCACAAAGATATTCTCGTCGTCGGTGGGGTGGGGAAGCCGCCGCTGCGCCGTGCGTCCGCTGCCATACGAATACTTAAGCTTGAGCGTTACCGTGCCGCCCGTCAGTCCCTGACGGCGCAGGCGGCGTCCAACCGACTCTCCCAACAGCGCAATCGCCGCTTCGATGTCCCCACGCTCAGTCAAATCTTTCGCAAAGGTGCGCTCATTGCTCACGGATTTAACCTCGCGTTCCTCATCGAGGCTTGTTACTTCGGATATTTCGAGCCCCAGCGCACGCTGGCGCATGCGTTCGCCGTTGACGCCAAAAATTGCAGCTAGCGTGGATTCCGGCGCGCGTGACAGCTCGCCGAGCGTGTAGATGCGCATGCGGCGCAGTCGCTCCTCGGCCGAGCGCCCGATGCCGCTCATGGCAGATACCGGCAGCGCGGCCAAAAAGCGCTGCTCGGTTCCGGGGCGCACGATGGTCAGCCCAAACGGCTTATCCCGCTCGCTTGCGATCTTTGCGACCGTCTTGTTGCAGCCCACGCCAATGGAACAGGTCACTCCCAGCGCTGCCACGCGGTCGCTTATGCGCCGTGCAACCAGCAGCGGGTCCTCGGGCGCAAAACGACCCGGTGTGATATCGATAAAGGCTTCGTCGATGGATACGCGCTCAACGCGCGGCGTCTCTTCGGCAAGAATCGCCATGACCTGCGCGCTCACCTCGCGGTAGCGATCAAAGTGCCCATGCGTCCAAATGGCCTGCGGACAGAGGCGCCGTGCCTCGGCCGAGGGCATGGCGGAGTGCACGCCAAAGCGACGCGCCTCGTATGAGCAGGTGGACACAACGCCGCGGGAATCAGCATCGCCACCCACGATGAGTGGCTTGCCGCGCCACTCGGGATGATCGAGCATCTCCACGCTCGCAAAAAATGCATCGAGGTCCATCAGGCCCACCGCCGGACCCGTCCAGGGCGGCGGCGTAACGCCTGCAGTATCCTCATAACCGTATGTATGTTCGCGTCTTTCCATGTCATGAGTATACCGCGCAGCTCATGTGGGGTGCGTGTATGTGCTTGCAAATCGCGAATTCTTGTCTAAGATATGGATTTGCCCTCGACTACACCGAAGAAGTTAGTCTCACGGACTTCACCTGCCCGCGTCGATGGCGTATTATGTTCAACTGTTTGTTTGTAGTTGCAGCCTAAAGCTGCTTGGTTGGAGGAGTTTCCTTTGGCAGTCAAGATTCGCCTTGCTCGTCACGGCGCTAAGAAGCGTCCGTACTACCGTGTCGTCGTCGCCGATTCCCGCGCCCCGCGTGACGGTCGTATCATCGAGGAGGTTGGCCGCTACAACCCGATGACCGCCCCCAAGACCATCAACCTCGACCTCGAGAAGATTGCTGACTGGCAGTCCAAGGGCGCTCAGCTCACCGACGCCGTCGTCGCTCTGGTCAAGGCCGCCAACGAGGGCGAGAAGACCGAGACCGTCGTCAAGAAGTCCAAGAAGCAGCTCGCCAAAGAGGCCGAGGCCGCTAAGGCTGCCGCTGAGGCCGCTGAGGGCGCCGAGGAGTAAATCGTGCCTGAGGTTGACGCTGCACAGCTCGAGGGTGAGGCAATGCTCTCAGATCGCATCGCCGATCTCGTCGAATATCTCGTTGTTCAGATCGTCGACGACCCGGATTCCGTGAGCCTCGAGGTCATCGATGGTGACGACGCCTCCACGATTGAGGTTTCGGTTGCCGAGGATGACGTCGCTAAGGTCATCGGCCGTCGTGGCCGTACCATCAAGGCCATTCGCACGCTCGCCCGTGCACTGGCCGCTCGCCTCGACACTGCTGTCGAGGTAGAGGTTCTGGGCTAGGACCTTGAGGTCCCAGTACAAAAACATCGCCCGTGTGGTCAAGCCGCACGGAAGGAAGGGGGAGGTCCTCGCGCAGCCGCTGCGGGGGCTTCCTTCTGTATTGGAGCCGGGTATGCGCGTCGCCCTGACGCCGCCGGCGCTCAGGCGTGACCGCTTTTGTACGGTTGTGTCCGTCACCGATACGGGCGATGGCGATCTGGTCTCGTTTGAGGGCATTGACGACTTGACAGCCGCTGAGGGCATCACGGGATGCTACGTGCTGGCTAACCGTGACGACTTTGAGCTCGATTCGCTCGATGCCGCCTATACCGACCTTATGGGTCGCGAGGTGGTCGATGAGCGCTTCGGTTCCCTCGGAACGATCGTCGAGATCATGTCGACGCCCGCCAACGATGTTTGGGTTGTCGAGGGAGATCGGTACGGCGAGGTGCTGATTCCCGTGATCGAGCAGGTTGTACTCGATCTTCCCGACACAGGAACAATTTCCGTCCATGTTATGGACGGCTTGATCGATATGGACAAGTAGGGAGGACAACATGCTGATTGAGACCCTTTCGGTCTTTCCCGAGATGTTTGAGCCCGTCATGTCCACGTCGATTTTGGGCCGCGCCCGCAAGGCCGGCCTTTTTGATTTTAAGGCGTATAACCTGCGCGACTGGACGCACGACCGCCATCGCACCGTCGATGACGAGCCGTACGGCGGCGGGCAGGGCATGCTCATGAAGGTCGAGCCCATTGCCGAGGCCATCGAGTCCATTCGTGCCGAGGGTCCCAAGCCCACCGTGGTGTTCTTTACGCCCTGTGGCGAGCCCTTCACGCAGCATGTGGCCGAGCGCCTGCTTAAAAGCGAGCGCTTGCTGTTCGTGTGCAGTCGTTACGAGGGTGTCGACGAGCGCGCGTATGCGTATGCCGACGAGCGTCTGTCGATTGGCGACTACGTGCTCACGGGCGGCGAGCTGCCCGCTATGGTCGTGGCCGACGCCGTCGTGCGTCTCATTCCCGGCGCCCTGGGCGACGAGATGAGCAACGTGGACGAGTCGTTCTCGACTGCCGAGGACGGTGGCCTGCTCGAGTACGCGCAGTACACCCGTCCCGCCGAGTTTAACGGCGAGGGTGTGCCTCCGGTGCTCGTGAGCGGCGACCACGCCAAGGTCGATGCGTGGCGTCGCAAGAACGCCATCGAGCGTACCTGCCGCTGGCGTCCCGATCTTATCGAGACGGCACGGCTCACGCCCGAGGAGCGCGCGTACGCGCAGGAGATCCTGGACGCTTCGTATTCGCAGAGCGAGGAGTGAGTATGGTTTCATCGCAGCATTCCGCGCTGAGGGGCGCTTTTGAGTGGATCGTGGTTGTCGTAATCGCGCTTGCCGCCACCTTCCTGATTCGCACGTTTGTGGTTGAGCCCTTTGTGGTGCCCACCGGTTCCATGGAGTCCACGATCGAGATCGGCGATCAGATTCTGGCGCAAAAGGTCACGCTTGAGCTTGGACAGCCCGTCAGCCAAGGCGACATCGTGGTGTTCCACAACCCTGATGGTACCTCCGAGCATGATGTGCTGGTAAAGCGCGTTATCGCCACCGCCGGCCAGACGGTCGACCTCCAGGACGGCAAGGTCGTTGTCGACGGCCAGACGCTCGATGAGGACTATACGACCGGCATGAGCTGGCCGCTTTCGGTCCAGGCTCCCGGCGCTCAGGTGAGCTATCCCTACACCGTCCCCGACGGGTGCGTGTGGGTGATGGGCGACAACCGCGAGAACTCTGCCGACTCGCGCTACTTTGGTCCGGTCGACCGCTCCGACTTGATCGCCGTGGCGCTTGTTCGCTACTGGCCGCTCAACCGCATCGGCGCTATCGACTAAAAACCGCTATAGTACAGTACCTAACCGTGTAATCGTTTCGACGAGGGGATATTAGAGGCATGAACGCTTCATCGCTTTCCTTCCAAGACATCATCCTGCGCCTCCAGCAGTACTGGGGCGAGCAGGGCTGCGTCATTATGCAGCCCTATGACTCCGAGGTCGGTGCCGGTACCTTCCATACCGCGACCACGCTGCGCTCGCTCGGTCCCGCCGAGTGGCGCACCTGCTATGCGCAGCCCTGCCGCCGTCCCGCCGACGGCCGCTACGGCGAGAACCCCAACCGCATGCAGCACTACTATCAGTTCCAGGTGCTCATCAAGCCCTCGCCGGTCAACGCCCAGGAGCTCTACCTGGGTTCGCTGGCCGCTATCGGCCTGGACCCCAACGACCATGACGTCCGCTTTGTCGAGGACGACTGGGAGAGCCCGACGCTCGGCGCCTGGGGTCTTGGCTGGGAGGTCTGGCTCAACGGCATGGAGGTCACGCAGTTTACGTACTTCCAGCAGGTGGGCGGCATCGAGGTCGACCCCGTGCCCGTCGAGATCACCTACGGCTTGGAGCGTATCGCCATGTACGCCCAGGGCGTCAACTCGGTCTACGATCTGGTGTGGAGCTACCTGCCCGATGGCACGCCCATGACCTACGGCGACGTGTTCCTCGAGAACGAGCGCGAGTTCAGTGCCTATAACTTTGAGGTCGCCAACGTCGAGATGATGCGTCAGAAGTTTGACGACTACGAGGCCGAGTGCCATTCCTGCCTGGAGCGCAAACTGCCGCTGCCGGCGTACGACTGCGTCATGAAGTGCAGCCATGCCTTCAACCTGCTCGATGCCCGTGGCGCCCTGTCCGCGGTCGAGCGTGCCAACTACATCCTGCGCGTCCGCGCCGTCGCCAAGGCGTGCTGCGAGGCCTACATGGCCGAGGTCGCCGGAATCAACGAGAATGCCGACCAGGAAGGCGAGGTGGCGTAAGCCATGGCAGACGCTAAGGATTTCCTGTTTGAGATCGGTACGGAGGAAATGCCCTCCGCACCGCTGAACAATGCCGTCAAGCAGCTTGGCACCATGATCGCCAAGGGTCTCGACGAGGCCGGCCTGGCCCACGGCGAGGTCCGCGTGATCTCGAGCCCGCGTCGTCTGGCCGCGCTCGTTGCCGACGTCGCCACCGCGACCGACGAGGTTCACGAGGTCAAGCGCGGCCCCGCGGCCAACATCGCCTTCGATGCCGACGGTAACGCCACCAAGGCCGCCCAGGGCTTCGCCCGCAAGTGCGGTGTGGCTGCCGAGGATCTGGTCCGTCGCGAGGACACCGACGGCCGTGAGTACGTCTTTGCCGAGAAGAACATCCCTTCCGCCCCGGCCACCCCGATCCTGACGGCCCTGTGCGAGAAGACTATCGCTGGCCTGCAGTGGCCCAACTACCGCTCTCAGCGCTGGGGTCACGAGCATGCGACCTTTGTTCGTCCGGTCCGCTGGATCTGCTGCCTTCTGGGCGAGGACGTCGTGCCCGTGTCGTTTGCCGACGTGACGAGCGGCAATACCACGCGCGGCCATCGCGTCCTGGGTCCCGGTGACCATGTGGTCGCCAGCCCCGCCGTCTACGAGCAGGTGCTCGAGAACGCCGGTGTGCTCTCCGCCGAGCGCCGCCGTGAAGCCATCCTCGCCGGTATCGCCGAGGTCGAGGCCGCCCGTCCCGGCTGCCACGTCGATACGCCCAAGAAGGTCTTCGAGGAGGTCATCAACCTCTGCGAGTGGCCGACGGTCCTTGTCGGTACCTTCGATGAGGAGTTCCTCAAGGTTCCGCACGAGATTATCTGCGAGTCCATGCTCACCAACCAGCGCTACTTCCCGATCTATGACTGCGAGGGCAAGCTGACGCGTGAGTTCGTGATCGTCTCCAACAGCAAGCCCGAGAACGCCGAGCGCGTGATCGACGGCAACGAGCGCGTCGTGCGCGCCCGTCTGGACGACGCCAAGTTCTTCTACGAGGAGGACCTGAAGATCTCCCTCGACGAGTTCCGTGAGCGTCTGGCCAAGGTTGCCTTCCAGGAGAAGCTCGGCAGCGTGCTCGCCAAGTCCGAGCGCATTGAGCAGCTCGCGCTCGCTATTGCCCGTGAGGCCCACCTGGGTGCCCACCTGGCTGCCGACGCCGGCCGCGCCGCGCACCTGTGCAAGGCCGACTTGGTGTCCAACGCCGTCGTCGAGTTCACGAGCCAGCAGGGCGTGATGGGCGGTTACTACGCCACCGCGATGGGGGAGAACGACGAGGTCGCCCACGCTATCCGCGATCACTATCGTCCTCGCTTTGCCGGCGACGAGCTGCCCGAGGGCACCGCTGGCTGCATCGTGGCCTGCGCCGATAAGCTCGATACCATCGCCGGTATCTTTGCCATCGGCGAGCCCCCGACCGGCTCTTCCGACCCGTATGCGCTGCGTCGTGCCGCCATCGGCATCATCAACATCCTGCGCGACCGTCTGCCGATCGACCCCACTTCGCTCATCGACTTTGCGCTCGAGCTCTATACCGAGCAGGGCATTGCGTTTGACGCCGCCGAGGTCGCCCAGCAGGTTTGCGACTTCTTCCACGGCCGCCTGGTGAGCATGGCCCGCGACGAGAAGATCCCGGCCGATACCGTTGCCGCCGTCTCCGCGGTGCACATCATTGCCCCGTCCGTCTTCTTCGCCCGCTGCGCCGCCCTCGACGAGGCCCGCAAGAACGACGCCGAGACCTTCGACAACCTGGCGACCGCCTATGCCCGCGCCGCGCATATCTCCAAGCCCGAGCTGGGCGCGGAGTATGACCGCAGCCTGATGGGCGAGGTCGAGCTTGCGCTTGCCGACGCCTCCGAGGCCGCTCAGACCGCCGTCGACGCCGCTCTCGCCGCCGAGGATTACCCGGCCGCGTTTGCCGCTCTGGCAGCCCTGCGCGCGCCCATCGACCGTTTCTTCGACGAGGTTATGGTCATGGACAAGGACGAGCAGCTCCGCGATAATCGCCTTAAGCTGCTCAACCGCTTTGAGGCCGTTTTCTCCGGCATTGCCAACATCGGTGAGCTTGCCCGTAAAAAGTAAGCTAGCCTGCGCGTAAGCGCAAAAGGAGCCCCGCATGGATTGCCCGGTCGCCGCTCGTCCCACCGTTATCGTTATCTCCGACTCGCTCGGAGATACCGCTTGCGAGGTGGTGCTTGCGGCGTCCGGGCAATTTGATGAAGGGGCTTTTTGTGTTTTGCGTCTGCCCAAGGTGAACTCAGTGGAGCAGGTCAAGTCGTTTGTCGGTCCGCGCGTCGATGCTGATCATCGCGATATCGCCGTGTTTCACACCATCGTCGACCCGGCGCTTCGTGCCCGCGTGCTCGACTACTTGGGCATGCTGCATATTCGCTCGGTCGATTTGATCGGACCGACGCTTGCGGTGCTGTCGTCGCTTATTGGTGTTGCGCCCAAAGGTGTGGCCGGTGTAATCCATAAGACAGACGACCGGTATTTCCATCGAATCGAGGCCATGGAGTACTTTGTCGAGCACGATGACGGGCGCGGCTGCGACGATCTGTCTGGCGCCGATATCGTGCTGCTGGGCATATCGCGCACGTCTAAGACGCCGCTGTCGATGTATCTGGCCTATCAGGGCTACAAGGTCGCCAACGTTCCGCTGGCGCACGGTGTGGAGCCGCCCAAGTCGATTTACGAGGTCGATCCGATGCGTCTGTTCGGCCTGATTTCGACCGTCGATGTGATTTCCGAAATTCGCGATAGCCGCCTGGGCGATGACTACGCCCGCGCCGTCGCCGGTTCCTATGCCGAGCCCGAGAGCGTGCGAAGCGAGCTCGAGGAGGGTCGCGCCCTTATGAAGCGCCTGGGCTGCTTTGTAGTGCGTACCGACGGCAAGGCGATCGAGGAGAGCGCCTCCGAGATCATCGCTCACCTCGATGAGATCCAGGAAGCAAGGGCCCGCCGAGCCGCCCGCCGCGCCCAGCAGCAGTAACTACTGAGCAGCTAATTTGGGACGTGTCTCTATAGTATTGTCAACTCTCATGGGACGAGCCCGCCCTCCTCGAGTCGCTCGGGAGGCTCGGCGTTGCAGAGACGGCGAGGCCGGACGGGGATTACCTCTTCGTGATGGAGGGGAACCCCGGCGCTGGAGGGCGACGGGGAGGCGCCTCGGGTGCAGCTACACAAGGGGGCCTGTCCACGAGGTCCACGTGCGGGAAGTCAATTAATTTACCGTTCAAAAAGGGGGCAATGTGGGAAAGGGCCAAGCCGACTATTGAAATGACGATAAAGACGAGGCATCCTGATGTATGTCGGAATATAGATAGGACAAAACGTATCATCTATATCGCTTCTATGAAACCCGATGCAAGTTCTTCTCAATCTCGAAATAGATTGAAGGCATTGAGAGGAACTTTATACTACAAAAATCGTAGGTCTGCCACCTAGACAGAAGAAGTGATTTTGTATGCGGAATCTTGCATTTTGAAAACCGGTGCCAACTATGAGGTGTGAGTCGGGCTCGGTAAAGCGCGGGGGAAATGAGATAGGCTGCGCGTCATCAGAGAGTGGCGCGCAGCCTATTGACCTGCTTTCGTATGACGGATGCTTTAGAGGATCCAGGGGCCAAGTGGGTTGCCATCTGCGGAGCAGTCTTGAATCGTTAGGATAGGATTTTGAAAGGGCTGTCTCTCCCTCCACGCCTTCAAGTGATAGGTGCAGACGCGGTCGTAGTGGATTTTTTTGTATGCGCGCGATATCTCTTTTACAGCCTCCTCTTTGCTGGAATATTTTCCTGGAGCATGTGCAACAGATGTGCATGCGATACCGTCGATCCAGCCAGATTGGGGTCCGAGGTTAAAGCTCGAGATTATTGTCAAGACACCATTGAGGCCAGCTTGCAACAAATCGTTCTGTATTCGTTCAAATGCTGATTGATTGTTGGTTCCAAGGCCAATCATTCCAATTGCAGAGAGATATCCGCTATCAGTGAGTTTATCTCCTGCACCTCGAATAACCTTGCTTGTGATGATGAGGCCATCTGGACCGCCATCGCCAACGAAGGGGTACGGTACGTCTTCTGGGATTGGCAGCAAAGGAGGATTCACCGTAATGAGCTCATAGCTGCAAGAGCTTTCGATATTGTTTAGTGCGTTGTAGAGACTTCCGGTTAGAATAGTTAAATCTTCGCTAATACCATTGACCAGTGCGTTTAGTTGGCAGATTTCTGAGGCGATTGGATTGATATCTATCGCTGTGACTTGCATTCCAGATTTTGCCAGTATGAGTGCATGGATGCCTGGTCCAGAGCAGAGGTCTAAGGCATTCTTTCCGGGGGATGGGCTTAGCCGACGAGCGAGCCCAATTGAATCAGAGCCAAAATATAGTAAAGGCGAGGGTGATGGCGCATCGGCAAAAAGCCAGATGCCATGATATCGGATTAGAGATAAACCGGAAAGGGAGGCATTGCCACTGTGCTCGCTTAGCAGCCCGAGTGAGGCTATGGTTTCGACAGTGCCTTTCAGCAGTCTTCTTTTTGCCACTTCTGAATCGAGATCAATCTCTCCACCTAGCATCAGGAAGGAGACGAGCTCTTGATGCTCCCTGTCAAGTTGATCCCAGATGCGATGCGCGCATTTAAAAGGATCTATAGATATGTCAAGTGTGTCTAAAAAATCTGTTACTCCAAGAGTGTCCAATCTACGGAGTGGATTACTCGAGAGCGAATTTAAAGAGGGTAGCACTTCAATCATGTATATCAGACCCATTTCCGATAAAGGTAGTCTCGAATTTAGTCTCGACAATCAAGTCGGCTGCCAGTTTAGGAGCCAGCTTTGCAAGACAGGTCTGTGCCTCTTTCGAGAGGGCGATGTCTTCGCAAATCTCGCATTGAGAGAGGTAGCTTGAGCGCCCAAATGAAGAAAGGCCTCCGCTCGTGCGCAAGTGCTTCAGCAGTCCTCCTGGTCCTATGTATTGTATGTAATTAAGTAGGAGCAGCTGCAGTTCATTAATGTCATCCGTCAGATTGATTTTGCCAAGATCGAAAAGCCAAGTTCCCTCTGCATTTATTCCGCAGCAGGGTGAAAGATGGCAGTTTGGGGAAATAACGAAGTCTTGGCCGCAGTCGGAACAGTGTGACGCTAAGAGACGTGCCTGCGGTCGCGCATTTTGGTTGAGACTGAGATTTCGTGCGCGCCCAATTCGCGTGATGCCTGAATCCGTGATGAAGCGGGCTGGCGCGCGGGGAGTCTGGGTATTATCGTCGAACTGATGCAGGAGTGGAATGTCTTCATTAAGGTACTTGCACAGGTATGCCGGGCTGATTGTACTGTTGTTATCTCTGCAGACCGCAATGCCGAGAGTTTGAAAGCCCATTGTTTTTGCTGAGTTCCAAAGGTTGCGCACATTCTCGAGGGGTATATATTCCGCATGAAAGTCGTCGCAGCTGATATTGATTTCGTCAAGGCCACATGACTTCAATTCGTTGAGGAGCGTTTCTGCGTCTCTTTCGCTTTTCGCCCACCACGCATTCGTTACAATTCGAGTAAAGAGTCCTAAAGAATTCGCATATGCGATGGCCTCGAGAAGGTCATCGCCAAGAAGGGTGCATTCTCCGCCCGTAAACACAACAACACCACTTCCGACGCATACTTCGGCGAAGCTATCGATGAATTGCTGCATTTGGGGAAGAGTAAGCCTGTCACTGTTGTTCGGAGTGCAGCTCATCAGACAATGATCACACACAGCGCCACATCTATATGTTGTTATAAATGTCAGCATTCGAGGTCTGCGGAACAGCACGTGCTGCGAGCTTTCGGAAATCATGCCGCGAGCAAACGGGCGTCGGTGATTACCAAGGTGCCTTCGTTCTCGGAGTAAGTAACTTCGAATTCGACGGAGCGATAAGACCCGCGGGCGACCCCATTGGAAGCCCCTTCGGGGTTGATGGTATTGGAGCTGGAATTCTTGATTGCTGTTTTAAGCACGGCTGCTTGCCTCGCCGCACTCAAGCCCTCTTGATCAAATTTCCTGAAAACAGAAGTTTGTTTGTACGATTCCGATAGTTCAACAACATCAGGTTTGTTCATAAAAATAGCTGATCCATAGCCCATTGTGTTGACGTCGTACTTAAGGTTGGCGTTGTTTTGAGCATTCGCGTTTGCGTTTGCCATTGCGTTTGCGTTCAGAATGATGTTTGCGTTCGTTACTGCGTTTGCATTAAGTACAACGTTTACGAGAGGTATCGTTTGCGGATCAGCTTCGGTGTCCTCGTCATAATATGCAAGTTGGATACGACGATATACTGCGTGTGCAACGGGGACACGCGCCTCCTTTTCGGTTGACTCCACCAGTTCGTACAGAGAGACTTTTCGATTTCCCGCTTTGATTTGGAGGTCTGTAATTCCATATTTCTGGAATACGGCACGAGGCTGAGCTTCGAAATCGCGTCTTGCGTCGGTAGATTGTTCCGCGTCCGCGACCAGTTTTTCAAGGATGCTAAGCTGGGACTGTATTGAGAGTTCGTTTAGGTGGTTCACATTGTCCATAGCGGTGACCTCCAATGTTGAATAGCTGTCTTGAAAGACTACGTCATGCTAGTGTCGGTATCGATTTGATACTACGAACAAATTAGAACTAAATGGATATAGTTTCCATACTAATCAAAACAAATTTGCATTCAACTTTTTATTTATACTTGATTTAAGGCGGAGTGGAATGTGAGCGCGCAAGGAGATGCGGAATCGATGAGAGCCTCAAAAAAAATTACTGCAGTGTTATCATCTTTCATCCTCTCTATTCTTCCATTTCTGATTCTATGGGCGGCTTGGTCAGTCCTCCCTGATACAATTCCCGCTCATTGGAGTGGGGGTGTGGTTGATCGATGGGGTAATAAGCTTGAATTGCTGGTTGTTCCGCTGTTTTCTCTGATTGGTTCTATTGCAATTTCTGTGTACCTTATTGTTTCCACGCGGCGAAGAGAGTTCGCGGCTTTCTCTGTTCGAATGCGACGGGACTTTGTTGCGTGCTATATTTCTAGTCTTCTTTTATCGACAACCTGCTCAGTGATAATTGCCGTTTGGGTTCAGTTGATTCTTACGCAAAACACTGCGGTTGATGGGGGGCTTGGACTATCGATCCTGTATTCCCTTCCCGGGCTATATGTGATCTTGTGCGCTTTGCCGCCTTTTTATGCGAGCGGCGGGAGCAAAAAGGCAGAGCGCCTGATAACAGTTCTTATTGGCGGCGCGGAGATTGTTCTTTGTGGAATAGTGCTTGAAGGTTCGGCTGCCTCTTATGCGATGATTGGACTGATGATTCTGTTCTGTGCGTTTGAGATTGTGTCACAGGTAAGGGATAGCCGGTCCTTATGAGTTGAATTACGCGCGTGCGGATATAAAGGGTGGCATGTTAAACTGGTCGTTTTCTCGTTCTGGGACATTTGCAGTAGGATGAGTGGGACTAGGCGCGCTGCGGTGTGATGGTGAAGGTTGAGACTTGTATCGCTGCAAATCCGCTGATGCACATTTTGCTATTGGGCTTGAAGGTGGGACCGGCAGGCCTTTGTTTGGGTTGTTCTGGTCGTCCAACGCGTGTTGCACGGCTTTATATTGTTACGCTCGTTCGGCGCTCCGTTGGAGCATTTCCGGGTTTGTCGGCATCATGACTTGGCCAAGTGACACGCTTGCCGGGACGGTTGTAACGCCGCGCCGGTTCCGTGTGCTCCTTTGTTGTTGGCCTGTCCAGCCGGGGGCGGATTCGGCCTCATGTTGTGGCGCACGGCCTTCAGGGGCTTCCCCTGGCGAGTTATGTTCGTCCGTATGGGTAAGGGTCGGGTTGAGCTGACAATCCCGTGTCGGAAGGGGCTTGCACCGTGCGCGCGATGACAGAGATTGAGTGGCTGGACGGCCGTGTGACGAAGGTGCCGGAGCTCGCCCTGGGCGATGCGTTCGGCGAGAGCGTCCAGGCGGAGCTCGATTTCGGGTTCGACGATGTGTTGGAGGGCCTTTGGGTCGAGGTGCGCCATCATGAGCCGGATGAGGACTCGGACGGCGACCCGCGCGGGAGGGGCTGCGCACTGTACGCGGACTGCCGGTACAGCCTGGTCGAACCGTCGGACCTCGACAGTGTCTTCTGCATCCTTTACGAGGGGCAGCCGAGGGTCTGCCGCGCCGCGGGGGAGCTAGGGCCCCCGCGGCGGCGGTGAACGCGGCCGCTGCGTGGGAATTTGGGATGGGGGCGGGTTCCGAAACGCCTGCGGAGGGGAGAACCCCGTTGGGCGGGGACTATTCGTGATGCTTGATATCGCATTGCAGTATGGAAGCACGGATCATCTTCGCGATGGTCCGACCGGTTGATGGGCTAGGACGCGCATTCAGCAGGGAAGGGGATGGCTTTTAATACCGCTTTTGGCTTATGCGTGCCGCGCTCCGCGTATGGCCATCCTGCGGTGCTAAAGCATTCTTGAAGTCTGTTAAGTGAATTCGTTTTAATCGCGCACGTGGCCGTTTGCCCATGTTGCATAACAGGATTCAGTGTTGATTGCCCGTGTGATGACAGCGTGAGTTTCGGGGGGGGGTGGCGTGAGCGGAGTCGCCGCGTTGTATAAGTCTGGCCGGCCCGACTGATGTGTCGATCTGTCGGGCCGGCCGAGAATGGTGAAGAGATCTCGCTGTTGAATGAACGAATGTTACAAGCAGCTCTTCAAGGCGCTTTGGACGTTGGCTGGGGCTGCGCAGTCAATCGCATGCAGTGATAGGCGAGGCGATTGCTCGATGAGCCGGCGACTAGTTCTGTGCTGTACTCGTCCCGGTGCCGTCGTTGTCTGCCGAGTACCAGAATGCGTAGGCCGCAACGACGGCATCATAGACGGCTGCGACTACGTTATCCACGACGGCTGCAAAGTTGACCACAACGGGAACGGGGCCGGTTTTGGAATCCATCTTCTCTACTTCTGGGGTCTCATACATGGGAACATCTCCTTAGAATTGTGACAGGACGCTCAGGTCGCCTAGATCATCGTCGATCAGGTCGATATAGAGGTCGCCGTCCATATTGATGTCTGCAATCAACGATGAGATCTCTTCCATCTCGTCAATCGAGTGCATACGATTGGCCAACGCGGTAACAACGGGCTTATCCCAAACGGTTGCCATTCCGGCATCGTAGTATTCCTGAAGGCTGTGTTTGCGAACGTTTCCGATGATGAGAGGTATATAGGGGGATGCGACGATATCGCCATTGGCGTGGATGGCCACTTGGTCAAATTGCATTTGCAGTTGAGGGAATCTGACCAAGTGGTCGATGGGGTCGCCCCACTCAAGCATGAAGTAGCCTCGATAGTCCGGATCGTATCGAAGGTCATTGATCGTGTTGACTAGCCGACGGTATTGATTATTCGAAGGGCGAATCGTGCGGTTTCTTCGGGCTCTACCGAGGAGCATGAGCGGCTGAACTCTAAGGTCAATTCGGTCAGTTCTACCCGACGATTTCAGCTTGTCTCGAAGCATCGTGCAAACTGGTTTGAAATCGTCGACATTGAACGATGTCGGACAAAAGGCAATTGAAAGGTGCAGTGAGGTTTCGTTCAGCGTGATATCGATGGCGTCGAGCACCCGGTCGTATAATCCCGAGAGTCCTCGCATATGTTCGTGAGAATCGCGTAGGCCATCGAGGCTAAACTGTATGCCGTTTAAACCGGCGCGTTCGAGCTCATGCAAAGTATTTGAGTTTGCAAGCAGACCGTTTGACACGAGGTTGCATTTGACGCTAGATGCGCTGAGCCGCCGCAAGGATTCGATGACAAGATCCTTGCGCAGGAGGGTCTCGCCTCCGCAGAAGCAGAAGCTAAAGGGGTGCATTTGACAAATCGAGTCGACGAGTTCGAGGACTTCGTTGTCGGATAATTCGTTCGCGACGACATCGTTTTCTCCACTGTTGTTGAAGCAGTGTAGACAACGAAGGTTGCATTTGTTTGTAATGTCGAACGCAACGCTGTGGGGCGCTCCGATTATTGCCGGCATGCTCATTATTGCTTCTTATCGAGCGGGCGAACAAACAGCTTGACGTCGCCCGAGTCGAGCTCATTGGGCAGGGTGCCGACTAAGGAAAAGCCAAGGCGCTGGTCGGAATGGTCAAGTTGTTCGGCGATTGGGGTGGAATCAGGCGCGTCAATTCTGAGCGCGCGGTAGGCTTTGGGAGCGGAAGATCCGTAGTATTCCGCAAGGCGGTCGAGCACACCGGCAAGCAGCGTGGAGCTGCATGAGATAAATTTGATGATGACGCTGCGGCCGGCGGGATTAGTGGCCGGCTCGCATATTATCAATCCATTAATTTCTCCGGACTGGCTCGTGAGTAGAAAATAATCATGGGTAAAGGAAAAGAGCCTTTGGCGAAGAACCAGAAAGTTCTCCAATTCGGGCTCAACGTCGAACTCAGAGAAATAGATCCTATTGCCATTTTTGGACTGTTTTGCAGAGAGGGATTTTGCAGCCGCCTCTTCGATTTCAGCAAACCTGCTCGCGTCCGCGAGAATAAGCAGCTCGTCGGGATCCACCGATGTTAGGTAATCGGAGCCGAAAGGGTCGTTCATATATCTCCCTTCTTTCTTCCAAACGATAAGACAGTTTACGGTCAGGCTATGCAGGGTTTGGGCCAGGTCATGCGCTAGCGTCTCGCGCGGTTGATCTGGGTATTTTTCTTGGAACAGACGGAGAATTTTGGGCAAATCGCAGGTGCCGTCGCATAAGTCAAGAATCTCTTTAGCGACCCTGTTGAGGATCGTATAGATTTGTTTCCCATCTGAGCTTAGGACGCTCAGGCGGTTATTTGGTTCACTGCGAAGGTAGCTTGGGTCGAGGGGGATAGGGATGACTCCAGGCAATGATGAGATTTGCGCGCTCCAAACATTCACGGATTCCATTGATCTCCTTTGGTTGTGGCCTATCTTCCTCGAATAGCAACTCATTCGATAAAATATCACAAATCGAAACGATATATAAAAGAATATATTTATATCGATATACAATATTAGGTTAAAAAATAGTTTTGATGTTTGTCGATAGGGCTGGTATTGAAGGAGTGGACTGGAGTGATGGCGATGTCGGACGTTGTGGTTTCAATGGTGGGGTCATGCCTGCTGCTGGTGTTCGGAATAATGATATATCGAGGCAAGCTCACGGGATTGCTTGCCGGAATGTCATTGCTATCGGGAGAGCGTTTAGAGGAGGCAAAGCGGACGGCCGAGTCTCTAGGCGCAAACCGAGCGGTGGGGGCGTCTATAGTTTTCTCCGCAATATGCCTTTTTCTCTCGTCCCTTTTTCCGGACAAAAGGGCTATTCTCGGTCTGATGGTGGCTGCCGTTATAATCGCCGCGCTTGCCTATGCAAATAGGGGGCTTATTCGTATGTATATAAAGGTGAAATGGAATCCTGGGCACCGCAACCCGAGATAATGTCTTGAGCAAGGATTAACAACAAGGGATATATGGGAGCGATTAAGCGGCGAACAAATTCAGTTTTGGATAAAAGGCCGCTTGATGGGAGCTGGCATGTTTAAGAAGACGGTTCACGAGTTGTTTCGGTGTAAAGGGTCACGGCTTTTCGTGATTCTCATGCTGGTGAATTTTGCTCTCTCGTGCGTCATGCCCGCCTTAAACGGTGGGTTTGTAGACTTTCTCGTGACGAATAGGGATCCATCTCGCGTCGTGTGGTTTGCGGCCTTTGTTGCGGGCATAGGGATATCGGCCTCCTTCATGTCGTATGCGATGGGTGTGAACGTATCGCGCGTCATCTTGGAGATGACGACGAGACTGATGGGGACCACGTGTGAGTCGTTTGAACGGGGGCCCCTGGAAAAGGGGGAGCAGGCGGATCCATCCTATACAACGCAGAGGGTGTATGCGGATTCGAATGCGGTGTCATCGTTTGTCGTGAACAACTTCCTGACGATCGGGCTTAACGTCGTTCTGGTTGTGTTGATATGCATCATCCTGTTTTCGATTAATCCGGTGTTCCTGGTGTTAAGTGCATGTTCGCTTGTTGCGTACTTCATTTTATTCAGGGCGTTGAAAAAGCCGTTGTACAACAGCTCGCTTGCGAACAAGGAGGGTTTGAGTAAGCTTTTCGCGTCCGTGAGCGGCGAGCTGTCGCAGTTGTTTGACATTAAGTGCGATGGCGCATATAACCAGAGCGCTCGGACGCTCAAAGGGGTATTCGAGGGGTACTACCCGATTTACATGAAAGCAAGTAGGGTCTCGAATCTGGCCACATCAAGCGACGGCCTGATCTCGTCTGTGTTTCGGGGGGCACTGCTCGTGATCTCCGGGATGGAAATATTGAGCGGAAGAATGAGCTTAGGCGAGTTCACAATGGTGAACTCGTATTACTCGATGGCGTTCGGATGCTTCAAGTATTTTTTGAATTATTTCAAATCGTATCAGGACGCAAGGGCCTCGTTCGACCGATTGGGGGCTCTGACGGAGGACGCCGAGGACCGCGGCACCCTCACGGTTGGGCACGTGGAGAGCATATCTTTGTCCAACATCGCGTACCGATACGCGGGAAAGCCCTACTTATACCGCGACCTCTCCGTGGAGGTGGAGGAAGGAAAAACCTATGCCATTACCGGGCCGAACGGATGCGGAAAAAGCACGTTTCTGAAGGTGCTCCTTGGACTATATTCTGCTGGGGGACATCGGGCTTTGGGGTCGGTGCCATATGAAGAGCTCGATATGGAGACGATCCGACGGGACCTGTTTGCGGTGTGCCCGCAAAAGCTCTTTATTCCGAACGAAACGGTGGAGAATTACCTTGAGAGGACGTCGATTCGGGGATCGAACGAAAACCTCCGAGAGCTTGTGCCGAGTTTCTATCGAACCGTCGAATCGTTAAAAGGCAAGAATTGTAGAGACCTTTCTGGTGGAGAGTATCGAAAGCTAAGGATATTCGCAGCACTTCGCAGGCAGCCGGAAGTGCTTGTGTTCGATGAACCAACGAACGATTTAGATGAAGAAAGCCGTCGGGAGTTCACGGGGTATATTCATCGAAATCCCTTCGATCAGCTAATTCTTGTTGTAAGCCATGATCAGGATTTGATTTCAGCATGCGATAGGAAGCTGGATTTGGATTTCGATCCGAAAAATGGGCAATGCTGATGGGAAACGCTTAGAGTTCGGGCTTGCGCGTCATGGAGTAATCTTTCCTCTTATCGAAAATCGTTACAATATAAGAAAAACAGTAAGCAAGAAGAAATGGCTCGGGGAAGAGCTCGCTGCTGTCAGTGATATTGGGTCTATATCCAGATAACACGGAAGGGGCCGTCCTCTACAACGGGGTATCACAGCGTCGCATCGACCGATACGCATTGCGGCGGTGCCGAGTTGGCATTACGGAGCAAGAGCCCCCTATTGTTGGGGGGGGGACGATCCTCGATAATCTTACGCTGCTTTCTGATGATTTCGAGGCCGACAAACTGAATCGGATGCTTGCCATATTGGGGTTAGACAAAATGATTGCCGCTGCGGAGAACGGGGCGGCAGCGATGCTTGGCAGCAAGAAAGGAGGGGTGTCCGGCGGGGAGAAGCAGAACATCGCAATTGTGCGGCAGATGTTGAAATCGCCGGACGTCATGTTGTTTCTTGAGTCAACTTCAGCGCTTGATGCGAAGAGCCGGAGCGCGCTAATTAAATTGCTTCATGAGGTTAAGAGAGACCATATTGTAATTGTTGTCACTCATGACGAAGAGATGCTTGCGGCTTGCGACGAGGTCATTCCGATGCCCGGATGCTTATCGGGACGTGGCGTTGAAGGCCCAGAAGATCGAAATGGCGTGGGTGTTGGGTAAGTCCCTACGCGTACGACGTTGGGTTTCTGATCTTCATCGTCCTGCAAAGAAGGCTTTGTAACACGTTTCCCCTGGGAGGCCCCTTTTGTCCGTAGTGGCAAAGAGGGGCTTTTTCGTTTCCCTCTTGCGGCGGAGGGGGACACCATGCGCCTATACAGGACGACCTGCGCGCTTTCGTCGGATGACGGGCTATGTGTCGAGATGGGGGTCTCGGGTGGAGGCCGCATCGCGGTCGCGGTCGGCCAGCGACCATCGGTACGGCTCAATCGTATTACCAGAACTAGTAAGGAGCCGCCCTTTCGGACGACTCAAACTGCAATGGGGCTTTTTTTGCTACCCCGGCCGTTACTCCGCCAAAGCATTCGCGCTATCTGCCGGGGTAGCTAAAATAGCCCCGTCCCAAATTAGCTACTCTGACCAAAATCCCTGGGACAAATACTTCTGATAGATTTTGTCTTTCTTGGCTATTGCGTAGTTTAGGAGATTCCATTCCAATAATTACAGCTTTTTGCTAAAGCGTTTTAGCTGTTTCTACCACATTTGACCTGCAATTACGTTGCGCTGGTATCTTCATAAGGTAACCACCTTTACCTACCGTTTACCGCCAGTTTTAGCACGTTTACCAAACCGCGTATTCTCTGCTCAGGCCCGTTCAAATCCCGCCGTATAGTTCCCTCACGGCCCGCATCCGGCGGGTTGATTCGTTACCACGGTCGTGCGCGAGAGCGCATGGAAGGGGAAGTATCGTGAGCGATTGCAAGAGGGTTTACCGTTTTGGAACCGATGCCCAGGGCACTTGTGTCACTGAGGGCGACAAGTCGATGAACTTCGTGCTTGGCGGCAAAGGCGCTAACCTTGCCGAGATGAGCCGCATTGGCCTGCCGGTTCCCGGTGGCTTTACCATTACCTGCCAGACCTGTGTCGAGTACTCCGGTGCCGGCAACGTCTGGCCCGAAGGCGCACTCGATGAGATCGTTGCCGCCGAGGCAGACCTCGAGGCTCGCTGCGGTAAGAAGCTCGGCGACGCCTCTGACCCGCTGCTCGTATCGGTTCGCTCGGGCGCTCCGTTCTCCATGCCCGGCATGATGGACACGGTCCTCAACCTGGGCCTCAACGACGATTCCGTTCAGGGCCTCATCGCGCAGACGCAGAACCCGCGCTTTGCCTGGGACAGCTACCGTCGCTTTATCCAGATGTTTTCCAACGTCGTCATGGGCGTCGATGCCGATCTGTTCGAGAACGCCCTGACCCAGGCGCGTCTGGTCGCCGGCGTCAGCGTCGATTCCGAGCTTTCGGCCGAGGACCTGCAGGAGCTCGTCGAGACTTTCAAGGGCATCTTCTCCGACAACGTCGAGGCCGCCCTGTACCCCGAGCTTGAGGTCGCCGACGGCAAGCCCGTCTTCCCGCACGATCCGGAGCTCCAGCTGCGCCTTGCTATCCAGGCCGTCTTTGGCAGCTGGATGAACGAGCGTGCCTGCATCTACCGCAAGCAGCATGGCATTTCCGACGAGCTCGGCACCGCCGTCAACGTCCAGGCCATGGCCTTTGGCAACAAGGGGGAGACCTCTGCGACCGGCGTCGCCTTTACGCGCAACCCGGCTGACGGCACCAAGGAGTTCTACGGGGACTTTCTGGTGAACGCCCAGGGCGAGGACGTTGTCGCCGGCATCCGAAACACCGAGCCCATCGCCGACCTCAAGACCACCTCGGGCCTCGAGTCCGCAGGCGAGGAGCTCGAGCGCGTGTTCCTGACGCTCGAGGATCATTACCGCGATATGTGCGATATCGAGTTTACCATCGAGCAGGGCAAGCTCTGGATGCTCCAGACCCGCGTGGGCAAGCGCACCGCCACCGCCGCCCTGCGCATCGCCATCGAGATGGTCGAGGAGGGCCTCGTCACCCGCGAGGAGGCTGTGAGCCGCATCGATCCCGCGCAGCTCGACCAGCTCCTGCACCCGCAGTTCGACGCCTCCAAGAAGTACGAGGCCCTGGCCAGCGGCCTTAACGCCAGCCCTGGTGCCGCCGTGGGCGAGGTCGTGTTCTCGAGTGATGACGCCGTCGCGCGCGCCAACGAGGGCCACAAGGTCATTCTGGTCCGCTGGGAGACCAACCCCGACGACCTGAAGGGCATGGTCGCCGCCGAGGGCATCCTGACCAGCCACGGTGGCAAGACGAGCCATGCCGCCGTTATCGCCCGCGGCATGGGTACGCCCTGCGTTTGCGGCGTTGAGCGCTTCCACATTGACGCGGCAGAGAAGGTCGTGCGCATCGAGGGCAGCGACCGCGTGCTGCGCGAGGGCGATGTCATCTCCATCGACGGCACCCAGGGTATCGTCGTCGACGGCGCGGTCGACCTGGTCTCTGCAGAGCTCACCGGCGACCTGGACACCATCCTGTCTTGGGCCGATGAGATCCGTTTGGACGAGACCGGTGGCCACGCCAACCACGTGCGCGTTAATGCCGACAACCCCGAGGATGCCGAGCTCGCGCTCGAGTTTGGCGCCGAGGCCATCGGTCTGTGCCGCACCGAGCACATGTTCCTGGGCGATCGCAAGAACATCATCCAGAGCTTTATCCTGTCTGACGATGAGGCCGTGAAGCAGCAGGCCCTGGCCGACCTGCTCAAGGTTCAGACCGAGGACTTCCTGGCGATGTTCAAGACCATGTCCGGTCGCGATGTGGTCGTCCGCCTGCTCGATCCGCCGCTTCATGAGTTCCTGGATAATCCTCGCGAGCTCGAGGTCGCCATCACCAAGAAGGAGGCCGCCGGCGCTCCCGAGGAGGAGCTCACTGCCCTGCGCGCCCGCCTGCGTCGCATTGACGGCATGGTCGAGTCCAACCCCATGCTGGGCTTGCGCGGCGTGCGCCTGTCCGTCGTCTTTGGCGATCTGCCGCTCATGCAGGTTCGCGCCGTCGCCACGGCCGCTGCCCGCCTTGTCAAGGAGGGTGTCGACCCGCGCCCCGAGATCATGGTTCCGCTCGTTTCCATCACGGCCGAGCATGTCCAGACCCGCGAGGTTATCGAGCGCGTGATCGCCGAGGTTTCCGCCGAGGAAGGCGTCGAGCTCAATATTCCCGTGGGCACGATGCTCGAGCTGCCGCGTGCCTGCATGGTCGCTGACGAGATCGCCCATCATGCCGACTTCTTCTGCTTTGGCACCAACGACCTCACCCAGACGACCTTTGGCTTCTCGCGCGATGACGCCGAGGCCAAGTTCATCCCGCTGTACATGCATAAAAAGATCCTGAAAGACAACCCCTTCGAGACCATCGACGCGGCGGTGCTGGAGCTCGTGCGCTTGGCCGTCGAGAAGGGCCGCGCCACCAATCCCGACATGCACTTTGGCGTGTGCGGCGAGCACGGCGGCGACCCCAAGTCCATCAAGGGCCTGTTTAACGTGGCCGACGTGGACTACGTGTCCTGCTCGCCCTATCGCGTGCCCCTCGCGCGCCTGGCTGCCGCTCAGGCCAAGCTCGAGGCCAAGCGTTCCGCCTAACGTTTTGGGTTTAGACGCCTAGCGTAGCCCCCTTCATGCCGCCCGTCTCATTCGTGAGACGGGCGGTTATCATGTGCGGGTTTTGTCTTTTTGTCTGCGTGAAAAAATGTTCTTGCAGCAGAAACCCGCGCGTGTATACTCGAATACGTTTGTTCAACTACGTGCCGGCCAAGGTGGTACGGCACCTCTAGAAGAGTAAGGAATTGCACATGGATTACATCCGCGCAATCGAGCGTCAGCAGATCCGCGAGGACATTCCTCAGGTTCGCGTCGCCGACAACGTCAAGGTTCACTACCGCATTAAGGAAGGCGACCGCGAGCGCATTCAGGTCTTCCAGGGCGACGTCATCCGCATGGCCGGCGCCGGTGCCCGCGAGACCTTCACCGTCCGCAAGATGTCCTTCGGTGTCGGTGTTGAGCGTACCTTCCCGCTTCACAGCCCCAAGATCGCCAAGCTCGAGGTCGTTCGTCATGGTCGCGTCCGTCGCGCCAAGCTGTACTACCTCCGCGACAAGGTGGGCAAGGCTGCTCGCATCCCCGAGAAGCGCTAAGAAGATCGCAGCGTCTGTCCACTCGTTTGGACACAAGGGTCACCTTCGGGTGGCCCTTCTTTTTATCTGATTTGCATGCAAGGAGGGCCTGGTATGGCCAATATGACGAGCTCGGTTTCGGCATCGCAGGTTGCCGGTGAGTTGGCGAGCGCTACGTTTGAGGAGATCCCCGCCCTCGTGGAGCATTATCGCGAGGACCCGCGCCAGCAGGTGATCAAGGCTTGCGAGCGTGCTCTTAAGCGCCATGCCAAGGAACTTGCCGAGCGCGAGCGCGTCAATGACATGTACGAGCTTATGCATGAGCTTGGCGGCGATGGGGTAGTCGTTGGTGTCGACGAGGTGGGTCGCGGATCGGTGGCCGGTCCTTTGACGGTATGCGCCGTCTGCCTTCCTATGGAGCCGCGCGTCTGGGGCATCAACGATTCCAAAAAGCTCACGCCGGCGCGCCGCGAGTTGCTCTCAGTGAAGATTGCCGAGGTGGCGACGGCAATTGGTTTTTGCCATATCGCGCCTAAGGATATCGATGAGATGGGCATGGCCCGCGCCATTCGAGCCGCTGTCGCGGGCGCCGTGGCCGATACGGGGCTCGAGCCCGATTGCGTGCTTATGGACGGTAACCCCTTGGGCGCCGTTCCCAACGAGCGCGACGTGGTGAAGGGCGATGCCAAGATCGCCTGTATCGCCGCGGCGTCCATCATGGCCAAGGTCACGCGTGATGAGATGATGGTCGAGTACGATGCCGAGTATCCCGAGTACCATTTGGCCGAATCGAAAGGCTACGCAAGCCCCGAGCACATCGAGGCCATTCGCAAACATGGACTTTGTCCACTGCACCGCGTGAGCTTTTGCGGAAACTTTCTGCAGACTGAGCGCCTTTTCTAGGTCAATTGTGGAGACAGGGACCTCAGGGGTTTTATAAACCTGCTGGCAGCGGGCCGTATGCAACAGCATTGCTGCGTACGGCCCGTTTTTTGACGGCATTTGGTCAGCTTTTGGTTTGCTTCCGGTACTTACCCGCATGAAAGGTGCCCTCATCATCGGGGCAATGCAGTGTGCGGGAAAGGAGACCCCATGAGTGCCGCAAGCAAAAAGAGCAAGACGCAGCAGCTCAAGGAGCGTTGGGAAAACGGCGAGCTCGACTGCGGGGCGATGACGCCCGAGTTTATCAAGGGACTCAGTCCCCGCGAGCTGGGCATGCTGGGCGAGCTGATCACCATCGACTACTTTAACGAGCGCGGCTACACCTTGCTGGAGCAGGGTTATCGTTGCACCGAGGGCGAGGCCGATCTGGTGCTGCTCGATGAGCTCGACGATGTCGTGGTGATGGCCGAGGTCAAGACCAGACGCGTCGCACTGGATTGCAGCACGCGGGTCTTTCCCGAGGAGGCCGTGGACGCCCAAAAGCAACGCCGCTACCGCCGCATCGCAAGTTGCTATCTCATGGAGCATTATCCGCTCAAGGCGATTCGCTTCGATGCCGTGGGCGTCACCATTCGTGGCGGGCATATCGCCGAGATCGAGCATCAGTACAACGCGTTCGATTGGCAGGTGTCGTGATGGCGTTCGAGACGTTTGCCGTTCACGCGGCCTGCATCCGTGGCGTCGAGGCGATTCACGTCACGGTCGAGGTCTCGCTTGCCGGTGGTGTTCCGGGCATCCAAATGCTCGGCATTCCGAGTATGGAGGTGATGGAGTCACGCGGTCGTATTCGCTGCGCGATGCGCTCCGCCGGGTTCGAGATCCCACGCTCGGGCATTACGGTCAACCTAGCGCCCGGCGATATTCGCAAGACCGGTAGCGGCTTTGATCTGCCCATCGCCATCGCGGTTCTGGCGGCCGATGGGCAGATTCCCCGTGACAACCTCGATCGCTGCCTTATCGCCGGCGAGCTCGGCTTGGACGGTACGGTGCTTCCCGTCAAGGGCGAGGTGGCGTTTCAGCTATTGGCACGTGATATGGGGCTGTCCTTTATCGCCGGCAGGTCCGATCAGCATGTTCCGCTTGCGGGCGTGGATTGCGGATTTATCGATCATTTGTCTCAGCTTGCCCATGGCATGGGCGATGCCGCGCGGCACTACTTGGATTCTGAAGTGCTCGAGGCGACCTTTGAGCCCGAGCTCGACTATGCCGACGTGCTAGGGCAGGAGGTTGCCAAACGCGGCATGGCGCTTGCGGCGGCAGGAGAACTCGGTTTGCTTATGATCGGGTCCCCGGGATCGGGCAAGACGATGCTCGCGCGTCGTATGACCGGCATCCTGCCCGAGCTTTCCGTTGAGGATCAACAGGAGGCGCTGTGCATCCATTCGGTTTTGGGTGAGAACATTGATGGCTTGTTGGCGGGGCACCGGCCCTTCCGCAGCCCCCATCACAGTATTTCGACCGCAGGTCTTATCGGCGGTGGGCGCCCGGTGCACCCGGGTGAGATCAGCCTTGCTCATGGCGGCGTGCTCTTTTTGGACGAGCTTGCCGAGTTTCCCACGGGTGTGCTGCAGACGCTGCGTCAGCCCATCGAACGCGGCTATGTGAGGATCGTGCGCGTCGACGGGGCCTTTACCTTCCCGTCGCGCTTTCAGCTGCTGGCTGCGAGCAATCCCTGCCCCTGCGGTTTTTTGGGCGATCGCGAGGTACCGTGTCGCTGCTCGGCGGCGATGGTCGAGCGCTATCGGTCTAAACTGCGCGGTCCTTTGGCCGACCGTATCGACATGATGATCGATGTGACCCGTCCCGACCCCCAAGTGATTATCGAGGGTGCGGAGGGTATGTCGTCTGCCGAGTTACGTGACTACGTTGTGCGCGGTCGCGCTTTTCGCGCCTGGCGCGAATCCCGTATGGACGATGCGGATGCCGAGGCCGAGGATGACGAGACACGGTCCATTGACGGCGTCGTTTCGACCTTTAAGCTCGATGATGCGGCGGAGAAGTGTGTGCTCGGCCTGTCGAAGCGCACACATCTCACGGGTCGCGGCATCGTGCGACTGGTGCGTATCGCGCGTACAATCGCCGACGTCGCCGAGAGCGAGCAGGTGACGCAGGACCACGTGCTCGAGGCAGCGATGTACCAGGGAAGGAGGGACCAATGATGGCCGAGGGGACCTACGAGCTGCATCCAGGTGATGCGTTGTATCCCGAGACCGTTTTGGAGCTTTCTGATGTACCCCAGACGCTCTATGTGCGCGGCAACCCCGAGGTGCTTTCGACGCCCGCGCTCTCCATCATCGGCGCGCGCAAGGCCTCTCCGTATGGTCTTGCCGTGGCAGAGCTTGCGGCAAAGGTTGCGGTCGAGGCGGGCGTGACGGTAGTTTCGGGCGGCGCGGTCGGTTGTGACCAGGCCTCGGGTTGGGCTGCGGTCAATGCCGGCGGCAAACACGTCGTGGTGCTGGGGACGGGCGCCGACGTGGTCTACCCGCGTTCGAGCGCGGGGCTTATTACGCGCACGCTCGATACGGGTGGCGCGGTCGTGTCGATCTCTCCGTGGGGCATGGGTCCGCGCAAGTTTGCCTTTCCGCGCCGCAATCGCGTAATCGCGGCCCTGTCGCAAGCCCTCTTTGTATCCGAGGCGGGTATGCCTTCCGGGACGTTTTCTACAGCCGAGGCTGCTATGGATTTGGGGCGAGAACTTCTTGCCGTGCCAGGGTCGATCCTATCGCCCGAGTCGCGTGGCACGAATTACCTCATTGCGAACGGTGCCTGCTGCATCATCGACGAGGAATCTATCGAGATGGCTATTTCACGCATCTACGGCACCCTGCGCTACTCGCGCCCCGATGCTCCCGGCATTGCCGACCTGGATCAAACACAGCAGACCGTGATGCATGCGCTCATCGCCTCTCCGCTCAAGGTCGACGACATCGCGGCGCTCGTCTCGCTCGATGCCGTCGGCGTACTCAAACTCCTGGGTTCGCTTGAGCTCGAGGGTCTTATCGAGCGCATGATGGATGGAAGGTATGCGCCCTCCAAGTTTGCCCTTCACGCTCAGACACCCTTCGGTCACAATGGAAAACATGTCAATTAGAAAGGTGTTTGCAGATGCTGTTTGATCAGGTGACGGTTATCGGTGGCGGTCTGGCGGGTTCGGAGTGCGCGATTCAGCTTGCAGATCGCGGGTTCGCCGTAAAGCTGTGCGAGATGCGCCCCCAGGTTAGCTCCCCGGCCCACCATACCGATCACCTGGCAGAGCTCGTCTGTTCCAATTCGTTTAAGTCGACCCGTCCGGATTCTGCGGCTGGATTGCTGAAGGCCGAGCTTGAGCGCATGGGTTCAGTCCTGCTCGATTGCGCCCATCGCGCGGCTGTTCCCGCCGGTGGCGCCTTGGCGGTCGACCGCGTCAAGTTTTCCGAGTTTGTCGAGGCCGAGGTTGCCGCCCGTCCCAATATCGAGATCGTTCACGGCGAGGTCACGCAGATTCCCGAAGGTCACGTGGTCATTGCCGCCGGCCCCTTGTGCTCGCCGGCGCTGAGCGAAGAGGTCATGAAGCTCGTCGGTGGCGACGCCCTTGCGTTCTTCGATGCCGCGGCGCCGATCGTCGATGCCTCCACGCTCGATATGGACGTGCTGTTCTCGCAGTCGCGCTACGAGGAGCAGGGGAGCGGCGACTATCTCAACGCTCCGCTCAATAAGGAGGAGTACGAGGCCTTTATCGAGGCGCTTACCACGGCCGACCGCGTGGTGCTCAAGGACTTTGAGGGCGGCGATCTGTTCCAGGCCTGCCAGCCTGCCGAGGAAGTTGCGCGCACCGGCAAGGACGCCATTCGCTTTGGCGCCATGAAGCCTGTCGGCCTCACCGATCCGCGAACCGGTCGTCGTCCCTGGGCGGCGATTCAGCTGCGTGCCGAGAATAAGGAGAAGACCGCCTATAACCTGGTGGGCTTCCAGACCAACTTGACCTTTGGCGAGCAGAAGCGCGTCTTCCATATGGTGCCGGGCCTGGAGAACGCTGAGTTCTTCCGCTACGGTGTCATGCACCGTAATACCTTTGTCGACGCCCCGCACGTGCTCGATGGCACCTTTGCCGTGCCCGGCACCGGCGTGCGCCTGGCCGGTCAGATCACCGGCACCGAGGGGTACATGGAAGCCGTGGCGACGGGTCTGCTCGCGGCGCTCAACACCTATGCCGAGGCTATCGGGGCCGCGGGCGTCGAGCTGCCGCGTGTGGGCGCCCTGGGTGCGCTCGTGGGCTATGCGACCGATCCTGCCACCGTGGGCTATCAGCCTATGCATGTCAACTTTGGCCTGGTGCCGCCACTCGAGGATGGTAAGCGCCGCAGCAAGCGCGACCGCTACCAGGCCTATGCGGACCGTGCGCTCGAGGCCCTTGATGCCTATCTGGCCACTCGCCCCGATTTGTTTGGAGGCGACCGGTCATAGCCTTTGACCTGTACGACACCGTCGACTCGTTTATCGCCTATATCTCACGTGTCGAGGGACTTTCTCCCAACACGGTGACGGCCTATGGCTCGAGGCTGGAGCGTTTTGCTGCCTGGTGCGAGCGTGAGGATATAGATGCTTTCGCTGCCGACGTGCGCACCATTCGTCGCTATCTTGCCGAACTTTCGCGTGAGCAGGTGGCTCCCCGAACGCTTGCGGCACACCTGTCTGCCATTCGCTCGCTCTATCGGTGGATGGCTGCCGAGGGGGTCGTGGAGGGCGATGTGGTCTCGGCAATTTCCTCGCCCAAGCTCCCGCGCGATCTACCCGGTGTGCTGACGACCCAACAGGTGGAGGCGCTGCTCAAGACGCCTGATACCTCAACACCCGCGGGACTGCGCGATGCGGCGATGCTCGAGCTGCTCTATGCCTCGGGCGCCCGTATCTCTGAGCTCGCAGCACTCAATGTGGAGTCCATTGTGTGGTCCGAACGCACGCTGCGCCTGTGGGGCAAGGGGAGCAAAGAACGTATCGTCCCTCTGTATCGTCGCGCGCTCGAGGCGACGCGTCTCTATATTGAGGAGGGGCGGCCGGAGTTGCTCGCTCAGGCAAAGCGCCGTGACCCCACTACCGGGCCGCATCCGCTGCTTATATCGGCGCGCGGTAATCGCATGAGTGCCGCCATGCTCAGGCGGCGGTTCCATACTCTGGCGACACTCGCCGGCATTCCGGCCGACATCGCCCCGCATGCGATGCGCCATACCTTTGCGACCGACTTGCTCGAGGGCGGTGCGGACCTGCGCTCGGTTCAAGAGCTGCTGGGTCATGCGAGCCTGTCCACGACGCAGATCTACACGCACCTCACGCCCGATCGGCTCAAACGTGCCGTGGCTCAAGCCCATCCCCGAGGCGAATAGTGGCTGGGACGTCCCGCGCCGCACTCAGGTGTGTGGTTTTGATTGCGGGTTGGCACGAAGATGCATTCCTGCTATCATTCATCGGGTTGCTTCACGGCAACATGTTTTTATCACGCACGCGCGGCTACTTCATACCGTGGTGCCCGGGCTTTGGTAGCACATGTCCGGGTTGGTTTTGGAGGATGACCCCGCGCGGAGGCAAACCACAGGAGGTTTAACATGGCTACCAAGATTAATATCCGCACCCTGCTCGAGGCCGGCTGCCACTTCGGTCACCAGACCCGTCGCTGGAACCCCAAGATGAAGCCGTTCATCTTCGGTGAGCGCAACGGCATCTACATCCTCGACCTCAAGCAGACCATCCTCGACGCCGACCAGGCCTACACCTTCGTCAAGAACGTCGCCAAGGGTGGCAACGTGCTGTTCGTCGGCACCAAGAAGCAGGCTCAGGAGGCCGTCAAGAACGCTGCTGAGCGCGCTAATATGCCCTACATCAACCAGCGTTGGCTCGGCGGTATGCTGACCAACTTCGTCACCATCCGCTCCCGCATCAACCGCATGGAGGAGCTCGAGGCCATGGTCGAGGACGGCCGCATGGCAGTGCTCCCCAAGAAGGAGCAGGCTGTGCTCGGCAAGGAGCTCACCAAGCTCCAGACCAACCTCGGTGGCGCCCGCGACATGAAGGGTCTGCCCCAGGCTCTCTTCGTCATCGACACTAAGCGCGAGGAGAACGCCATCAAGGAGGCTCAGCGCCTGAACATCCCCGTCGTCGCTCTGATCGACACCAACTCCGATCCCGACGAGGTCGAGTACGGCATCCCCTGCAACGATGACGCTATCTCCGCTGTCACCCTTATGTGCGAGCTCATGGCTGACGCCTGCCTCGCTGGCTCCGGTAAGGAGCAGGTCTCCGAGGCCGAGATGGCCGCTGAGCCCAAGGCCGAGTAAATCAGTCCTATTTAAGTCTTTTTCATCTCTTTGAAAGGAACCACAATGGCCCAGATTACCGCCGCTATGGTCAAGCAGCTCCGCGAGATGACCGACTCCCCGATGATGGAGTGCAAGAAGGCTCTCGTCGAGGCTGACGGCGACATGGACGCCGCTGTCGACGTTCTGCGTAAGAACGGCCTTGCCAAGGCTGCCAAGAAGGCTGGCCGTGAGACCAACGAGGGCGCTGTCGCCGCGTTCGTCTCCGAGGATGGCAAGACCGGCGCTCTGCTCGAGCTCTCCTGCGAGACCGACTTCGTTGGCTCCAACGCCAAGTTCACCGGCTTTGCTTCTAAGGTCGCTGAGGTTGTCGCTACCACCGAGCCTGCTGACGTCGACGCTCTGCTCGAGAAGCCGATGGGCGAGGAGACCGTTTCCTCCGAGCTCACCGAGATGATTCACATCATGGGCGAGAACATGAAGATCTCCCGCTTCGCTGCCCGCAAGGCCGAGAACGGCGCGCTCGCTTCTTACATCCACATGGGTGGTAAGATCGGCGTCCTCGTCGAGTTCGCCTTCGAGAAGGCCGAGACCGCTCAGGCTGAGTCCTTCAAGACCTTCGCTCACGACGTTGCCCTTCAGGTTGCCGCCGTCGCCCCGATCTGCGCTACCCGCGATCAGGTTCCGGCCGAGACCGTCGAGCACGAGAAGCAGATCTACATGGCCCAGGCTGCCGAGTCCGGCAAGCCCGAGGCTATCCAGGAGAAGATGGCTGTTGGCCGTCTGGAGAAGTTCTACAAGCAGTCCGTGCTCACCGAGCAGGAGTTCATCAAGGACAGCTCCCTCACCATCAAGAAGTACGCTGAGCAGGTCTCCAAGGAGCTCGGCGACACCATTACCGTCGTTGCCTTTGACCGTCTGGTCCGTGGCGAGTAAATAAGCTCTTGTAGCTGGTAATGAGCAGGCTGTGGGTTTTACTCACAGCCTGCTTTTTCATGGCTCTTATCAGAGCCTTTGATATCATATTGAGAGTCTAATTAAAGGAGGATCGCTTTGTCCGACATCCGATATAAACGAGTGCTTCTTAAGCTTTCCGGCGAAGCGCTGATGGGCGACGGCCAATATGGCATCGACCCCAAGGTTACCGATCATCTTGCCAAGCAGGTCAAGGAGCTGCTCGCCGTTGGCCATGAGGTCGGCGTCGTTGTCGGCGGCGGCAATATTTTCCGCGGCATGGCAGGCGCTGCCGGTGGCATGGAGCGTGCTCAGGCCGACTACATGGGCATGCTCGCGACCGTTATGAACGCGCTCGCCCTGCAGGATGCTTTCGAGCATAACGACGTTCCCTGCCGTGTGATGAGCGCTATCCAGATGAACGAGATCTGCGAGCCCTATATTCGCCGTCGCGCCATCAACCACCTTTCCAAGGGCAACGTCGTTATTTTTGCCGCCGGTTCGGGCAATCCGTACTTTACGACCGACACCGCCGCGGCTCTTCGTGCGTGCGAGATCGGCGCCGAGATTCTGATTAAAGCCACCAAGGTTGACGGCATCTACGACAAGGATCCCGTCAAGTGCGCCGATGCCGTCCGTTTTGACAAGATTACCTATCACGAGGTTCTCGTTCGCGGTCTGCAGGTTATGGATTCCACAGCTACGGCCCTGTGCCAGGATAACCGTATGCCTATTTTGGTCCTCAACATCGATGGCGAGGACACCGTCAAGCGCGCGCTCGCGGGTGAGCCCGTCGGCACGCTCGTCTATCAGGAGGATTAAGCATGGCAGAGAACATCACCGCCCATATGGACAAGTCGCTCGAGTCCCTCAAGCATAACTTCTCCAAGGTCCGTACCGGTCGTGCCAACGCCAACATTCTGTCCGACATCACCGTCGATTATTACGGTGTCCCCACGCCGGTCACGCAGGTTGCCGCCGTCAAGACCCCCGAGGCTCACATGCTGCTCATCGAGCCGTGGGATAAGGCGCTCATCAATGCTATCGTCAAGGCCATCGGCGCTTCCGATCTGGGTATTACCCCCAACTCCGATGGCACCGTCGTTCGTCTTCCGTTCCCGGCTCCCACTGAGGAGCGCCGTCGCGAGCTCGTCAAGGAGTGCCGCGAGTACGCCGAGCAGGCCAAGGTGTCTATCCGTAACATCCGTCGCGACTTCAACAACAAGCTCGAGCGCGATGAGGAGCTCACCGAGGACGACGTACGTCGCGAGCAGGCCAAGGTCCAGAAGCATACCGATGAGTATGTCGCCAAGGTCGAGGAGCTTCTGAAGGAAAAAGAAGCCGAGGTCATGGAGATCTAAGGTGCAATACGACGAGCATAAACTGGTCGAGTACTTTGCCGACGCCCCTGCGGGCGTCGGTTTTTCCGACCTTGACCTCAATAACATTCCGCACCATATCTCGTGCATCATGGACGGCAACGGTCGTTGGGCCACGTCGCGCGGTCTTGCACGCACCGAGGGCCACAAGGCGGGTATCGTCTCGCTGCGCGAGATCATTACCGCCTGCGTGCGCCTGGGCGTCGACGTGCTTTCGGCCTATGCATTTTCGACCGAAAACTGGAATCGACCGCAGCACGAAGTCAACGTTCTGATGCACCTGTTTGCCAAGACGTTTATCGACGAGCTGCCGCTTCTGAAGCGCGAAAATGTGCGCGTAGTCTTTTTGGGTGACATTTCCGCGCTGCCCAAGAAGACTCGCGACGTTTTTGAGCGCGGTCTTGCCGAGTGCGCCGATCACACCGGTATGACGCTGGCGCTTGCCGTCAACTACGGCGCGCGTGCCGAGATTACCCGCGCTGTCCGTCAGATCGCATCCGACGCTGCCGCCGGTAAGATCGATCCTGCCGCAATTGATGACGACATGGTGGCTTCCCACCTCTATACCGCCGGTCTTCCCGATCCCGAACTTGTGATTCGCACCTCTGGTGAGCTGCGCCTTTCGAACTATCTGCTGTGGCAGGTGGCTTATTCCGAATTCTACGTCACCGATACCTATTGGCCCGACTTTGATCGTTGGGGCCTTGTCGACGCCATTTTGGCCTATCAGGGCCGTGACCGTAGGTTTGGTGGACTGAGCAAGACCGAGGAGGCTTAATCGTGTCCGATCGTCCCAAGGCATCTGCTCCCAAGACGCCAGTTTCCGCGGCGCCTGCGCGCAAGGCTGCCACTGCGGGAGCGCCTGCAGCGAAGAGCGGCACCGGTTCGTGGCTGGCGGGCTTTATTACCCGTGCCGCCGCCGGTATCGTCTACGCCGTTGTCTTTATCCTGTGCCTGGTTTTGGGTATCGTGCCCACGGCCATCTTTGTTTCTGTCATGAGCGGTCTGTGCTGCTATGAGTTTTTCCGTATGACAAGGCTCGATGGCAAGATGGCTAACGAGCGCATGGGTATCGCTGCCGCCGTACTCTTTCCGCTGTCGGCACTGGGCGATTCGCTGCTGTTGAACGCCCTGCTGTTCGCTTTGATGCTTGCGGTTGGTATCTGGTATGTCTGGTCTCCGCGCACTCGCATCTCTGATGTTGCCGTGACGCTCATGGGTCCCATCTACACTGGCTTTATGCTGTCGGCTATCGTGCTGCTGCGCGATGCCGTGCCCGGTTTTGCCGGCGCCCTGCTTTCAGTGGGCGTTTGCGCGTCCCTTTGGGTCTCCGATTCGTTTGCCTACATCGTGGGCAGCCGTATCGGCAAGCACAAGATGGTTCCCAAGATCTCTCCCAAAAAGAGCTGGGAGGGGTTTGTCGGCGGCATCCTGGGCTCGGTTTTGATTTGGCTCATCCTGTGGGCGACGCACTTCTACAAGCTCAGCCTGCCCTATGCGCTGCTGTGCGGCGTGGTCGTGTCCGTCCTGGGCGTTATCGGAGACCTCATCGAGTCGCGCATCAAGCGCGGTGTGGGCGTCAAGGATTCCGGTAACCTTATCCCGGGCCACGGCGGCATGCTCGATCGTAGCGATTCGCTTATCTTTGGCTGCATTACCGCGCAGCTGCTTTTGATGATCGGAGGCGTGCTGTAATGTCCTTCCAGACGACGTATGGCCCCGATGGACGTCTCCGTGTTGCCATCCTGGGTTGTACGGGCTCTATCGGCACCCAGGCGCTCGATGTGTGCCGCCAGCATGCCGATCGCCTGCAGGTGACGGCGCTGTCCGTTAACTCCAGTACCTCCGAGCTCGTTGCCGCTGCCCGCGAGTTCTCGGTTCCGGCGGTTGCCGTGGCCGATGTCGCTCATGGCGATGACGCCGTGCTGCAGGAGTTGCCCGAGGGAACGAAGCTCGGCGTTGGCGCGCAGGCGGTTTGCGAGCTCGCGCGTCGCGACGATGTCGACTGCGTACTCGTCGCTATTGTGGGCGCCGCCGGTCTCGAGGCGAGCCATGCGGCCTTGACCTCGAATAAGCGTCTTGCCCTTGCCAACAAGGAGTCCCTCGTCGTCGGCGGCGACTTGCTTATGCCGTTGGCGCAACCGGGCCAGCTTATTCCAGTCGACTCTGAGCACTCCGCCATCTACCAGTGCTATCTGGGGGAGAACCCACGCGAGGCTCATTGTATTTGGCTCACCTGCTCGGGCGGTCCGTTCTTTGGCCGCACCCGCGACGAGCTCGACCGCGTGACGCGTGCCGATGCCCTCGCACATCCCACGTGGGCCATGGGTGCCAAGATCACCATCGACTCCGCCACCCTCATGAACAAGGGCCTGGAGCGCATTGAGGCCATGCATCTGTTTAACTGCGACCTCGATTTCATTAACGTGGTCGTGCAGCGTCAGTCCAAGATTCACTCTATGGTCGAGTTCGCCGACGGCTCCGTGATGGCGCATCTCGGTGCTTCCGACATGCGTATTCCCATCCAGTTCGCGTTCTCGTATCCCGAGCGTTGGGATACCCCGGCGCCTCGTATCGATTTCCGCGAGCTGGGGCAGCTCACGTTTGATGCTGCCGACATGGATACCTTCCGCTGTCTGGCACTGGCCGAACGTGCCGGCAAGACGGGTGGCACCATGCCGTGCGTGCTCAATGCCGCCAACGAGGTCGCCGTCGATGCCTTCCTGAACGATGGCTGCAGCTTTACCGATATCGATCGCATTGTGGAATCCTGCATGGATTCCCACGATATGCAGGCGGTCGATTCGTTTGAGCAGCTTCGCGACATCGATGCATGGGCGCGTGAAAAGGCTGCGCAGGTGCTCGCCGCAACCCGTTCCTAACCCATAAGGATTGCTTTTTCGTTTTATGGATACTGTTCTGAGCGTTCTCTCATCGGTCTTTTGGGGCCTGCTGATGCTTTCCGTCCTTGTGTTTTTGCACGAGGGCGGCCACTTTTTGGCGGCGCGTGCCTGCGGCGTCCGCGTGACCGAGTTCTTTTTGGGCCTGCCTTGCCGCTTTGACATCCATTACACGTCGCGTCGCATTGGAACCAAGTTTGGCGTGACCCCGCTGCTGCTGGGTGGCTACGCTGCCATCTGCGGTATGGATCCGACCGACGTCTCGTGTGCCGATCGCGTGCTCGCGGCTATCTACCGTCATGGTCGCGTGACCGTGGCCGACCTTGCTGTCGAGCTCGAGCTATCCGAGGAGGTTGTGCTCGAGGCATGCGCCTTGCTCTTGGGTTGGGGCTCTATCGCGCCTTGGTATGAGGAAGGGGAGAAGCCCTCGCCGAGCTACTATCCCACCAAGTATCAGACGCTGCCGCGAGACGCGGCGGGTTACACCACCTTTGACGGCCGCCGTTTCGATCGAGAGCATGCGACTACCGAGGGCGATGTGTGGGAGCTGCCGTGCGGCGAAGCCGAGTTCCTTGCGCAAGAGCGTTCGCATACCTATCTGGGCCAGGGTTTTCTCAAGCGCGCCTTTATGCTGCTCGCGGGCATTCTCGTCAATATCCTGACGGGCTTTTTGCTGCTTATGAGCATCTACTCTATTGCGGGTGTCACCGTGCCGATGGATACCAACGTGATCGGTCAGGTTGACGAGGGGTCTATTGCCGCCAAGGCGGGTATCGAGGGCGGCGACGCGATCCTTTCGGTTGACGGAGTATCGTGCTCTACCTGGATGGACGTTTACGATGCCATCGGCAAGGCCGCCGGTAAGGACGATATCGCCATTGAGTATGAGCGCGACGGCAAGCAGCATTCGACCTCGGTTGCGCTCAAAGAGGACGAGCGCCTAGGTGTGTATGCCTCTACGCAGGTGGTCCGTTTAGACCCCATCACGTCGGCTCGCCTTTCGTTCTCCTATGTCGTGCAGACAGCGGAGGGCGTGATGCGCCTGCTCCAGCCGCAGCATACGATGGAGATTCTCGATCAGTCTTCTTCGATCGTGGGCATTAGCGTTATGTCCTCACAGGCTGCTGCTGCCGGCCCTGCCACGTTCCTTTCGTTTGCCGCCCTCATTTCGTTCTCGCTTGGCTTTATGAACCTGCTGCCCATCCCACCACTCGATGGCGGCAAGCTGGTCATCGAGATCATTCAAAAGATTGCTGGCCGCGAGCTTCCGCTCAAGGTCCAGACGATTGTGAGCTATGTGGGCATCGCGCTCTTTGTGCTGCTGTTTGTCTATATGCTTCGTTCCGACATCCTTCGATTTATTCTGTAGGGGAGTGTTTGGATTGTCTTTATCCCATCCTTTGCCTCGCGAGTTGACGCGCCCCGTGCATGTGGGCGGCGTGCAGATCGGTGGCGGCGCTCCGGTCGTGGTTCAGTCCATGACCTGCACCGATACCGCTGATGCCCAGGCAACGCTTGCGCAAGTGTGCGCGTTGGCGCAGGCTGGCTGCGATATCGTGCGCGTGAGCGTGCCCACCGAGGCCGCGCTTGAGGGTTTCCGCACCATCTGTGCTGAGTCCCCGGTGCCGATCGTCGCCGATATTCACTTTAACCATAAGCTCGCCATTGGTGCCGTTGAGGCCGGTGCTGCCAAGCTGCGCATCAATCCCGGCAACATTGGCGATTGGGCCAAGGTCGATGCCGTGATCGATGCCGCGGGTGCCGCTGGGTGCGCGATTCGTATTGGCGTGAACGCGGGCTCGCTTGAGCAGGATATCGCCGAGCGCGAAGACCTCACGCAGCCCGAAAAGCTCGTGATGTCGAGCGAGCGCTTCGTCAAGCACTTTGAGGACCGCGGCTTTACGAACATTGTGCTTTCGGCCAAGGCCCATAGCGTGCAAACGACGCTCGATACCTATCGAGCCCTGTCGCGTGAGATTCCCCACGTTCCGCTTCACCTGGGCGTGACGGAGGCGGGGACCAAGCTCCAGGGCACCATCAAGAGTTCTGTAGGCTTGGGTATCTTGCTTTCCGAAGGCATTGGTGACACCATGCGCGTGTCGCTCACAGCCGATCCGGTTGAGGAGCCGCCGGTTGCCTGGGGTATTCTGCAGTCGTTGGGCCTGCGTCGCCGTGGTCCCGAGATTGTCTCGTGCCCCACGTGCGCCCGCTGCCAGGTTGACCTCATTCCCATTGCTGAGGAGGTCACCGAGCGGCTTAAGAACTACTCCGCGCCGCTTTCGATTGCCGTCATGGGATGTGCCGTTAATGGCCCCGGCGAGGCTTCCGACGCCGACCTAGGCGTGGCCTGTGGACGAGGTCAGGCCCTGCTCTTTTCGCATGGCCAGATCATTGGTAAAGTAGCTGAGGATCAAATTGTCGACGCGCTTATGGCAGAGGTCGACAAGCTTATTGAGGAGAAATAAATGACCCGAGCAATGTATATGTCTAAGCTCTATGCGCCGACGCTTAAAGAGGATCCGGCGGACGCTGAGCTCGCCAGCCACCGCCTGCTGCTCCGTGCCGGCATGATCCGCAAGGAGGCCGCCGGTCTGTATTCCTACCTGCCGCTCGCATGGCGCTCGATTCGCAAGATCGAGAACATCGTGCGCGACGAGATGGATGCCGCCGGTGCCCAGGAGCTTATGATGCCTATCATGGTCGACGCCGAGTTGTGGCGTGAGTCCGGCCGCATTGACGCCTATGGCAATGAGCTTGTGCGCTTTGATGACCGCCACGGCCGCGAGTTTGTTCTCGGACCCACGCACGAGGAGACCGTGACTGCCCTGGTGCGCAATGAGCTGCGTTCCTACAAGCAGCTGCCGGTGAACCTCTATCACATCCAGGATAAGTTCCGCGACGAGTTCCGTCCCCGCTTTGGCCTGATGCGCGGTCGCGAGTTCATCATGAAGGACGCCTACAGCTTCTCTGCCACGCAGGAGAGTCTGCAGGAGGAGTACGACAAGATGAAGCAGGCCTACGCCAACATCTGCGAGCGCTGCTACATCAAGGCTCTGCCCGTTGTCGCCGACTCCGGCGAGATCGGCGGCGACACCTCCGTCGAGTACATGGCTTTGGCCGACGCCGGTGAGGCTTCGCTGGTCTACTGCGACGATTGCGGCTTTGCTGCCGATGACGAGGCGGCAAGCACCAAGGTCGTCGTGACTGAGGGCCCCGGCGACGGTACGCTCACCAAGGTCGAGACTCCGGGCATGGGCACCATCGAAGCTGTTGCTAAGTTCTTTGGCTTCCCCGAGAACGGCACGCGCAAGTCGCTGGCACTCATCGACGCAGAGGGCAAGCCTGTCGTGGCCATTGTTCCGGGCGACCACGAGCTCAACGACTGTAAGGCCGAGCATGTCTTTGGCAAGGGTTATCGCATGATGACCGACGAGGAGCTCCAGACCTACGGTCTGCACAAGGGCTTTATCGGTCCGGTTAACCTGCCCGATGGCATTCGTCTGGTGTGCGACGAGAGCCTGCGCGATTCCAAGCAGTGGGCCTGCGGTGCCAACGAGGTCGATTATCACTTTACCGGTGCCTGCCCCGAGCGCGACTTTACCGTCGATGAGTGGGCCGATCTGGTCACCGTTGTCGCCGGCGACCCCTGCCCGCACTGCGGCAAGCCGCTCTCCGCTGCCCGTGGCATCGAGGTCTCTCAGGTCTTCCAGCTGGGCACCAAGTATTCCGAGGCCATGGGTGCCACCTTTATGGACGAGGACGGCAAGGAGAAGCCGCTCATCATGGGCTGCTACGGCGTTGGTGTGTCCCGCTCGCTCGCTGCCGTCGTGGAGCAGCACAACGACGAGCATGGCATTGTCTGGCCGGTGTCCGTTGCCCCGTACGAGGTCGCGGTGATTCCGCTCGATCCCAAGAAGGAGGAGTGCGCTACCGTCTGCGAGCAGATTGTTGATGGCCTGTGTGCCGAGGGTATCGAGGTTGTCGTCGACGATCGCGATGAGCGTCCCGGCTTTAAGTTTGCCGATAACGACCTCATGGGCTTCCCGTATCAGGTGGTTCTGGGCAAGCGCGGCCTTAAGAATGGCACCGTTGAGCTCAAGGACCGTGCCACGGGCGAGCGCGAGGACGTGGCGATCGACGAGGTCGTTGCCAAGGTTGCCGAGCTTGTTAAGGCGGCTCGCCGTTAATCGACGATTTCGCTTGTAGTTCGATATACGGGACGGCCTCGCATTTCTCCAGAATGGGGATATGCGGGGCCGTCCTTTTATCTTGTTGCATCCTCAATATCTAAAAGGAAAACCCCACAGCCCATGCGAGCTGCGGGGTTTTCCATTGTGCCTCCGATGCGAAATAAATCGCTCAGATATTACTGATAATCGACGACGTCGATCCAGTTCTTCAGGAACTCATCGTTCACGTTGCGCTTACGAGCGAGCTCGGAAGCGGCGACGATGCTCGTCCACTGACGCACGACCTGCATGGGCATGTCGGCGCGGTCGCAGTAGAGCTCCAGGTAGGCCTCAGCCTGATCCTTGCTGTTGAGGGCAAAGAGCAGGTAGGTGGTGGCAACGTCGGCAGCAGGGGAGCCCTGGGTGGCGTGTGCCCAGTCGCACACATAGAGCTGGCCGTCGTCGCCGACGATGACGTTGGAGGGGTTGAAGTCGCCGTGGCAGACCTTGAACTCCTTGGTCATGCCGTCCAGACGCTCCTGAAGGTTGTAGCGCGTGGTGGCATTGAGCTGATCAAGGCTGTCGATCATGCGGGCGTACTTGTCGCGCTGACGGTTGAGTAGCGGGGAGGTGTAGCCGTGGATCTCGATCTGGAGGTCGACGAACATCTCGAGGTACTCACCAAAGCGCTGGGGCTCGGCAGTCATCTTCTCGGCAAGGGTGGTGCCCGGAACCTTCTCGGTCACGAGCGCCCAGCCGTTGGCGTTCTCGAGCTGGGAAACCTCGAGAGCCTTGGGGCTGCGGATGCCGCACTCATTGATACGGGCAAGATTCAAAGCCTCGTTGAACACGTCGGAGACAGGCTTGGTCTCGTTAAAGACCTTGACGATCTTGTCGCCCAGGTCGTAAACGACCTTGTTGCCACGGCGGACGAGCTCGGTCTTGGAATCGGGTAGCAGCATGGTTGCATCCTTTCAACGATGCGATAGAAGCGACGGCGGGGGTGTGTGAAACACCCGTGCACCCCCGCCGCAAAAAACCGTGCTAAAAACTAGCAGACGGCGTAGTCCTGGGGCTCGCGGCCGTAGTAGGCGTCCAGGTAGAGCTCCTTGATCTCGCTCATGAGCGGGTAGCGCGGGTTAGCGCCGGTGCACTGGTCGTTGAATGCCTGCTCGGTCATCTCGTCGAGGGTGTCGAGGAAGTACTGCTCGTCAACACCGTAGTCGGCGATGGTCTTCTTGACACCGATGAAGTCCTTGAGCTCCTCGAGCTTCGTGATGAAGTTCTCGAAGACCTCCTTGTCGTCCTTGCCCTCGATGCCGCAGTACTTGGCCATCTCGGCGTAGTTGTGCAGCGCGTTGGGGTAAGGATACTGGGAGAAGGTACCCATCTTGACGGGAGCCTCGGCGGCGTTGTAGCGCATGACGCGGGTCAGGATGACGGCGTTAGCGATGCCGTGGGGCAGGTGATGGAAAGCGCCGAGCTTGTGAGCCATGGAGTGGTTGAGGCCCAGGAAGGCGTTGGCGAAGGCCATACCGGCCATGCAGGAGGCGTTGTGCATCTCCTCGCGGGCGTGCGGGTCCTTGGCGCCGTTCGTGAAGCTGGAGGGCAGGTTCTCAAAGACGAGCTTGGCAGCGCGCTCGGAGAGGCCCTTGGTGTAGTCGGAAGCCATGATGGAGACGTAGGACTCGATGGCGTGGGTCATGACGTCGATGCCGGAGGCAGCGGTCAGGCCGCGCGGGGCGGTCATGCAGTTGTCGGCGTCGACGATAGCCATGTTGGGGAGCAGCGCGTAGTCGGCGAGCGGCCACTTGATGCCGGTCTCCTTGTCGGTGATGATGGCGAACGGCGTGCACTCGGAGCCGGTACCCGAGGAGGTCGGGACGGCGACGAAGTAGGCCTTCTTGCCCATCTCGGGGAAGGTGAAGATACGCTTGCGGATGTCCATGAAGTCCATGGCCATGTCCTCAAACTTGCACTCGGGGTGCTCGTACATCATCCACATGATCTTGCCGGCGTCCATAGCGGAGCCACCGCCGACGGCGATGATGACGTCCGGCTCAAAGAGAGCCATCTGCTTGGCGCCGCGACGTGCGCACTGCAGCGACGGATCGGGCTCGACGTCGTAGAAGCAGTCGTGGGCGATGCCCATCTCGTCGAGCTTGGCCTCGATGGCGCGGGTGTTGCCATTCTTGAAGAGGAACTGGTCGGTGACGATGAAGGCGCGCTTCTTGCCCATGACGTTGCCCAGCTCGTCGAGGGCGACGGGCGTGGAACCCTTCTTGAAGTAGACCTTCTCGGGAGCGCGGAACCACAGCATGTTCTCACGGCGCTCGGCCACAGTCTTAACGTTGATCAAGTGCTTCACCCCAACGTTCTCGGAGACGGAGTTGCCGCCCCAGGAGCCGCAGCCCAGGGTCAGAGACGGCTTCATGCCAAAGTTGTACAGGTCACCGATGCCGCCGTGCGAGGACGGGGTGTTGATGACGATACGGCAGGCCTTCATGACGTGCTCGAACAGGCTGATCTTCTCGGCCTGGGCGGGGTGCACGTACAGAGAGGCGGTGTGGCCCGGGCCACCGGCGAGCACCAGGTGCTCGGCCTTGTCGACGGCCTCCTGGAAGTCCTTGGCGTGGTACATGGCCAGGACCGGGGAGAGCTTCTCGTGGGAGAACTCCTCCTTGGCGGGGTCGGTGGAGGTGACCTCGGCGATCAGGATCTTGGTCTTGGCGGGAACCTCGATGCCGGCGAGCTCGGCGATCTTGGCAGCGGCCATGCCGGGGATGCGGTGATCGAGAGCGCCGTTCTTGAACATGGCGGCACGCAGGGCCTCCATCTCGGCACCCTGCTTGACGAAGTAGCAGCCGCGCTTCTGGAACTCGGCCTTAACCTGGTCATAGATGCTGTCGATGACAGTCACGGACTGCTCGGAAGCGCAGATCATGCCATTGTCGAAGGTCTTGGAGTGGATGATGGAGTTGACGGCGAGCAGCACGTCGGCGGTGTCGTCGATGACGACCGGGGTGTTACCGGCGCCAACGCCCAGGGCGGGCTTGCCCGAGGAGTAAGCGGCCTTGACCATGCCCGGGCCACCGGTGGCGAGGATGATGTCGACGTCGCGCATGACCATGTTGGTCAGCTCGATGGAGGGGACATCGACCCAGCCGATGATGCCCTCGGGGGCGCCGGCCTTGACGGCGGCGTCAAGCACGAGCTTGGCGGCGGCGATGGTGCACTTGGCGGCAGCCGGGTGCGGGGAGATGATGATGGCGTTGCGGGTCTTCAGGCAGATCAGCGTCTTGAAGATCGCGGTGGAGGTGGGGTTGGTCGTCGGGATGACGGCGCCCACGATGCCGATGGGCTCGGCGATCTTGGTGATGCCGTAAGCCTCGTCGCGCTCCAGGACACCACAGGTCTTGGTGTTCTTGTAAGCGTTGTAGATGTACTCTGCGGCGTAGTGGTTCTTGATGACCTTGTCCTCAAGAACGCCGCGGCCGGTCTCCTCGATGGCCAACTTCGCCAACGGGATACGAGCCTTGTTGGCGGCCATGGCGGCCTCATAGAAGATCTTGTCGACCTGCTCCTGCGTGTACGTAGCAAAAAGCGCCTGGGCCTCTCGCATCTGAGCGAGCTTAGCCTCAAGCGCCTCTACGTTGTCCACAATTGCGGGAGTAGTGTTTTCCGGTGACTTTTTCACCATTTGTGTCTCCTTGCGATCGGAGATTTACCCTACGCCTTGCATGATAGCAAGAAATAATTCGGCGAACGGTAAGATTCCCGTAAAAGGCACACTAAAACGCTTCAACTAAATGAAACGATTCAACTAAAACTATCTGCCTGCTGCATCGCCCCGCTCATTGGGGACAGACTCTCATGAGTATTTCAATGGGAAAACGGGACATCTGTTTGATAATCGCTATTCGCGGGTCGCGGTTGAGTCGGACACACAGGCGGTGCAGCTACTCGATTACATCCATTTCAATCCCGTGTAAGGTGCGTCCGACTCGCTCGAGGCGTACCGTTAGTTACAAGGCATACCAGCTGCGCTATGATCCCTTTGACATCTGCAAACCCTCATATAAGTCTGTCCCCAATGAGTGCAAAAAGGCGCCCTCCGTAGGGGAGGGCGCCTTTGGTAAGTTCTATATGAACGCGAGGTCTTTGACCCGGAGAGTCCGAGGTACTTGTTGGTAAGACCTTATTTACGAGCGCGCAACCTTGCCGGACTTGAGGCAGGTGGAGCAAACGTTCATCTTGCGACGGTGACCATCGACGACGACGTAAACGCGCTGGATGTTGGGGCGGAACTTACGGTTGGTGACGCGGTGAGAGTGGCTGATGGAGCGACCGGCAACGGGGTGCTTACCGCAAACTTCGCAAACTTTGGACATAACTGACCCTCCTTGGGCGACAAACGAACATGTCGCGTTAACAAACAAGCCTGAACTATAGCACAGAAGTCGCTCCCTGTGCGCAATCTACACAGAGATATTCCTCTTTTGGCGATAGTGCTCACGCCACGGCCCTGGACGTAGATCCGATTTGCGTGCAGCAGAGGGGATTATGCCAGCTCGTGCGTGCGTTTTCAAGCTCGTCCCACAAATATATAGGTTTATTGAGCTTTGGGCTCCGTTTACGGATTGCTCTGTATTTATGCTCGCAATTAAGCTCGAGGTTGGCTACACTATCCCATGACCATTAAAGGGGTACGAGATACCCACATGGAATTACATAGCTGCCCAAAGAGCAGCCCTTCCTGTGGGTGTCTGGTCCGCTTTAAGCGGTCGGGCATCTATTTTTTTGACTGTGTCAGCAGTCAAGACATGTGAGGAAGGAGATCGATGGGCACGACTTCCCCCAAGGCGGTCATCATGGACGAGACCGCCGTCAATCGAGCGATGACCCGCATCGCGCACGAGATTCTCGAGCGCAACGAGGGCTGTGAAGACCTCGCTCTGGTCGGCATCGTCACGCGCGGCGACCTTCTGGCAAAGAAGCTCGCCGAGGAGATCAAGGAGATCGAGGGCGTCGACGTTCCGCTCGGCAGCCTCGACATCAGCTTCTACCGCGATGACTATGCGACCAATTTCGCTCCCGCGATCCACGCCACCAACATTCCCTTTAGCGTCGACGGCAAGCGCGTCGTGCTGGTGGACGACATCCTGTACACGGGTCGTACCATTCGCGCCGCTCTCGACGCCGTCATGGACCTGGGCCGTCCGAACCGCATTGAGCTGGCTGTCCTCGTTGACCGCGGCCACCGCGAGCTCCCCATCTCGCCGGACTTTGTCGGCAAGAACGTTCCCTCGTCGCATGAGGAGAACGTGCACCTATATATGAAGGAAGTCGACGGCCACACCGCCGTCGAGATTAACGACGTCGCGCCGGGTTCCCACGTGGGCTCCGCGCCGCTGGGAGGTGAGTAGTACCGTGGCGTTCAACCATAAGCACCTGATCGACATTACCGAGTACTCCGAAGAGGACATCAAGCTCATCCTCGAGACCGCCAAGGCGTTCTCCGAGGTTAACGAGCGTGCGATCAAGAAGGTCCCCACGCTCAAGGGCAAGACCATCGTCAACATGTTCAACGAGCCCTCGACGCGCACCCGCAGCTCCTTCGAGCTCGCCGAGAAGCGTCTTTCGGCCGACAGCCTTAACTTTGGCGGCTCCTCGACCTCCACGGTCAAGGGTGAGAGCCTCGTCGACACCGTCGAGACCCTCAATGCCTACAAGATCGACTGCATCGTCGTGCGCGACAAGCACGCCGGTGCTCCCTACATCGTCACGCAGAACTCGCCCGCGAGCGTCATCTGCGCCGGCGACGGCAAGCACAACCACCCCACGCAGGCCCTGCTCGACCTGTACACCATCTGGGAGCACAAGGGTGACTTCCACGGTCTGAAGGTCGCCGTCGTCGGCGATATCGCGCACTCCCGTGTGTGCGGCTCGCTGATCCCCGCCCTTAAGATCATGGGCTGCGAGACCTACGCCGTCGCCCCCGGCACGCTGCTGCCGCCGTCGCCCGAGGTCCTGGGTTGCGACCACGTGACGAGCGACCTCGATTCCGTCCTGCCCGAGCTGGACGTCGTCTACATGCTGCGCGTGCAGCAGGAGCGTCTCGAGGGTGCCCCGTTCCCGACCATTCGCGAGTACCACAAGCTCTTCGGCCTGACTAAGGACCGCGAGAAGCTCATGAAGCCCGACGCGATCATCTGCCACCCGGGCCCCATCAACCGCGGCGTCGAGTTCGACTCCTATATGGCCGACCACCCGCAACGCTCCGTCATCCTGGAGCAGGTCTACGCCGGTATCTGCGTGCGTATGGCTATCCTGTATCTGCTGCTTGGAGGTGCCGATAATGGCCTTGCTTCTTAAGAATGCCCACGTCGTCGACCCGTCCGTCGAGCTTGACGGTGTCGTTGACGTCCTGATTGACGGCGACAAGATCGCCGAGGTCGGCGAGAATCTCGCCGTCGAGGGAGCCGAGGTCCGCGACCTTTCCGGCAAGTACCTCGTCCCCGGCCTGGTGGATATGCACGTTCACCTTCGCGAGCCCGGCTACGAGGTCAAAGAGGACATCGAGAGCGGCACCCGCGCAGCTGCCAAGGGCGGCTTTACCGGCGTGTGCGCCATGCCCAACACCGATCCCGTCACCGATAACGGCACCGTCGTGGAGTTCGTCAAGTCCCGTGCTGCCGAGGTCGGTCACTGCCGCGTCTATCCGTCGGGCGCCATGACCCGCGGTCTTAAGGGCGAGGCCATGTCCGAGATGGGCGATATGGTCGCCCACGGCGCCGTCGCCTTCACCGACGACGGTCGCGGCGTGCAGGGCGCGGGCATGCTCCGTCGTTGCATGGACTACGGCAAGATGTTCGGCAAGGTCTTTATGAGCCACTGCCAGGACGAGGATCTGGTCGGCCACGGCCAGATCAACGAGGGCAAGGTCTCGACCCGTCTGGCCCTCGAGGGTTGGCCGGCTGCCGGCGAGGAGCTCCAGATCGCCCGCGACATCGAGATCGCCAAGCTGACTGGTGCCAAGCTGCACATCCAGCACATCTCCACCGCCCATGGTCTGGAGATCGTGCGTGCCGGTAAGGCCGCTGGCGTTCAGGTTACCTGCGAGGCCACCCCGCACCACATGTTCCTGACCGAGAACGATCTGGACGAGACCTACAACACTTCGCTCAAGGTCAACCCGCCGCTGCGTACCGAGGAGGATGCCGAGGCCATTCGTCAGGGCGTCATCGACGGCACCGTCGACGTTATCGTCACCGATCACGCTCCCCACACCCCGTGGGAGAAGGCCCGCGAGTTCGAGCTTGCGCCCTTTGGCATGATCGGCCTCGAGACCTCGCTGTCGCTCGTACTCACCGAGCTGGTCAACACGGGCAAGATGAGCATGGGCCGTATGGTCGAGCTCATGGCCATCAAGCCGCGTGAGATCCTGGGCCTCGACCAGGTTCAGGTCAAGGCGGGCTCCGTTGCCGACCTGACCGTGTTCGACGTGTCCGCCACCTGGACGGTTGGCGAGGACGGTTACGAGTCGCGCGCCGAGAACTCCGGTTTTGCCGGCCGCACGCTCACCGGTCGTGCCACCGATGTGTTTGTCGGCGGTAAGCAGACGCTTGCCGACGGCTGCATCTGCTAGCATAGCCTTATCGCTTTTGTGCGCGGCGCCCTTGCGGTGCCGCGCTTTCTGTTCGTTTTGACCATGCAACCGCATGGGGGATTGGAGCGTCTATGCCCACACCTTCCACTGCACGCATGCACGACTTCGAGGTCGTCTCGAACCAGGAGATCGCCGACGGCATCTTCTCGCTCGTCATCTCGGCCCCCAAGCTTGCAAGTGCGCTCAAGCCCGGTCAGTTTGTGAACATCGCCGTACCCGGCGATGCGTCCTCGCTGCTTCGCGTGCCCCTGAGCTACTACCGCGCCGACGCCGAGGCCGGCACCGTCGAGCTGTGGTACGCCGTCGTGGGCGACGATACCCGTCGTTTGTCCCAGATGGGCCCTGGCTCCACCTCTAACCTGCTGGGCCCCGGTGGCCGTGGCTGGATGGTACCCGAGGGCACCAGGAAGGCCCTGCTCGTCGCCGGTGGCATCGGCGTTCCGCCTGTGCTGTGTCTTGCCGGTATGCTTGCCGAGCAGGGCGTGGATGTTGACGTGTGCCTGGGCTTTGGCACCGCTTCCAAGGCCGTGGGTGTCGATGAGTTCCGCGCGCTGGGCGCCACGGTCAACGTTTGCACCGACGACGGCTCGCTCGGCACGCACGGTTTTTGCACCGATCCTGCCGCCGAGCTGCTCGGCGAGGGCGCCTACGACTACGTCGCCAGCTGCGGCCCCGCTGTCATGATGAAGAAAGTCGCCGCCGCTGCCGCCGAGGCCGGTGCGTACTGCGAGGTGTCGCTTGAGCGCATGATGAGCTGTGGCTTTGGCGCCTGCAACACCTGCAATGTCGAGACGGTCGACGGTATGAAGGGCGCTTGCATGTGCGGCCCCGTGTTCGATGCTTCCAAGGTGGTGGTCTTCTAGTGGGTACCGTGAACATGGCCGTCGATTTCGGCGGCGTCAAGATGCAAAACCCCATCAACACCGCAGCCGGTACCTTTGGCTACGGCTGGCAGTTCCAGAACTTCTTTGATGTTTCCCAACTGGGCGCCATCACCACCAAGGGTTGCGCAGCCGAGCCCTGGCCCGGTAACCCCGCGCCCCGCATGGCCGAGATCCCCGGCGGTATGATCAACTCCGTGGGCCTTCAGAACCCCGGCGTGGCCGCCTTTGCTCGCGAGTCCGGTCCGTGGCTCGAGCAGCTCTCCAAGGACGGCTGCCAGGTCATCTGTCAGGTTGCCGGCCACTCCGTTGACGAGTTTGTCCGCGCACTCGAGATGTATGTCGAGCTGTGCCCCTGGGCTGCCGGCTACGAGATCAACGTGAGCTGCCCCAATATCGCCGCCGGCGGTGCCGCCATGGGCTCCACGCCCGAGGGCGCCTCTTCCGTTATGGCTGCCTGCCGCAAGGTGACCGATAAGCCGCTGTTCGTGAAGATGGCGCCGGTCAACGTCGCCGAGATCGCCAAGGCCCTCGAGGCTGCCGGCGCCGACGGCCTTTCGGTCATCAACTCCATTCAGGGCATGGCCATCGACGTCCATACCCGCAAGTCCCGCGTGGCCAAGCCCAAGGGCGGCCTTTCGGGCCCGCTGTGCCACCACATCGCCGTGCGCATGGTCTGGGAGGTTGCCCAGGCCGTCGATATCCCCATCAACGGTGTCGGCGGTGTCATGACCGGTGAGGATGCGGCTGAGTTTATCCTGGCCGGTGCCACCTGCGTGTCGGTCGGCATGGCCAACTTCGTCGATCCGTGCGCTTCGCTCAAGATCGCGCATGAGCTCGAGGCCTGGGCCGAGTCCCAGGGCGTAAAGGACATCAACGAGCTGGTAGGTGCTTTCGAATGCTAGAGACCGATGCCCGCGACCGCGTAATCGTCGCCCTCGACTGCGATCGTGAACGTTCGCTCGAGCTCGCCCACGAGCTTTCGGGCCATGCCGCCTGGCTCAAGGTTGGCATGACGCTCTATTACGCTGAGGGCCCCGAGATCGTCAAGACCTTTAAGGACCTGGGCTTTAAGGTCTTCCTTGACCTTAAGTTCCATGATATTCCGCATCAGGTTCGCGGTGCCGCCCGTTCGGCCTCGCTTGCCGGTGCCGACCTGCTCTCGGTTCACGGCTTGGGTTCGGGCGCCATGCTCGCTGCCTGCCGCGAGGGTGCCGAGGAGGCGCGCGAGGACCGCGCCAAGCTCGTCGCCATCACCGTGCTCACGAGCATGAATCAGGATGCCTTGAGCGAGATCGGCGTCGAGTCGCCCGTGGCCGAGGAGGCCGCCCGCCTGGCAAAGCTCGCTCAGGCCAACGGCATCGATGGCATCGTGTGCTCGCCGATGGAGGCTCACGACATGCGTGAGCTGCTGGGCCCTGATGCCCTGATCGTGACTCCGGGTGTGCGTCCGGTGGGTGCCGCCTTAGGTGACCAGTCCCGCGTGGCGACGCCTTCCCAGGCTATCGAGCGTGGCGCAAGCCACATTGTGGTGGGCCGTCCCATCACCGGTGCCGACGATCCGGTTGCCGCCTTTGACGCCATCGTCGCTGAGCTGGTCGAAAACGTCGCGTAAAAGATTCCCCTAAGTCACCACTTTTGGGTTTCATTAGCACAAAATAGCCCCTGTGCCTGCGTAAACTTTCCCATCCTTTGTGTGGAATCGCAGGTCAGGGGCTTAACTTTGGGCGCAGTATATTGCACTTTTTGCGGGTATCGTCTAACCTATGGAGCCGCGATTGGGCATTTTGTACGTTCTACGTGCTAAAATGCCAATTATTGAATCAGATATAACCCAACTACTTGGAGGTACGAATGGCACTCCCTCAGCTTACCGATGAGCAGCGCAAGCAGGCTCTTGAGAAGGCTGCTGCCGCACGTCACGCCCGCGCTGAGCTTCGCGAGCAGATCAAGAAGGGCGAGAAGTCCCTTGAGTCCGTGCTCAACTCCGATGACCCCATCGCTTCCCGCATGAAGGTTTCCACCCTCATCGAGTCTCTCCCTGGTTATGGCAAGGCCAAGGCCGCCAAGATCATGGAGGAGCTCGGTATCTCCGCTACCCGTCGCGTCCAGGGCCTCGGCGTCCGTCAGCGCGAGCAGCTCCTCGAGCAGCTGACCAAATAAGTGAGCGCTCAGGATTCCAAGCTCTTTGTGATTTCTGGACCGTCAGGCGCAGGCAAGGGTACGCTCGTCACTCGTGTGCGCGAGCGCCGCTCGAACCTGGGCCTGACGGTTTCGGCTACCACGCGAGCACCACGCAAAGGTGAGGTCGACGGCGTCAACTACTTTTTTCTGACGCGCGAGGAGTTCGACCGCCGCGTGGCAAACGGCGAGTTTGTTGAGTGGGCCGAGGTCCACGGTAACTGCTACGGCACGTTGGTGAGCGAGGTCACATCCAAGCTCGCCTCGGGCGCGTCTCTGATTTTGGAGATCGATGTCCAGGGCGCCCTGCAGGTGAAGGAGCGTTTCCCCGAGGCCGTGCTGATCTTTATCAAGCCGCCTTCGCTTGAGGTGCTCCGCGAGCGTTTAGTCGGTCGCGGTACCGAGACGCCCGAGACGATTGAGCTGCGTATGGCAAACGCCGCCGATGAGCTTGCCCTTGCCGACCGCTACGACGACGTCGTGGTTAATGACGATCTCGACCGCGCGACCGATGAACTCGTTCGCGTTCTCGATATGCATGAAAGGAACTGAGGTCCGTGTCCGTTGTAAAGCCTTGCATTGACGATCTTCTGGAGAAGACCGATCACAACCGCTTCCTGCTCGCTTCGCTTGCCTCCAAGCGCGCCTGCGACATCAATAGCATGCTGCGTGGCCAGCACAACCGCGTGCTTGCCGTCCAGGATGTCGATGACATCACCATCGGGCTTTCCGGTGCCGATACCATCTCGATGGCTATGGACGAGATTGTCGACGGCGACATCTCTTACGACGAGGCCCGTTACGAGAAGGCGCTCGGCCACAAGGTTGCTGAAGCCTAAATGGCGGCTCGCGTCTGCCTGGTCCACTATCACGAGGTTGGACTGAAGGGTAAGAACCGCGCACATTTTGAGCATATCCTCATGGATAACATCAAGGCGGCCTTGGCCGCCTTTTCCGTGAATGCCGTGTCTCGAATTTCCGGTTATATCCTCGTGACCTTTAACGAGCATCAGGCCGATGAGGCGGCGCGTGTCATTCGCACCGTTCCCGGCGTTGCCCGTGTATCTTTGGCGTATCACACTAACCGCGACCCGCAGGAGTACTGTGCCGCCGCCGTCAAGGCGCTGCGCGAGTTTGGTCCTTTCGATTCGTTTAAGGTGCACGCCAAGCGCTCCAATACCGACTATGAGCTCACCTCGATTGATATCAATCGTCAGGTGGGTGAGGTACTGTGCGAGGCCTTCCCCGATAAAAAGGTTCAAATGCACGACCCCGATGCGATGGTGCACGTACTGGTGGTCCAGGGTAGCGTCTACGTGTATGCGCGCTCCGAGCGTGGCGTGGGCGGTCTGCCGGTGGGTTCTGCCGGCAAGGTCGTGACGCTGTTGTCGTCGGGTATCGATTCTCCGGTGGCGACCTGGATGCTCGCGCGTCGCGGCGCGGTGTGCGTGCCGGTACATTTCTCCGGTCGTCCGCAGACGCCCGATACGAGCGAGTATTTGGTGCAGGACATCATCCGTGCGCTTGAGCCGGGTGTCCAGATCGGCCGCCTGTACGTGGTGCCGTTTGGCGACTGCCAGCGTGAGATTTCGGTCACCTGTCCCAGCAACCTGCGCGTGATTATGTATCGCCGCATTATGTATTCGGTTGCCGAGCGCATTGCACACATCGAGGGTGCCAAGGCTATCGTTACGGGCGAATCACTTGGGCAGGTTGCCTCCCAAACGCTTGAGAACATCATGGCCGTCAACGAGGCCGTGAAGATCCCCGTGTTCCGTCCTCTCATCGGTTCGGACAAGCAGGAGATCATCGCGCGCGCCGAGGAGATCGGCACGTTCGATATCTCGACTGAGGCCGCTCCCGACTGCTGCACGCTATTTATGCCGCGCCGTCCCGAGACGCACGCTAAACTCGATGCCGTGCATGAGGCCTGGGAGTTGTTCGATCACGAGGAGATGATCGAGCGCCTGCTCAAACAGACCGAGTACATCGACTTCGAGAGCAACACGTATAAGGCCCCCAAGACCTTAAAACGCAAACATTCGGAGCTTGCTCCGCGTGAGATTTACCAAGATCACGAGTAAATTTGTGCATAGACCGACGATGCGCCTGCATCGTCGGTCTTTTGCTATCTGGGCATTTTGCGGCTAAGTGTTCATTTGCTGACGTGTGCCTGAATAAATGGACAGATTTGTGCAAGGTTTTGGTCGGTTTTTGGTTTGACCGCTAAAACCGGTTTTGGAGCGTAGCTGTTGCGGAGTTCCTTTCCTGACACGATGGTGTTGGGAGGTTTTGCTATGGCGCAGCGCGAACAACACGAACGGGTCAAAAAGATGGACCGCTTGGCGGACAAGCTGTTCGGTCATAAGGCGGTGGTCGTGGCGATACTGGTCGTCATTGCGATGGCGAGCGGCTTGGCGATGGCGAACCTTGGCGGCGGTGCCGGCGGCGTGTCGTTTGAGCGCACTGACGGTTCAGACTCGTTGGTGGAGCCGGGATCCGGCGATGCCTCGAGCGGAAAGACATCCGAAGGCTCTTCGTCTAAGGCGTCTGCCGCGGCAGAAGTCTATGTCGATGTTGATGGCGCTGTTGTGTCGCCCGGTGTATACAGGCTCAAAGACGGCGCGCGGGTGGCTCAGGCGATTGATGCCGCCGGCGGGCTGGCGCCTGAGGCAGACGTTACGGGGCTCAATCGGGCATCTAAGGTCGTCGATGGACAGAAGATTCACGTTCCAACGGTAGGGGAGCAGCAGACGTCCATTGCGGAAGCCGGTGTTGATGGTGGGGCTTTCGCATCATCGGGCGTGAGTGGCGCAACAGGCCTAGTAAATATCAATACGGCAAGCGCGGCAGAACTGCAGACGCTCTCGGGCATCGGTCCCTCCATGGCACAGTCGATTATCGATGAGCGGACAAAGAACGGTGCTTTTGCCTCGGTTGACGATCTGATGCGTGTATCGGGAATCGGCGAGAAGAAGCTTGCCAAAATCAAAGATTGCATCTGCGTATGAGTGCGACCGAGCGCGAGCATGTGATGCCTCCGCGGCCCCTGATGCCGTGGACGATGGCCCTGTGTGCCGGCATGTGCATGAGCTGCGCCTCGGTGCTCAACGTGGCCGCTGATGCGCTGCTGAGGGAGCAGGCGCCGGCGGTCGGGCTGCTATGGGCCATTCCCGTTGCGACGACGGTATTCGTTGTGCTGGCTCAATCTTGTGCGCGGCTTGCCCCTTTGAAGCGGTGGCTGTATGCCGCGTCCGTCGGTCTCATAGCGGGTGCGGTCGTTTCGGCGTGGTGGGCCGTGGGTGCGCTCAACGCCTCGAAGACGCTCGACGGTCGAGCGGCAAGCATTCTCGAGTTTGTCGTGCAGGGTGACCCATCCATAAATGACGACGTGTATTCCTATACCTGCGAGGCGCGCTCGGACGGTAAGAACTTGGCAACGGTTCGCCTATCGTGTGACCGTGAGTTCAAGGTCGGGGCGCACGTGCGTGTTATCGGTCGCGTGTCACGTTTTGAGAACGATGCGTATGGACGATCGCGCGTGCTCCGAGGCGAGGTACGCAAGGTTAAAGCCGTTCGGATTGTGTCGGTCGATGAGGGTTCTCCGAGGCCGCTGCTTCGGCTGCGAAATGGGCTGCTTGCGTCCATCGCGCCTGCGACCGACCCGGCGCGTGCGCTCATAGCCGGTGTCGTCTGCGGTCGTTCGGCCGAGCTGCGCGCCCAGCCGGCGGGCGACTGGTTTTCGGTGACGGGAACGGCGCATCTTATCGCCGTCTCGGGCAGCCATTTGGCTATCGTGGGGTTTGTAATCGAGGGTGTATTGCAAAAGACTCGGTGCTCACGTGGTCTTCAGCGGGCGATATTGGCGATAACGCTTGTGGGCTACGCTGCCTTTACGGGCGCGTCTCCCTCGGCCGTGCGCGCTTGCTGCATGGTGTTCGTGACGCTTGTCGTAAACGGCGCGGGGCGTCGCCGGCACGGCGCATCGGCACTCTTCGTAACCATGTCCATCTTTGTGCTACTGCGGCCGACGGTGCTGTTCGAGATGGGCTTTCAGCTTTCATGCGCCAGCGTCTTAGCCATTCTGTGCTTTTGTCCCTATGCGACCTACGCTTTGGGTGAGCTAGGTGTGCCATCGGGCGTTGCCAGCGTGCTTTCCGTCACGCTGTGCTCGCAACTGGCGACACTTCCCATCACCATTCCTGCCTTCGGTACATTCTCGCTCATTGCTCCGTTGGCAAATGCGGTCATCGGTCCGGTGGTGAGCGTTCTGCTCGCTGTGTCGATCGTGCTGGCTCCCTTTTCGCTCGTGGGACCGTTGCGGACTTGGGCGCTCGTTGTGCCCATGATTGCCGCCCGTTGCGCGCTGTTCTTCGAGCAGCTGTTTGCCGCCGTGCCGGGTGCATACGTGAGCGTGCCGCCCGATAGCATGTGGATTTACCTAGTGCCGTGTTTTCTGGCGGTTCTGCTGGTCTGGTGGCCGCGTCCCCGTGCACGTCCTATGGCGGTGGGGCTTGCATGCCTGATGCTCTTGGCTGCGATTCCGTACGTCTATTGGGATCGATTCGCTCCGCCTTCGGTGACGGTGCTCGATGTGGGCCAGGCCGATGCGATTCTTATCCGCCAAGGCGGCGCAGTAGCTCTCGTCGACTGCGGGCTCGACGAGCGTGTGGTTGCGGCGTTGGTTCGCAATAACGTGCACCATATCGATGCCGTTTTTGTGACGCATTGGGATGAGGACCACTGGGGTGGTTTGCCTGCCGTGCTCGAACAGTTTTCGGTCGGAACGATTGCCGTGGCGGCGGATGCGCTGGAGGATGCTCCTGCCGAGGTATTGAACCGACCTGGCGTGGAGTATCGGCAGGTGCGCCATGGGGATACGGTCGACATCGGCTCATTTTGCGCCCGCGTGATGTGGCCATTCGAGTCCGTGGATGGCGAGGGAAATGAGGACTCGCTTGTCCTGCTGCTCTCTTATGTTCAGGAAGGTAAGGGCCTGCGAATACTTCTCACCGGTGATGCCGAGCTCGACCAAGAACGGGAATTCGTGCAGGAGGTGGGGGATATCGATGTACTTAAACTTGGGCATCACGGCTCCAAGGTTTCAGTCGATGGTGAGTTGCTGGACGTCCTGAAGCCCGAGCTTTCCCTCGCAAGCGCCGGTGAGGGGAATCGATACGGCCATCCGTCCGATGCCTGCATCGATGCCGTTAAGGAAGCGGGTGGTGTGTTCGCGTGTACCATCGAACACGGCGACATTACCGTCGCACCGACTGCGAATGGCTTTGTGATGCGATGCCAGCGACCGTGACGACGTCGTTGGCGTGTGGTGGGCCCCTGGGCTAGAATGGCACGGAACGAATGCGAAGGCCTGCGGGAGGGGAGCGCAATGTCCGAAACCGGTTTGCTGCCGGCATATCTGATCGTCGGTACCGACGGAGTTAAGCGCGATCACGCCGTCTCGCGTATGAAAGCGCGTCTGGAAAAGTCGGGTATGGTCGAGTTCAACCTCGACGAGCGAGACATGACCAAGGACCCCGATATCGAGTCCATTATCGGATCGCTTAACACCTTTCCGATGGGCAGCGAGTTTCGTCTGGTAATCCTCGATGGCTGCTCAAAGCTCGCCAAGGCGGTCTCGGAGCCGCTCGTTGGGTATCTGGCGAGTCCCAGCCCCACTACGGTCTGCCTCATCATCGCCGACTCACTTGCCAAGAATACGCGCCTGTATAAGGCAATCGCCAAGATCGACAAGAAGGCTATCGTCGATTGCTCGGGTACCAAGCGCTGGGAACTGCCGCGCCGTGTTCAGCAGATGGCGACGCAGCGCGGTAAGTCGATTTCGACGGCGGCCGCCGAGGAGCTCGTCTCGCGTTCGGGCGAAAACACGCGCATGCTCGATAACGACTTGGCTAAGCTTGCCCAGATGGTCGAGTCGCCTCAGATTGAACTTGCCGATGTTGAGCGCTGGATTGTCCGTACGGCCGAGGTTCAACCCTGGGACTTCCTCAACGCCGTCTCGGCTCGCGATATGCGGCGATCGCTCGAGCTCTTCAATCTGCTGCCCGCCAAGAGCTATGTGTGGACCTACACGCTGCTGTGCGGTCGCATCCGTGAGCTGATCGTCGCCAAGGCGCTCGATGCGCGTGGACAGGGTCGTGAGCTGGCCGCAACGCTCAAGCTCCAGTCCTGGCAGGTCAAGAATCACCTGACTTGGGCGCGTCGCTTTTCGATGGCAGAGCTCGTCGCAGCGCTCGAGGGTGCGGTCGATGTGGAGCTCGCGCTCAAGGGCTCTGCCGATTCTGAGACCGCGCTTTTGCTCTGGATTACGAACATCTTGAGAAAATCGTGATGATACCTGCCTATTTGACAAATTCGTTCTATTCCTTTGAGGGGGAGCGTGCTATAGTAGGCGCTTGCATGACCTCACCGTGTCTCAGAGGTGTCATACATTTTTTGCAAGGAACTCGAAAGGAACTCCAGAAGTGGCAAACATCAAGTCTCAGAAGAAGCGTATCCGCACCAATGAGGCAGCTCGCATGCGTAACAAGGCTGTCAAGTCCGAGCTCAAGACGCTGACCAAGCACGTCCAGTCCGCCGTCGCCGAGGGCGACGCCGAGAAGGCCCAGGCTGCCCTCAAGACCGTTACCAAGCGTCTCGACATGGCTGCCGCCAAGCATGTTATCCACAAGAACCAGGCTTCCAACCGCAAGTCCGGTCTTGCCAAGCTCGTGAACAGCATCAACGCCTAAGTTGTAAATTTCACACTACACAGATTACGCGCATAAATGGAGCCTGTTTTATGGAACAGGCTCCATTTTTTGTACCGCTCGGGTAAGATAGTCCGCATGAATACTTCAATTGACATTTCCCGCATCCGCAACTTCTCAATCGTTGCGCACATTGACCATGGCAAGTCTACGATCAGCGACCGCATCCTCGAGCTCACCCATACCGTCGACGAGCGCGACATGGAGTCGCAGCTGCTCGACACCATGGATATCGAGCGCGAGCGCGGCATCACGATCAAGTCCAACGCCGTCCGCGTGTCCTATGACGCCGACGACGGCGAGACGTATCAGTTCAACCTCATCGATACGCCGGGCCATGTAGACTTTACCTACGAGGTCTCGCGTTCGCTGGCCGCTTGTGAGGGCGCGGTGCTCGTCGTCGACGCCACGCAGGGTGTCGAGGCACAGACCGTCTCCAACGCGACGCTCGCCATGAACGCCAATCTGGACATTGTGCCCGCCATCAACAAGATCGACCTGCCCTCGGCCCATCCCGACGAGGTTAAGACCGAGATCGAGGACGACCTGGCGATTCCCGCCGATGATGCCGTGTGCGTCTCGGGCAAGACCGGCGAGGGCATTCACGATCTGCTGGAGTCCATCGTCTTTTTGATTTCGCCGCCTAAGGGCGATGCAAACGCTCCGCTCAAAGCGCTCATTTTGGATTCGTACTTTGACGAGTATCGCGGTGTGGTGGCTACGGTGCGCGTCTTCGATGGTTCCATCAAAAAGGGCGATACCCTGCTTATGATGCAGGCCAAGGGCGACTTTTTGGTCGACGGCGTGGGCGTCAAGCGTCCTGCCGAGACCCCGGTCGACGCGCTGACCGTCGGCGAGGTCGGATATGTGGTCACGGGCTTGAAGGATCCCGAGGCCGTTCGCGTGGGCGATACCCTTACGTGGGCGTCGAACCCCTGCCCCGAGCCGCTTCCCGGTTATCGCGAGGCCAAGCCCATGGTCTATACGGGCCTGTTCCCGATCGACAACAAGGACTACGAGAACCTGCGTGACGCGCTCGATAAACTGCACGTCAACGACCCGTCGTTGGTGTGGGAGCCCGAGACCTCGGTGGCGCTCGGCTTTGGCTTCCGCGTGGGCTTCCTGGGCCTGCTGCACATGGAAGTCGTCAAGGAACGCCTGGAGCGCGAGTTCAACCTGGACCTCATTGCCACGAGTCCCTCGGTTGACTATCACGTCTACAAGACCGACGGCGAAATGATCGATGTCCGCAGTCCGCAGGACCTTCCCGAGGCCACACGCATCGATCGTATCGAGGAACCCTACCTCAAGGCAAAGATCATCTGCCCGCCTGAGTACACGGGTGCCGTCATGCAGCTCGCCATCGAGCACCGCGGCGTCACAACCGACATGATCCACCTGACGAGCAAATCGGTCGAGATGCGCTTCGATATGCCGCTCGCCGAGCTCATCTTGGACTTCTTCGATCAGCTCAAGAGCCGCACCAAGGGCTATGCCTCGCTCGACTACGAGTTCAACGAGTACCGTCCCTCCGAGCTCGTGAAGCTCGATATTTTGCTTTCGGGCGACGAGGTGGACGCGCTTTCGTTTATCGTCCATAAGGACAAGGCATATGGCCTGGCCCGTGGCCTGTGCGACAAGCTCAAGGAGATCATCCCGCGTCAGCTGTTCGAGGTGCCCATCCAGGGTGCTATCGGCAACAAGATCATCGCCCGTTCCACCGTCAAGGCGCGTCGCAAGGACGTTCTTGCTAAGTGCTACGGCGGCGATATCTCGCGTAAGCGCAAGCTGCTCGAGAAGCAGAAAGAGGGCAAGAAGCGTATGAAGGCCATCGGATCGGTCGAGGTCCCGCAGGAGGCGTTTATGGCGATCCTCAAGGTGGACGAGTAGGTCCATGGCGCTTTCTGAATACAGCAAGCGGCTGCTGGGTGCCTATGCCGAGCAGCCGTTCCTTATGGCTCCCATGGCGGGCGTTACCGACCCCGCCTATCGCATCATGTGTCGCCGCCGCGGTGCCAACCTTGCCTACAGCGAGATGGTGAGCGTGGCAGGCCTTGCCTATGCCAGCAACAAAACGTGGCGCCTGGTGCTGCCGGCCGACGAGGAGCAGCAGATTTGCGTGCAGCTCTTTGGCTCCAAGCCCGATCAGTTTGCGAGCGCCGTCGCCGCCGTCGAGGAGCGCGTTGGCGATCGCCTGTCGCTCATCGATATCAATATGGCATGCCCCGCCCGCAAGGTTGTCACCAAGGGCGAGGGTTCGGCGCTCATGCGCACGCCCGACCTGGCCGAGAAGATCGTCGAGGCCACGGTGGGCGCGGCGCACGTGCCCGTGACCGTCAAGATTCGCAAGGGCTTTTATGCCGAGGACCGCAATGCCGCGACATTTGCCCAGATGCTTGAGGGCGCAGGGGCTGCCGCAGTCGCCGTGCATGGTCGTTGCGCCACGCAGCTCTACACGGGCCAGGCCGATTGGTCGGTCGTCGATGAGGTTGCCGACGCTGTCGAGATTCCCGTGATTGGTTCGGGCGATGTGTTCTCGGCCGAGGACGCTGCTGAGCATCTGCACGGCTCGGGTGCCAGCGCGGTGTTTATCGCGCGCGGCATCTACGGCAATCCGTGGGTGTTCGGCGATGCCCGAGCCCTTGCACTCGATGGCACGCCGGTTCCTTCTCGCTCCTCGGTCGAGCGCCTGGAGGCTCTGCGCGAGCACCTGACGTTGACGCACGAGCTTCTGCCGCTCATGTCGCGTGCTCGCACGTACGCAAGCTGGTACTTAAAGGGCATGCCCCATGCCGCCGCCTGGCGCGCTCAGGTGGTGCGTTGCTCTACGTACGAGGAGTTCATGGCGCTGGTCGATGATATCGAGCGCGACGTGGTGGCCTGCGAGGCCGCGCTTGCCGCCGGCGAGTCGGTGCCTGCCCATCCGTTGGAGGCCTAACGGTGGCCGTTACCGCGCTGTACGTGCACGTGCCGTTTTGCGCTCAAAAGTGCCGGTACTGCGACTTTGACTCGCGCAGCTTTGCTGCGTGTGATTTGGATGCCGCGCTCGATTCCTATTTTGAGCAGTTGTATGCGCGCCTCGATTCCTTTGGCGACGCCGGGGCGCTTGCGCAGGTCCGCACGGTCTATACTGGCGGCGGCACGCCATCGCTGGCAGGGGAGCGCCTGGTGGAACTTGCCCGGCGTATCTCCATGTGGTGCAAACCCGTTGAATTTACTTGCGAAGCCAATCCTGAGTCCCTGACCGCTGAGCTCGCCACCGCGCTTGCCGAGGCGGGCGTCACGCGCATCTCTCTGGGCGTGCAAACCCTCGACAATACCGAGCTGGCTGCTATTGGCCGCATTCACGATGCTAATCGGGCACTTGCGGCTATCGCGACGGTGAAGGATGTTGGGCTCGATGTGTCGTGCGACCTTATGTGCGGGCTTCCCGGACAGACTATGGCGAGCTGGCAGCATACGCTCGATGGCGTGCTTGAGGCGGCCCCGCACCATGTGTCGGTCTATCCGCTCACGCTCGAGGAGGGCACGCCGCTTTACCGCATGGTGTGCCGTGACGAGTCGCTTGAGCCCGATGAGGATTTCCAGGCCGCATGCATGGACGTTGCGCGCCAGCGGCTGAGTTCGGCCGGCTACCATCCGTATGAGGTGGCGAGCTACGCGCTCGATGGGCATGAATGTGCCCATAATATCGCCTACTGGACTGGTCGGGGCTACCTGGGCCTGGGTCGTTCTGCCGCGGGCATGCTCGACGACGAGGATTTCGACCGCTTGGCTGGACTGTTTCCCGGCGTGGCTCCCCGTGGTGACTTTCACCGCGTGCGTTTGGTACAACGCGACGATGCCGCGACGATGTTTGATGCCGAGTATCTGTCGCGGCGCGAGGCGGCGGCCGAGGACCTGATGCTCGCTTGTCGCATGACGCGCGGTGTTGATTCCGACCTGTTGGTTCGCGCGTCTCGTGTCATCCCTGCCGATGAACTGGCAGCGGCTTGTGATCGCGCTCTTGAGCTTGGGCTTGCCACTTGGGTGCCCGAGCACGGTGATACCCATGCGGGGCCTATCGCCTCTGTCGATGTCATCGCTGGCCGCACCTGTGCCCGTCTGGCGCCGACCCATCTGGGCTGGCTCGATGGAAATGTTCTGTTCGAGCTGTTTTGGGATCTAGCTTAGGCCGCTCGGGTAGAATTACCGGAATATATACGCTGCTGTGAGCAGGAGGTTGCCGCGCATGGCGACGATGAACGAAAAAGATTACTACGAGATTCTGGGTGTCTCCAAGGACGCCACCTCGCGTGATATTCAAAAGGCCTTCCAGCAAAAGGCCCGTAAGCTCCATCCGGACGTCAATAAAGAGCCGGATGCCGAGGAAAAGTTTAAAGAGGTTTCCGAGGCCTACGCCGTGCTTTCGGATGAGCAAAAACGTGCGCGCTACGACGCCATGCGTTCTGGCAATCCCTTTGCCGGTGCTCCTACGGCTTCGCCCTATGGTGGCGGCTACGCCGGCAGCACGGGCTATGGCAATCCCTTTGAGGGCGGCTTTCCCTTTGGTGGCGCCTGGGGCCAGCAGCGTCGCGGCCAGGCTGCCTACAATCCCGAGAACGGCGCCAACGTGGTCGTCGATATCAAACTCGACGCCAAGGAGGCCAAGGGCGGTGCCCGCAAGACCGTCCGCTACACGCGCTTCGATACCTGTAGCAACTGCGGCGGCTCGGGCTCCGTTTCATCTGAGCATGCCCATACCTGCCCGAGCTGCGGTGGCCGCGGCCACATCGACGTCGACCTGTCCTTCCTGTTTGGTGCGGGCACGTTCCAGTCGGTCTGCCCCGAGTGCGGCGGTTCCGGTAAGGTCGTGGCCGACCCCTGCCCCGATTGCGGTGGCAGCGGGCGAACCCGTGTGACCTCCGAGCAGACGATTGAGTTTCCTGCCGGCACGCACGATGGCGACGAGGTCCGCATTGGCGGCATGGGTCATGCTGGCACCAACGGTGCCGCGGGCGGCGACCTGGTCGGCCGCGCCCATGTTGAGGCCGAGCGCTTGGAAGGCAAAGCTCGTACTGGCTTTTACTTGATGGGCATTGTGGCGCCGTTTTTGGTGCTGTCGGCCATCTCGGGCGTGTTCTCGGCCTTTGCCGTGATGTGCTTTATTCCGTTTACCATGGGCCTGTTCATGGTGCTTTCGGACGGTGTGCTTCATCGCAGCCTGCTGTGGTGGAAGCGCGGTGCGATGCAGTTTGCCAACGGTTTTGCCAACGGCTTCATGTTCGCGCTCGTGTCGGTTTGGTTCGCGAGCTGCTCGCAACGGGCCATGCTTTTGCCGTATCAAATGCAATAACATCAAACCCTTTGTTTGCGGTCGGCCCAGCTTGGGTATAGGACGCACTGTGACAATAATGAAAGTCGGAAGGATTCGGTCGTGTCGGAAAATAGGGATTACTACGAGGTGCTTGGCGTCGACAGGGATGCCGACGCGCGGACGATTAAGCGCGCGTTTTTAAAGAAGGCCCGTACCGTACATCCGGATGTTTCGGACGATCCCGAGGCCGAGGCCAAGTTCAAGGAGCTCAACGAGGCCTATTCCGTTCTTTCCGATGAGCAGAAGCGTGCTAACTACGACCGTTACGGCACCGCGGACGGCCCCGGTGGCTCTGGTTATGTCGACATCAACGATATCTTTGGTGGCATGGGCATGGACGACCTGTTCTCGTCGTTTTTTGGCGGCGGTGCCGGCGGTGGCGCCCGCAGCCGTCGTGAGCGTCGTCGCGGACGTGACATGGCCATCTCGCTTTCGGTGACGCTCGAGGAGGCGGCGCTCGGCTGCAAAAAGACGATCAGCTATGACCGCCTTGCTCCTTGCGAGGACTGCAATGGCACCGGTAGGGCAGAGGGCGCACAGGAAAAGCAGTGCGGCCGCTGCCACGGCACGGGCTATGTCACGACGGTTCAGCGATCGTTTTTGGGCCAGGTTCAGTCTTCCTCGCCTTGCCCCGACTGCCATGGCGAGGGCACGGTTATCGACCATCCCTGCGAGACCTGCGATGGTCAGGGCCGCACGCCTTCGCATGAAAAGATTGACATCGATATTCCCGCCGGCGTTTCGACCGGTCGACAGCTGCGTGTGAGCGGCTTTGGCGAGGCCGGTCTTCGCGGCGAGCCTTCGGGCGACTTGATTGTCAACGTGCGCGTTGCCGACCATGAGCGCTTTAAGCGCAACGGTGACGACCTGTACCTGGTGAGCGATATCTCGATTGCGCAGGCTGCGCTCGGCTGCGAGATCGAGGTCGAGGGCATTATGCCCGACGAGGTCGTTAAGGTGTGCGTCCCCGCCGGCGCCCAGTACGGCGACACCGTGAGCGTCAATAATTACGGCATGCCGCGCATTGGCGGTGGCGGTTCGCGTGGCCGCTTGATCGTGCAACTGCGCGTGGTCGTTCCCACCAATCTTTCCAATAAGCAGCGCGAGCTGCTCCGTGCTTTTGCCGATGAGATGGGCGATGACGTCGCTTCCGGTAAGAAGTCGGTGACCGACCGTATCAAGAGTGCCCTCGACGATATCCTCGATTAAGGAGCCCGCGTGCTCGCACCCCATATTTCCGTCGTCAACCTCGGCTGCCGTGTCAACCGGGTTGAGTCTGACCGTATCACTGCCGATCTTATGCGCCTGGGTTTTGCTATGGTGGAGCCCCAGGATGCCGACCTGATCGTCATTAACACCTGTGCCGTTACGGGCGAGGCCGAGGCCAAGACCCGTAAGGCCGTTCGTCATGCGCTGGCCTATCCGGGCGAGCCTTACGTGGTCGTAACCGGCTGCGTCGTCAACCTGCATCCCGAGGAGCTGCTGGAGCTCTCCGATCGCGTGATCGCCGAGCCGTCCAAGATTGACGTCGCCGAGCGCGTCTGCGAGGTGCTGGGTGTTGAATCCGATAGCGTGCCCGCCTGTAGCGATGGCGACGTGGTCGATGCGCTCGGTCGCTCTCGCCTGGGCGTGAAGATTCAGGACGGCTGCAACCATCGCTGCACCTATTGCATTGTGTGGAAGGCACGCGGCCCCGAGCGCTCCGTGCCCGTCGAGTCCGTGCTCGAGCAAGTTCGCGAGGCCCAGGAGGCCGGCGTGCCCGAGGTGGTGCTGACCGGTGTGAACCTGGGTGCCTACGATGGCAAGAGCGCGACCGACGAGCATGTCGAAATCGATGAGCTGCTCGAGGCCATCATGGAGCGCACGTCTATTCCGCATGTGCGCATTTCCTCGGTCGAGCCCATGGATATCTCTGAGCGCCTGCTTAAGGTTATGGCGCGCTATCCGCAGCGTATCGCCCCGTTTTTGCACCTGCCCGTGCAGTCCGGCTGCACGGCGACCTTGCATCGCATGGGCCGTCCCTATAGCGCCGAGGCGTTTGAGGATACGGTGCGCATGATTCGCGCCAACTTGCCTCAGGCGTCCCTTTCGTGCGACGTCATCGTCGGTTTTCCCGGTGAGACGGATGAGGAGTTCGAGGAGTCGCTGGCGCTATGCCGTCGCGTGGGCTTTTCGCGCATGCATGTGTTCCGCTACAGTAAGCGTCCCGGCACACTTGCCGCCGATATGCCCGACCAGGTACCGCCAGAGGTTATGGCTGAGCGCAGCCGCCGTATGCGGGCCGCGGCGCAGGAGCTCGCTATTGCCGATGCTCGTCGTCGCGTGGGCACTGTCGAGCGTGCCGTGCTCGAGTATGGTGACAACCTGACGCTCGGTTCGTTCCATCATGCCCGTCTTGACGATACCTGTGGACTTACAGCCCCGTGCCTGCTCGATGTTGCTATCATCGGAGTCGATGATTCCGGCTTGGTCCATGCGCGCAGGGAGGTCCATGGAAGCCTCGAAGATTAGACTTACCGTTCCCGAGGGAATTGATCCCTCGCGCGTTTTGGGCGCCGGCGACGGCGTCCTTCGCGAGGTCGAAGACTTGGTTCGCGCCCATGTGGTTGCGCGCGGTGACCAGATTGCCGTGAGCGGCGACCCGGACGAGGTAGAACTCGTGGCGCGTTTTTTCGAACACGCTTTTCGTGAGGCGGCTGCCGGTCGCACGCTGTCTGCCGACGACGTCTCGCGTTGCTTGGCTGTCCTGCGCGATGGCGAGCACGACGCTTCGTCGCTGCGCGATGACGTGCTGCTGTCGTATCGCGGCCGCGTCATTCGTCCCAAGACGCTCGGCCAGAAGCGCTATGTTGACGCCATCCGCTCGCATACCATCACGTTTGGCCTGGGTCCCGCCGGTACCGGTAAGACCTATCTAGCCATGGCCCTCGCCGTCGCCGCGCTCAAGCGCCACGAGGTGGGTCGTCTGGTGCTTACGCGGCCCGTTGTCGAGGCGGGGGAGAATTTGGGCTTTTTGCCCGGCACCCTCGAGGAAAAGATCGACCCTTACATGCGTCCGCTCTACGATGCCTTGTTTGACATGATGGACCGTGAACGCACCGATGAGCTCATGGAGCGTGGCGTGATCGAGATTGCCCCGCTTGCCTACATGCGCGGCCGAACGCTGAGCGACGCCTTCGTGGTACTCGACGAGGCACAAAACACCACGCCTGAGCAGATGAAGATGTTCCTGACGCGCTTGGGTTTTAACTCCAAGTTCGTGATTACCGGCGACCTGAGCCAGCGTGACCTGGTGGGTCGTCGCGGCGGTCTTGCCGATGTCGAAAGAATTTTGGGTCGCGTCGACGATGTGGCGTTTTCTCACCTCGAGCGTGCCGACGTGGTGCGCCATGCCCTGGTTGGCCGTATCGTTGAGGCCTATGATGCATACGACGATGCGCGTGAGCAGCGCGCACACGATCGAAAGGAGTCCCGTTGAGTGTATTGATCAGCAACGATGCCGAGCTCGATACGCAGCTCGATGCCCAGGAGGTGGAGCACATCTGCGGAGTTGTGCTTGCCGCCGAGGGTGTTGAGCGTGAGGTCGAGATTTCCCTTTCGTATGTCGATGAGGACGAGATGCACGAGCTCAACCTTGAGTGGCGCGGCATCGACCGCACGACCGACGTGCTCTCGTTTGAATGCGACTCGGCCTTTGACGAGGACATTCCCACCGACGAGACGCTCGAGCTCGGCGATATTATCCTTGCGCCGCAGGTTATTGCCCGCCAGGCCCCCGGCTTTGGCAACAGCCCCGCCGATGAGTGCCGACTGATGCTCGTGCACGGAATGCTGCACCTGCTGGGTTACGACCACATTGAGGACGATGAGGCCGAGGTCATGGAGGCACGCGAGGATGCCATCCTGCGCGACTTGGCGCTTGAGCGCGGCGAGGACCCCAAGCTGGTCCACGTCGGCCCCATAACCAATCATGCCCACGACTAGGAGCCGTCTATGATTCCCGGATCGAACAAGGACCATCCGTCCTTTTTAAAGTCGTTCTCATATGCCATGGAGGGCTTCATCACCGCCGTCAAGACCGAGCGCAATATCAAAGTCATGCTCGTGGCGGGCGTGTGCACCGTCATTGCCGGCTGCATCGTGGGGCTCGATATTGCCGAGTGGGCTACGGTCATCATCTGCTGCGGCCTGGTGATTCATGGCGAGTTGTGCAATACCGCCATGGAGGCGATTGTCGACCTGGCGACCCAGGAGCTGCATCCGCTGGCCAAGCGCGCGAAGGATATCGCCGCTGCCTCTGTATACGTTCTTTCCATTACCGCCGCGATCGTGGGCTTGCTTGTCTTTGCCCACGCACTCGACTTTATTTAGAAAGGGATTTCCATGTCCGACAATATGCAGCCTACCGATGAAGTTTTGGATGATGAGGTCCTGGACGAGGCTGAAGGTGCCGATTCGTTTGACGAGGTCGTGGAGTTCGACCCGTTTGAGGGTATGAGCGACGAGGAACTCGATGCCCTGTGCGACGAGGATGAGGGCCTCGCGGGCTTTGGCGACGTGGAACCCGGTTTCCGCAGCGGCTTCGTGGCCCTGGTCGGTCGCCCCAACGCCGGCAAGTCCACCCTGCTCAACGCCTGTTACGGCAAGAAGGTCGCCATCACCTCTCCGGTGGCCCAGACGACTCGCCGCCGTATGCGCGCCGTGGTCAACCGCCCTGGCTATCAGCTGGTCTTCGTTGACACGCCGGGTATCCATAAGCCCAAGGACGGCCTGGGCTCCGAGCTCAACAAGAGCGCCCTGTTTGAGCTCAATGACGTAGACGTCGTCGCGTTTCTGATCGACGCCACCAAACCCATCGGCAGGGGAGACGCCTGGGTTGCCGAGCGTGTCAAGAGCGCCCGTTCCAAAAAGGTCCTGGTGCTCACGAAGGCCGACGAGGCCGATCCCGCCCAGGTTATGGAACAGCTCAAGGCCGCTCACGAGCTCATGGAATATGACGACGAGATCGTGACGTCGTCGGTCAAGAACTTCAACGTCGATGCGTTTATCGAGACCGTCGCTCACTTTTTGCCCGAGGGCCCGCGCTGGTTCCCTGAGGACATGGGCACCGACGCGTCCGACGAGACCCTCGTGGCCGAGTTTGTACGCGAGAAGGTTCTGCGTCGCACCCGCGACGAGATCCCTCACTCCGTGGGCGTCATCTGTGACGCGCTCGAGCAGACTAAGAAGGTTCTGCGCGTGCACGCCACTATTTACGTCGAGCGCGAGGGGCAGAAGGGCATCATCATCGGCAAGGGCGGCGAGATGATTAAGCATATCGGCATCGATGCCCGTCGTGACCTTGAGCGTATCTTTGGCACGCAGGTCTTTTTGGAGCTCGACGTGAAGGTCAAGGCCGGCTGGCGCGATGACGAGGCACAGATCCGCCGCTTTGGCTACAATGCCGAAGATTAAGCCTCGGCGTTCATGGCAGGCTCTCGCACATATCGCACAAAGGTGCTCGTCCTCGACAAGACGAAGCTCAAGGAAACCGACCTGATCTTGACCATGCTCGACGAACGGGGACGGCAGGTGCGTGCCGTGGCTAAGGGCGCGCGTAAGCCCGGCGGTCGCCTTGCGGCCCGCTGCGAGCTTTTCTGTACCGTCGATATGCTGCTCGCGCGTGGTCGCTCGCTTGACGTGGTTTCTCAGGCGGAGCTTATGGAGGCGCCGCTTGGCGCTGCGCCCGATTACGAGACGACCTGCGCCGCAAGCGCGATCGCCGAGGTTGCGCGCGTGTGCTCGTTCGAGGACGCCGAGGACCCGTTTACCTTTGCCATAACGCAGCGAGCGCTTGCCCTGGTGGGCAGCGGGCTTGACACGGCACATATGGACCTACTTGTGGCGGCATATGTCTTTAAGCTGCTGTCGCACGTTGGCTATCGACCCGATTTTTCGGCCTGCGTGCTGTGCGGAGACCCCATGCTGTCGTATTTTTCGCCCCAGGCGGGCGGTCTCATGTGCGGGTCGTGCGCATCGAGCGTTCCGGGTGCCGAGCTGGTGTCGACCGGTGAGGTCGCGTGGCTGCGCGCCCTCATGTCGATGACCTTCGATGCGCTTATGGCCGAGAAAATCGACCCGCATACGGCGGCGTTCTTGCTCGGGCTTTCGCATGTTTGGGCCGCCACGCACACCGATCAGCGCCTCCGTGCGATGGAATTCATGTTGGGTCGGTGATGATGCGCAGGCGCGGGCTGCTTGTGGTAACATACCAATCTGTTGGTACCTCGACCTTGGTTGCTCGCTCCACCGGCGGCTTCCCAGTCCGAGGCGAATCGAGTCGCCCGATGGCGACGCAAAACGAAAGGTGAAACAATGACTGTTTCCAAAGAGCGCAAGGCGGAGCTGACTGCCCAGTTCGGTAACACCCCGGTCGACACCGGCAACCCCAAGGTTCAGGTCGCCATCCTGTCCGAGCGCATCAAGGAGCTGACCGAGCACATGAAGTCCCACCAGAAGGACTTCCACACCCGTCGTGGCCTGCTCATGCTCGTCGGCCGTCGTCGTCGTCTTCTCTCCTACATCAAGAAGAACGACATCGTCGAGTACCGTGAGCTCATCAAGGCTCTGGGCATCCGCGACAACATCCAGTAGGATTTGTACATGCTAAGAGCGTCCTGCGCAGCGGGGCGCTCTTTTTGTGTAAGGGCGCGAACAATCACGCTCTGAAGCGTGGCGGGGGCAGGGGGCCCGCGTCACATGAGAAGCCCGCAGGCAAGGGGCCTGTGGGGTAAAGGAGAACAATGACACTCGTATCCAAGACCTTTGAGCTGTACGGCAAGACCTACACCTTCGAGTCGGGCGAGCTTGCCAAGCAGGCCACCGGCGCCTGTCTTGTCAAGCAGGGCGACACCACGATGCTCGACACCGTGGTCGTCTCCAAGGAGCGCAAGAACTACGACTTCTTCCCGCTGACCGTCGACTTCAACGAGAAGATGTACGCCGCAGGCCGCATCCCGGGTGGCTACCTCAAGCGTGAGGGCCGTCCCAGCGAGAAGGCCACGCTCACGGCCCGCATGATCGACCGTCCGATTCGCCCGAGCTTCCCGGACGGCTTCCGTAACGAGGTGCACATCGTCGCCACCTCGCTCGTCGCCGACCAGGTCAACCCCTTCGATGTCATCAACGTCATGGGTGCATCCCTGGCCATGACGCTCGGCGGCGTGCCCTTCGAGGGCCCGCTTGCCTGCGTGCGCATCGGCCGCAACGTGGAGACCGGCGAGTTTATCGTCAACCCCACCTATGAGGAGCGCGAGAACTCCGATCTGGACCTGGAGCTGGGCGGCTCTGCCGACTTCATCTCGATGGTCGAGGCCGGCGCCGAGGAGATCTCCGAGGACGACATGCTCGCCGCTATGAAGTTTGGCCAGGAGGCCCTCGCTGCCTTCTGCCAGGCCCAAGACGAGTTCGTCGCCGAGTGGGAGCAGGTCAACGGCGCTATCGTCAAGAAGGAGTACCCGCTCGACCAGCCTGTCGAGGAGGTCCAGGAGCGCATCTTCGCCCACTACGACGAGATGGCCGCTGCCCTGCGCGACGCCGACAAGCTTTCCCGCATCGGTAAGGTCGAGGCTCTGAAGGAGTCCATCCGCGCCGAGTTCACCGACGAGGAGCAGGCCGCCTGGGAGCGCGAGATCCCCGTGGCGCTCAAGAAGCTCGAGAAGAAGGCCATGCGCACCATGGTCGTCGAGACCGGCGAGCGCGTCGACGGCCGTGCCGCCGATGAGATTCGCCCCATCATGGTGAAGGATAACTACCTGCCGCTCGTTCACGGCTCCGGTTTGTTCCAGCGTGGCCAGACCCAGGTGCTCTCGGTTCTTTCGCTCGGCATGCTCAACGAGGGCCAGCGTCTGGATACCATCGAGCCCACCGAGGGCAAGCGCTACATGCACCACTACAACTTCCCGCCTTTCTGCACCGGCGAGACCGGCCGCATGGGCAGCCCCAAGCGCCGCGAGATCGGCCATGGCAATCTGGCCGAGCGCGCTCTGCTTCCGGTGCTTCCCGACGAGAACGAGTTCCCCTACGCCATCCGCGTCGTCTCCGAGGTCATGGAGTCCAACGGCTCCTCTTCGATGGCTTCGACCTGCGGCTCCACGCTCGCCCTTATGGACGGCGGCGTGCCCATTAAGCGCCCGGTCTCCGGTATCGCCATGGGCCTGATCCAGGAGGAGGGCAAGACCGTGGTGCTGTCCGACATCCAGGGTCTCGAGGACTTCCTGGGCGACATGGACTTTAAGGTCACCGGCACCACCGAGGGCATCACCGCCCTGCAGATGGACAACAAGGCCACCGGCCTCACCTTCGACATCCTGGCCCGCGCTCTGCAGCAGGCCAAGGAGGGTCGCGCCTTCATCCTGCAGAAGATGCTCGATGTGATCCCCGAGCCGCGCCACACCACGCGCAGCACCGCTCCGCGCATCGTTTCCATCCAGGTTCCGACCGACAAGATCCGCGACGTCATCGGTTCCGGCGGTAAGGTCATCCGCGGTATCCAGGACGAGACCGGCGCCTCGGTCGACATCCAGGAGGACGGCACCGTCTTTGTCGGCGGCACCGGCGAGTCCGTCGACCAGGCCGTCGAGCGTATCAAGCTCATCATCAAGGTTCCCGAGTCGGGCGAGGAGTACACCGGTCGCGTGGTCTCCATCCAGCCCTTCGGCGCCTTCGTCAACCTGCTGCCCGGTAAGGACGGCCTGCTGCACATCTCCCGCGTCGCCAAGGGCCGCGTGGAGAAGGTCGAGGACGTCCTCAATGTGGGCGACGAGGTCAAGGTCGTCGTCATCGAAGTCGATGACCGCGGCAAGATTTCGCTCGATCGTCTGGATAAGCCCGAGGCCCCGGCTCGCGCCGAGGGTGCCTCAGAGGGCGACGGCGAGCACTTCCAGCGCCGTGAGCGTCCGCGTCGCGAGCGCTCCGAGCGCAGCGACCGTCCGCGCCGTCCCGGCGACAACGGAGGCCGCAAGCCCCGCCGTCACCACGACGCCGAGTAACAGCTACACATAAGCAGCTCAACAAGGGCGACTCCGGACTGGGGTCGCCCTTTTGCTATTCCCGGCGGGGTCCGCGGATAAAGTTTCCTGCTCTACAGTCCTGCTCACGACGGAGGCCACATTAAGTGGTCTCCTGTTCGTGCGGAACTCGCGATAAACTTTATCCGCGGACCCCGCCGGGAATAGCAAAAGGGCTGGTTGATGCGGGTTTCGATTTTGTCAGACAGTCTATTCAGTTATATGAATTCAGATCTTTAGATAAACGCATGTGCGGCATTACCCCAGATACAACCGACCAAAATAAACCTGTCCCTATTTGTCAGGTCTGGGGCCATCGGGGGCCGGGGCGGGTTAAGTTTGTCGCGAGTTCCGCACGCAAAGGAAAGCACTTAATGTGCTTTCCGTCTTGCGCAGGACTGTAGAGCAGCAAACTTAACCCGCCCCGGCCCCCGATGGCCCCAGACCGGCGGGATGGACCAGTTCAGATGGGGCTTTGATGCATGGGTGGTCTGTTGGTGGGCAAATGGGTATCATACTGTGGTTACTGCGTCGACTCTATGATGCATGTTTGTACGTTCCCGACGGTCGGTTTGCCAGAAGCGCCCCGTCGGTTGTTTCAGACCCGTTTCGAAGAAAGGAAACAACACTAACCTATGGCAGCTAAAAAATCATCTCCCTTGAAGATCATCCCGCTCGGCGGCCTTGACGGCATCGGCAAGAACATGACGGTCTTCGAGTGCGGCGACGACATGGTGCTCGTCGACGCCGGCCTCATGTTCCCGGATGACTCCCAGCCCGGTATCGACCTGGTGCTTCCCGACTACACCTATGTTTTGGAGAACGAGGAAAAGCTCCGCGGTATCGTCGTCACCCACGGCCACGAGGACCACACCGGTTCGCTTCCGTACCTGCTGCAGGACCTCAACAATAAGGTGCCCATCTTTTCGAGCAAGCTGACGCTTGGCTTTATCGAGGGCAAGCTTTCTGAGTTCCGCATCCGCGCACCCAAGTTCCGCGAGGTCAAGGGCGGCAGCCATGTCAACCTCGGCGGCATCTCGCTCGACTTCTTCTCGATGACGCACTCCATTCCCGGCGCTCTGGGCGTGTTCATCCGCACCAACCAGGGTACCGTTATGCACACCGGCGACTTTAAGCTCGACCAGACGCCCATCGACGGCGTCACGCCCGACTATGCCGCTATCAGCCGCTTTGCCAAGCAGGGTATCGACCTGCTGCTTTCCGACTCCACCAACGCCACGGTTCCCGGCTTTACCAAGTCCGAGGCCGAGGTTGGTCCCAACCTGCTGCACGCCATCAAGAACGCGCCGGGTCGCGTGTTCGTTGCGTCGTTCTCGAGCCACATCCATCGTTTGCAGCAGATCTGCGATGCCGCCCGCAAGTGCGGCCGTAAGGTCGTTGTGACCGGTCGCTCCATGCTCACTAACACCCGCGTGGCGCGCGAGCTTGGCTACCTCAACATCGACGACGCCGATATCATCGATGCCTTTGACATTGATAACCTGCCTGACGACAAGATTGTTGTCATGTGCACCGGTTCGCAGGGCGAGCCGCTGTCGGCCCTGTCCCGCATGGCCAATGGCGAGCACAAGACGCTCTCCATCCACGAGGGCGATACCGTTATCCTCTCGGCAACTCCTGTTCCCGGCAATGAGAAAGCCGTCCAGCAGGTCGTCAACAGCCTGGCCAAGCTCGGCTGCGACGTGTGGGATAAGAACCGCGCCCTCGTTCACGTTTCCGGTCACGGTAGCCAGGAGGAGCTCAAGCTCCTGATGGCCATGGCCAAGCCCACGTACTTTATGCCGGTTCACGGTGAAGCCGTGCATCTGCGCGCCCATGCCCAGCTGGCCCGCAAGATGGGTCTCAAGGACGATCATATCTTTATCCTCGATAACGGCGACACGCTCGAGATGCGCGGTGGTATCGTCAAGCGCGGTACGCCCGTCGAGTCCGGTGTCGTTTACGTCGACGGCCTGCGTATCGGCGATACCGACCCCATCGTCCTGCGCGATCGCCAGAAGCTCGCCAACGACGGTATGGTCACGGCCGTTGCCATCGTCTCCCTCAAACACAAGAAGATCGAGGCCATCGAGTTCTCGGGCCGCGGCGTCTCGTTTGCCATCGACGACCAGTTCTCCGAGGATGCCTCCGCGTCCATTATGAAGACGATCGAGAAGGGTAAGTTTAGCTTTACCAGCAGCGGTTCCGATGCCATTCGCAAGGCCGTGCGCGATTCGCTCTCTAACTTTATCTGGAGCCGTACGCGCACCCGTCCGATGATCATCCCGGTCGTCATGGAGGTTTAGTTTGGCGCGCGGATCTGCACAAAACGCCAAAGGCAATAAGGCCAATAACCAACCGGCATCTGCTAAGGGTGCCGGTTCCCATCTGCGTGCCAATAAGGGCCACGAGTCCGAGTTTGATGAGTTTGAGCCCCTGGTCGAGCCTTCGGCCAATCGCGATATCGCCGGTGTGGTCATCGCCGTTTTGGCGATCGCGTCCTTCATTGCCGTGATCTCTCCGGCAACAGCGCCCGTGACGGCTGCGGTTGCCGGTTTCTACCACCTGGGCTTTGGTCTGGGCGCCTACGTGCTGCCGATCGTCATCTTGCTGTTTGCCGCCACGCTCTTTTTGGGTGAGGACTCGCCGCTCAACGTGCGCTCTGTTGCGGGCGGCGCCTTGGTCTTTATCGCCGTCGTCTCCATTCTTTCGCTGATGGTGCCGGGCACGAGCGATTCGTGCGACCTTATGTTTACGCCGCAGAACCTTTCCGTGTCGGGCGGCTACATTGGCGCCTTTATCGCAAGTGCCTTGCAAAACGCCTTGGGTAAACCTATCGCCATGGTTGTCTTGCTGGGGCTTGTCGTCGTTGGTTTGGTCATTATCGGCTTTTCGGTGGGTGGCGTTTTGCGCTCCGCACGCGATCGCGCTGCCGATTTTGCCGAGCGTCGACGTGCCGATGTCAATGCGAGCCCGTGGGGCGATGAAGAGGCCCTGTCTGTTCCCGGCGTCGCTCGTCCGCACCTGAGCATTTTGCGCCAGAAGGGGACTGACGCCGCGGTGACCACGGTCATGGGTGGCGATGTCGACCCGGTTTTGGATGACGACGAGGACGATGACCCGTTTGTCGACGTATCCGAGTCGGTTGAAGCCGAGCGGGCCAAGACCACGCTGCTGCCGCGCCGTCATGCCAAGAAGGGCAAGACGGTTCCCAAGCTCAATACGAGTGAGCCCGACCCGTCTTGGTCCGATAGCGAGATTGAGCTCACCGAGGGCGATGACGAGGACGACGAGGCTCCGATTGAGACCGCAAAGACAACTTTGCTGCCGCGTCGCCATGCAAAGCGCGGCCAGGTCACCGGACAGCTTTCGATGGAGGACGATCCGGACAAGGTTGACGAGTCCGAGCCGCCGTTTGCCGTGAACCCTGTTTCGGCCGCACCTCAGATTCCCGACTTCTTAAAGCATCCCAAGGTTGCCGATGCGCCTGCCACGAGTGCTGTCGAATCGGCTGCGGCTCGTGATGGGGGAGCGGACGGCGGCGCCGCAGATAACGAGGGCGAAGAAGAGGACGGCCTCAAGCTTCCGCCGCTCGAAATCCTACATGCCAACCCGCAGTCGGCTTCTGCCGCGTCTTCGGATAAGGAGCTGGAGCAGACCGCTGAGTCACTGCAATCCACCTTGCTTGAGTTTGGCCGCAGTGCCCGCGTGGTCGGCTGGATCGCCGGCCCCACGGTGACGACCTTTAAGCTGCAACCTGGCGAGGGCGAGCGCGTGAGCAAGATTTCGAGCCTCGAGGACGATATTGCGCTTTCGCTCGCCGCCCAGTCGGTTCGTATCTTTGCCCCGATCCCCGGCACCTCTCTCGTTGGTATCGAGATTCCCAACCGCAAGCGCCAGAACGTCAATCTGGGCGACGTGCTGCCCTATGTGAAGGGCGGTCCGCTCGAGCTCGCCATCGGCCGCGACGCCGAGGGCACGCCGGTTGTCGCCGACCTCGCCAAGATGCCTCACCTGTTGATTGCCGGTACGACCGGTTCTGGTAAGTCGGTGATGATCAACTCCATCATCACGACCTTGCTCATGCGCGCCCTTCCCGAGGACGTTCGCCTGATCATGGTCGACCCCAAGCGCGTCGAGCTTGCGGGCTATAACGGTCTGCCGCATCTCTATGTGCCCGTGGTGACCGAGCCCAAGCAGGCCGCGAGCGCTCTGCAATGGGCTGTGTCCGAGATGGAGCGTCGCCTGAAGGTCTTCGAGCGTCTCAACGTGCGTAAGATCTCGACCTACAACGAAAAGCAGGCTGCTGGCGAGTTTGAGCATTACGACAATCCGCCGCAAAAGATGCCCTACCTTGTCATTATCATTGACGAGCTCTCTGACCTGATGATGGTCGCCGGTAAGGATGTCGAGGCCTCGATCGTGCGTATTGCACAGCTGGGCCGTGCCGCCGGTATTCACCTTATCGTTGCCACGCAGCGCCCCAGCTCCAACGTGGTGACGGGCCTCATTAAGGCCAACATCACCAACCGTATCGCCTTTAACGTCGCCACGGGCATCGACTCGCGCGTCATCATCGACCAGATGGGCGCCGAGAAGCTCACCGGTTTGGGCGACATGTTGTTCTCCAAGGTCGACTGGGGCAAGCCCCGCCGTATCCAGGGCTGCTTTGTCTCGGATGATGAGATCAACGAGATTGTCGAGTTCGTCAAGTCGCAGAGTGAGCCCGACTACCACGAGGAGATTCTGTCCGCCGTGGCGCCCGCTTCCATGTCCATGGCTGGTGGCGGCGGCATTGTCCGCACCGGAGTAGCCGAGCCGCAAGACGATGATCCGCTCATTTGGGAAGCCGCCCATATTGTGGTGGAATCGCAGCTTGGCTCCACATCTGGCCTGCAACGTCGTCTGAAGGTTGGCTATGCGCGTGCCGGGCGTATTATGGACATGCTGGAAGAAAAGGGTGTCGTCGGCCCGCCCGACGGTTCCAAGCCGCGCGAGGTCCTGTTGGACGAGGAGGGGCTTGCCGCGCTGGAATCTGTCGACGCCGAGATGGCACGTGAAGATCGTGAGTTTGGAGGATTCTGATGGCTGCACGCTTTGGTGACATGCTGCTCGAGCAGCGTCGCCGAATGGGCCTTTCCATTCAGCAGGTCGCCAACACCATCAAAATCAGGCCGCAGATCATCGAGTTTTTCGAGACCGGTAACTTTGCTTCGATGCCGCCGCGCGGCTATGCGCAGGGCATGATTTCGAGCTATGCTCGCTTTTTGGGCCTCAATCCGCGCGAGGTCGTCAATGCCTACTTTGACGAGCTGATGGCATACGAGCGCGAGACGTCGCAGCAGGGCGGTCGTTTTCAGGACGCCGCCGGCTATGTCAATTCACGTTCCTCGGTGGATAATGGGCGCTTCTTGATGGTTCAGGGTGGTCGCTCAACGCGTTATGGTCAGCGTCCGCAGCAGGCTGGCTATATTACCGAGACGGGTTCGGGCGAGGAGATTCGCTCACAGCGTGACCGGTTCCGCAGTACGCCGATGCCCGAGGACCGTGCACTTCCCGCTGCCCGCGGCGTGGCGCGTGACCCTCGTGCCGGCTACGGCGACGGCGGCTATTCCGATCGCGGTCACCGTGGTATCTCCACCGGACGTTCTCGCAGTGGCTATGCGGACGCCGATGCCACGCAGGTGACGCCGCGTCTTGGCTCTCAATCACAGCCGTATGGCCAGCGCTCTTCGGCTCCACGTGCGTGCCAGCGTGGCTATCAAGGCCGCGGTGAACTTGCGCCCCGCTCGGGTCAGCGCAGCCTTCAGGGCCAGGGTGGCTATCGCGGCCGTTCCGACAGCAATCGTGGTCGTATGCCTCAGGGAGGCGGCCGCAGCAGTTCCAGTCGTGGACGCGGCGGTTCCCGTACTCCTCAAAACAACGGTCTCGATCCGCGTATCGTCTACGCCGGCATCGGTGCCGTGGCGTTGCTGCTGATCGTGCTCATCGTGGTACTTCTGCGCGGCTGCGCATCTTCGACGCCCGAGACCACGCCCGAGACGCCCACTGCTACCAAGACGACGCCCAAGAAGTCCTCTAAGAAGACCGAAACGGTCGACGAGGATGAGGACACCGATGAGGCGACGGATGAGTCGACCGATTCGGACGCCACCAAGACGACGGCTAAAAAGGAAGAAAACGAGGTAACGAAGGTCAAGGTCTCCGTTGCCAAGGGAAAGACCGCGTGGATTGAGGTCAAGGTCGACGGAAAGTCGGTCTATGGCGCCCAGGCGACTGGCCCCTTTGAGCAGGAGTACACGCCCGAGTCCTCGATCGAGATCACCACGTCCAAGCCTTCCGATGTCACCGTTACCAAGAACGGCGAAAAGGTCCGTTACGATACCAAGACCTCGGGCGTGGCGCGTGTGACGATCACCGTTCCCAAGAAGGAGACGACTGATTCCGAGAATGGTGATAGTTCTGATGGTACCGACACCACCGATGGTACCGATGCCCAGTCCACGGATGGCGCCGATACCGCAACTGACGGTCAGACGCCCACCGATTCTACCGACTATTCGTACGATAGCTATTAAGCCGCTCGTACGCGAAAGGAAACATCATGGCTAAAGATTCCAGCTTCGACGTCGTGTCCGAGGTCAACATGCAAGAGGTCGACAACGCCTTCCAGCAGACCACGCGCGAGATTTCCCAGCGCTATGACCTGAAGGATTCCGGCGCCACGATCGAGCTTTCGAAGGGCGACAAGCTCTTTACGATCAACGCCCCGGCCGACTTTGTCTCCAAGCAGATTATCGACGTGCTGAGCTCCAAGCTCATCAAGCGCGGCATCGACCTCAAGGCTGTCTCGTGGGATGCTCCGCAGGCGGCATCGGGCGGCACCGTGCGCGTGCTCGGCCATATCGTCGAGGGTATCGACCAGACGACCGCCAAGAAGATCAACAAGGACATCAAGGACCAAAAGCTCAAGGTCAAGGTGACTATCGAGGCCGACAAGCTGCGTGTTTCCTCTGCTTCGAAGGACGCGTTGCAGACCGTGATCCAGTTCCTGCGCGACCAGGACTACGGCCAGCCGCTGCAGTTCACCAACTACCGCTAATATCATTCGAAAGGACTGCTCTCCAACATGGATACACCGTTGGGCTCCGTGCTCTACATCACCCTCGGGTGCGCTAAGAACGAGGTTGACACCGACCGCATGCGTTCTCTTTTGACCGCCGCGGGCTACGAGGAGGCATTCGACCCACAGGATGCCGATATCGCCATCGTCAATACATGCTCGTTCCTCGCCTCCGCAACGTCCGAGAGCATCGAGACCACGCTCGAGCTCGCCAACGAGGTTCAGGACGGCGTTCGTTCTTGCCCCATCGTCATGTGCGGCTGTGTGCCGTCGCGCTATGGCGACGATCTGCCCGATGAGCTGCCCGAGGTCGCTGCCTTTGTGAAGGCCGACGAGGAGGATGGCATCGTGGCGGTCATCGATGGCGTGCTGGGCGTCGAGCGCGAGATTGCCGCCTATATTCCGCAGGTCAAGCGCACCGTCGAGGGCGCTGTCGCCTACGTCAAGATCTCCGATGGCTGCAACCGCTTCTGTAGCTTCTGCATGATCCCGTATATCCGCGGTCGTTATCACTCGCGCAATGCCGAGAGCATTATCTCCGAGGTACGCGACCTGGTTGCCGGCGGTGTGCGCGAGATCGTGCTGATCGGCCAGGACACGGGTATTTGGGGCACCGACTTTGCCGACGAAGACGTCACCGATGGCTCGCCGCGCAATCTGGCGCAGCTGCTGCATGCCGTCGCCGAGGCCGTGCGCCCGCACAACGTCTGGGTCCGCGTGCTCTATCTGCAGCCCGAGGGCATGACCGACGAGCTTATCGATACGATTCGCGATACGCCCGAGGTGCTGCCTTATATCGATATCCCCGTGCAGCACTGCGACGCGCGCATCCTCAAGGCTATGCGCCGTTCTGGTTCGCGCCAGGAGCTCGAGGACCTGTTCCGTGATCTGCGTGAGCGTATCCCCGGCATTGTGATCCGTTCCACAGCCATGGTCGGCTTCCCGACCGAGACCGACGACGAGTTCCGCGACCTTATCGACTTTATGGACACCGTCGGCTTTGACTACACGAGCGTCTTTGCCTACTCGCAGGAGGAGGGCAGCCTGGCCGCTAAGATGGAGGGTCAGGTCGATGAGGAGGTCAAGCTCGAGCGCGCCCAGGAGGCCATGGACCTGGCCGAGTCGCTCGGTTTTGCCGCCACCGCCGCACATGTGGGCGAGCGCGCCCAGGTGATCGTCGACGGCATCGAGGAGACCGAGGACGGCGCCGAGCTGATCGGCCATGCTTGGTTCCAGGCGCCCGATTCCGATGGCGCGGTGCACTTGGACGCCAGCGAGGCGTCCGTGGGCGATATTCTGACGGTCGAGTTTACCGATAGCTTCTGCTATGAGCTTATCGGCCATGTTGTGGAGTAGGAGAGCATCGTGGCAAACGAGAGCAATAAGGAACTGACGAGTGTTTGGACGCCCGCCAACATCGTGACGTGTGTGCGCATCGTCTTTATCCCGGTGTTCATGATCGTGTCGGCGCTTTCTCACACGAGTGTTGCCGGTACAGATTGGAGCACCTTCGACGGCCCGCTCGCCGCTGCAGCCTTCATTCTGTATGTGATCCTGTCGTGCACCGATAAGGTCGACGGCTACCTGGCGCGCTCGCGCAACGAGATTACCGATTTCGGTAAGTTCTTGGACCCCATCGCCGATAAGCTGCTCGTGTTCTCGGCCTTGCTGCTGTTCTTGGACTTTGGCACCGTGACGGTTTGGTCCGTGTTCATCATCTTGTTCCGCGAGCTGTTGGTAAGCGCCCTGCGCATGGTTGCGAGTGCCGCCGGCGTGGTCGTTGCCGCCGATAAGCTTGGCAAGTACAAGACGGCGACCACGATGGTCTCCATCTGCGGTTACCTGTGCGTCTTTGCGATGGCCGGCTTGCACCTTGGCCCGCTGGCGCTGACGCTCGGCATCTACTCGGTGTCGCGCTTCCTGTACGCCGTTGCCGTTGTCCTGACCGTTATCTCGGGCGCCCAATACTTCTGGAACTGCCGCAAGATCGTCTTTTCGATCTAGGTCCTGGTGGGTATGACGGACTCTTTTGATCAGATTTCCGCACATAACGAGGAGCTGGCGCGTCATATTGTCGAGCGCGCGAGCGCTCGGGGCGTGACGGTTTCGACGGCTGAGTCGCTGACAGCAGGTATGATCGCCTCGACGATTGCCGATATCCCGGGCGCCTCGGTGGTGCTGCGTGGCGGTGCGGTGACCTACTGCGATGAGATCAAGCATCGCGTTTTGGGTGTTGATCAGGAGACGCTCGACCGCTATACCGCGGTGTCGCATCAGACCGCGCGCGAGATGGCGGCGGGTTCGCTGGAGCTGTACCAGAGCGATATTGCAGTGAGCGCAACGGGTTATGCCGGCCCCGGCGGCGGCACTGAGGACGATCCGGCTGGCACTTTCTATATTGGCTGGGCGTATCGCGCGGCTGATGGGGAAGTGCCGGTCGTGGACTCTGTGCGCTGCCACTATGAGGGCGACCGTTCGTGTGTTCGTGCCCATGCGGTCGCGGAGGCATTGGGACGCATTGCCCTTGTGCTCAACTCTATGGAATAGACGTGTTTTAAGGGGCCTTCGGGCCCCTTAATTGTGGAGATAGGGACCCCTGACGAATTTTGCGTTTGCGCTGGTCATAGGTGTATTTTTGCCTTTCTTGTTCTTATTTGCCCCTTTGTGGTCAAGCATTTGGTCAGTGTTTGGTCGGCGTTTGGTTGGGTTTTGGAAAGACTGCCTGCATATGATTGGCCTGAACGGTTGACCACGAACAGCCGTTCGTTTATTATCGATACAGGTTGTTAAGAGGAGGGCTATTCATGGCCAAGAATTCAGGTCCCGTACGTACCGTTCATGCTCGCACGACGGGTAAAGAGCGCGATGAGATGATCGCCACCACCAAGGCCGAGATCGAGAAGAAGTTCGGTCAAGGCTCCATCATGAGGTATGGTGACGGCGGCCCCGAGCTTGAGGTTGAGGCCATCCCCACGGGCGCTCTGGCACTCGATGCCGCTCTGGGTATCGGCGGTGTGCCGCGCGGCCGAATCGTCGAGATCTACGGTCCCGAGTCCTCCGGTAAGACGACGCTTTCGCTTGAGATCTTGGCCGAGGCCCAGGCAATGGGTGGCGTTGTGGCATTTATCGATGCCGAGCACGCGCTCGATCCCACGTATGCCGCGCGCATCGGCGTGGATATCGACGAGGTGCTCATTTCCCAGCCCGATACGGGTGAGCAGGCGCTCGAGATTGTTGACATGCTTGTGCGTTCTGGTGCCATCGATGCCATCGTTGTCGACTCCGTCGCCGCGCTGACCCCGCGTGCCGAGATCGAGGGAGAAATCGGCGACACTACGGTCGGTCTTCAGGCTCGCCTGATGAGCCAGGCGCTCCGCAAGCTCGCCGGCTCGCTGTCCAAGTCCAACACGACGTGCATCTTCATTAACCAGCTGCGTGAGAAGATCGGCGTCATGTTCGGCAACCCCGAGACCACGACGGGCGGTCGCGCCCTTAAGTTCTTCTCTTCGGTTCGTATCGACATTCGCCGTATCGACAGCATTAAGCTTAAGGACGAGGTCATCGGTAACCGCGTGCGCGCCAAGGTCGTTAAGAACAAGGTGGCAGCTCCGTTCCGTTCTGCTGAGTTTGACATCATGTACGGTACGGGCATCTCTAAGGAGGGCTCGATTCTGGACATGGCTGTCGAGTGCGGCATCTGCAAGAAGATGGGCTCCTGGTTTGCCTATGGCGAGGACAAGCTCGGCAACGGTCGCGAGGCCGCCAAGGCGTTCCTGCGCGAACACCCCGATTGCGCCGACGAGATTGAGCATAAGGTCCGCCTTGCCTGCGGGCTTGAGTTTGACGACGATGCTCCATCCGAGGTCGAGCTGACCGATCAGCCTGCGCCTGAGGAGTTTGACGAGCTTTACGCCATCGATGGTTCCGCCATGCTCGATGATGACGACGAGTAGCGGTTACGCTCATGTCGTATACGGTGACCGAGGCCACGGTCGTCTTTCCCGATAAGAAGGCGGCCTCCTCGTTCTCGAGCGGGTATGCGTCCAAAAAGCCTTGCGCACATATCGATTGTGAGCTTGAGGGCGGTTTTGAGCGGTCCATTTGGATTCCCGCGCGGGTCGCGCGCCTGTATGTCAAAAACCGCCCCGATCTTCCCTGTGATTGGGACAACTTTCGTGAGGCGGTGCAGCTCGTCGAGCGTAAATGTGCACTTACCATGGTGACCGAGATGCTATCGCGACGCGACCATGCGACGGGCGAGGTCCGTGACAAGCTGGCTCGCTACGGCTTTCACCAGACCGCGATCGATTTCGCCGTCGAGCGCGCCACCGAGTATCGCTTTTTAGACGAGAACCGCTTTTGCTCGTACTTTATCGAGGAACGCAAGCGGCGCGGTTGGGGACAGCGTAAAATCGAGACCGAGCTCAAGCGCCGTCATGTCGTGCTCGATGACATTCCCGGTTATCCCGAGGACTATTTTGCCGTCGAAGACGATTTGGCGCGTGCGTCAGCCCTGCTCGCCAAGCGGCGTGTTCCAGAGACGCGCGGATTCGAAAAACTGGTTCGGTTTTTGATGGGCAAGGGCTTCTCGTATCACATCGCCGCCGATGCCGTTAAGGCACGTCTCGATGCCGAACGTGAGGAATGTGCGGTTTAGGCGTATGCGTTTTGTGGCCCTGCCGTTCACCGCGTTTTAGCCGCCGTGCTGGGGCCATTTATTTGACAGTTGTTGTGGTTCAACGTACGATAAACACTGTCATTTGCTTTGTGATATGTGCTCATCTGTGATGAGTTTGTTTATATGTTTATCTGTATCCGACCCGCATAAGCTGCGCCCATATTACTCAAATGTCGCGAGCCGTTCGTAAGGACGGTTCGCTTTGTTGTGTAGCGAATCCATAAAAAGGAGTGAGCATGCCTATCATCGCAGCGCTCGTTGGCATCGTTTTGGGTGCCATCGCCGCCATTGCCTACATGCGCACCGCCAAGCAGGGTAGTCTTCACGAGGCCGACGAAAAAATCCAGTCGGCACACGCACAGGCTGAGTCCCTGATCGGTGATGCCAAGCGTCAGGCCGAGACCCTCAAAAAAGAGGCTCTGCTCGAGGCTAAAGAGGAGATCATCAAGAACAAGCAGGCCGCCGAGGCCGAGGACAAGCAGCGTAAGAACGAGATTCGTACGCTCGAGAACCGCGTGATGCAGCGCGAGGAATCCCTTGATCGCCGCAACGACGCTCTCGACAAGCGCGAGCATCAGCTGTCCAGCCAGGCCGGTCAGGTCGAGAAGCGCTCCCGTGAGCTCGAGGAGCTCTGCGCAAAGCAGACCTCCGAGCTCGAGCGTATCGCCGACCTGACCCGCGAGGACGCCCACAAGGAGCTCCTCGATAAGGTTCGCGGCGAGGTCACCCACGAGGCCGCCACGATCATTCGCGAGTCCGAGCAGCAGGTTCGCGCCGAGTGCCACAAGACCGCCCAGGAGATTCTGTCTCTGGCGATTCAGCGCTGCGCTGCCGACCACACTGCCGAGGTCACCGTTACCTCCGTGCACATTCCCTCTGATGACCTCAAGGGCCGTATCATCGGTCGCGAGGGTCGCAACATCCGGACCTTCGAGCAGGTTTCCGGCGTCAACCTCGTGATCGACGACACGCCCGAGACCGTCGTTCTTTCGAGCTTCGACCCGGTCCGTCGTGAGACCGCCCGTGTCGCCCTCGAGAACCTCATCGCCGACGGCCGCATTCACCCTGCCCGTATCGAGGAGATGTATCACAAGGCCGCCGACCTGGTTCAGCAGCGCGTGCGCGAGGCTGGCGAGCAGGCTGCCTTCGATGCCGGCATCCACGACCTGCACCCCGAGATCGTCAAGACCCTTGGTGCCCTGCGCTACCGTACCTCGTTTGGTCAGAACGTGCTTCAGCATTCCCTCGAGGTCTCTGATCTGTGCGGCGTGATGGCTTCCGAGCTTGGCCTGGACGTTGTGACCGCCAAGCGCGCCGGCCTGCTTCATGACCTGGGCAAGGCAATCGACCACGACGTCGAGGGCCCGCATGCCGTCATCGGCGCCGAGCTTGCCCGCCGTTATGGCGAGAAGCCCGTTATCGTCCACGCTATTGAGGCTCACCATGCCGATGTCGACCCCAACACGGTGCTCGATGTCCTGGTGCAGGCCGCCGATGCTGTCTCTGCCTCTCGCCCCGGTGCCCGTCGCGAGTCTGCCGAGAACTACATCAAGCGTCTTGAGAAGCTCGAGGAGATCGCCAACTCTCATGACGGCGTCGAACGTACCTATGCCATGCAGGCCGGTCGCGAGGTCCACGTCATGGTCCAGCCAGACAAGATTTCCGATGCCCAGTCCACGGTTCTGGCTCACGATATCGCCCATCAGATCGAGGAAGAGATGGAGTATCCCGGTCAGGTGCGCGTCGTCGTGATTCGCGAGAGCCGCGCTGTCGATATCGCTAAATAACATGAGCGACGCGAACGAGCTCATCTCATTTATCGCGTCGATGTCGGGGGAGGGCAACCTTCGCGTCGAGGAGAACCTTGGCGAAGGGTATGTCCGCCTCCGCGTTTCGGAGGCCGAGCGGCGCCAGGCTAAGCACGACATTCAGCATGTCGAGGACATCGTCATCGAAATGCTCCGTAATGCTCGCGATGCCGGCGCCGACAAGGTCTATCTCGCCACGACCAAGGAAGATGGCGTCCGCACGCTTGTCTTTCTGGATAACGGTTCTGGCGTTCCGCAGGATATGCAAGAGCGAATCTTTGATGCCCGCGTTACCTCCAAGCTCGAGAGCATGAAGATGGACCGTTGGGGCGTTCACGGTCGTGGCATGGCATTGTTTTCGATCAAGCAGAACACCGACGAGGCCCGTGTGGTCACGTCCGGTGTCGATCTTGGTTCAGCCTTCAAGGTGAGCGTTGCGGCTAACCGCCTCAGTGAGCGTGCCGATCAGTCCAGCTGGCCCCAGGCCGTCAAGGATGAGGACGGACGTTATGTCTGCGCTCGCGGTCCACATAATATTATTCGCGCTGCTTGTGAGTTTGCGCTCGAGGAGTTGCGTGGTTGCGATGTCTATCTCGGTTCTCCGTCTGAGATTGCCGCGACCCTTTATGCTCAAGCGTCAAGTCGGCTCGATACGTCTCGTCTCCTGTTCATTGATGACGAGAGCGAGCTTCCGGTTGTCGATCGTTTAGGCCTTGCTTCTGATGCCGAGGACTTTATCCGTATTTGTTCGGGTTTGGGTCTTGAGATGTCCGAGCGCACGGCCCATCGCATTTTGGCAGGGCAGATTAAGCCCGTTCGCGGTGTGACCGCGCGTCTGCTGCGCGAGCGTGATTCGTCCTCGCATGCGCCGACTCCTGTCGATCTCGCGAAGGATCGTCGCGGGCTACGTATTGCCAAGGATGACATGGCACAGTTTTCGCGCGCTGTGGAACGCGACTTTAATGACCTTGCCGCCCGGTACTATCTCAACCTTTGCGGCGACCCAAAGATCCGTGTTTCGCGTGATCGAATCACCGTGACCTTTGATCTTGCCAAAGAGGAATAGTGCCTTTACCGAGTCCACTCGGTACGATACAGTTGTTGCAGTTAAAACGTACTTTTAAATGCAGGAGTTTCTTCATGGATTGCCTGAAGGTATCAAGCAAATCATCGCCCGCGTCCGTTGCCGGCGCCATCGCCGGCATGGTCAAGGATGGTGTACCCGTCAACATCCAGTGTGTCGGCGCCGGTGCCGTCAACCAGGCTATTAAGGCCGTTGCTATCGCGCGCGGTTTTTTGATTCCAACCGGTTTTGATATTTCCTGCGCGCCCGTGTTCTCCGACATCCTCATTAACGGGGAGTCGCGCACGGCCATCCGCCTTTCTATCTACGTTCACCAGATCAATCGAGCTGCTATGGATAACGTCGTCATGGATGATGTTAAGCCTGTGGCATAGCTTCTGCTTGCCTTGTTTCGCTCCCCATCGTTAGGACTTATGCACATGGACCAGCGTTCCGTACGCGATATTCTTGCCGGTAAAACCTACTTTATCCGCACCTTTGGCTGCCAGATGAATCAGCACGACTCCGAGCGTGTGAGCGGTCTGCTTGATTCGTATGGCTGCCTCATGGCGCTCGATCCCGCGCATGCCGATATCGTTGTCTTCATGACGTGCTGCGTGCGCGAGGCCGCCGATACTCGCCTGTACGGTCAGTGCAATTCCTGCAAAAGCCTGCCGCCTTCGCCTTCGGGCAAGCGCGTGGTTGCCGTTGGCGGTTGCATCGCGCAGCGCGATGGCGAGGGCCTGCTCACCAACGTCGATAACGTCAATGTCATCTTTGGCACGCATTCCATTGCACATGTGGCCGAGCTCATTGCCGAGGCGTTCCGTGATGGTAAGCGTCATATCCGCACCAATGAGCATGAGGATACGGATGCCATGAGCATGCCGTGGCATCGCGAGACTCAGTATCACGCCTGGGTGCCCATCATGACGGGCTGCAATAATTTCTGCACCTATTGCATCGTGCCGTACGTGCGCGGTCGCGAAAAGAGCCGCCCCTTCGAGGAGATTGTCGACGAGGTGACCGGTTTGGTGCGCCAGGGCGTGCGTGAGATTACGCTGCTGGGCCAAAACGTTAACTCATATGGTCGCGATCTGTTTGGCAAGCCGCGTTTTGCCGATCTGCTGCGTGCCGTGGGCAATACGGGCGTGGAGCGCATCTTCTTTACGTCTTCGCATCCCAAGGACCTGTTGCCCGAGACCATCGACGCCATGGCCGAGACGCCTGCCGTTATGCCGCAGCTGCACTTGGCCGTCCAGTCAGGTTCGACGCGGATCCTCAAAGAGATGAATCGCCGTTATACACGCGAGGACTATCTGGGCCTGGTCGATCGCATTCGCAACCGCATGCCCGATATCGCGCTCTCGACCGACATTATCGTTGGCTTCCCGGGTGAGACTGAAGAAGACTTTGAGCAGACGCTCTCACTTGCCGAGACGGTCCGCTATGCTCAGGCCTATACCTTCATCTATTCCAAGCGCGCCGGTACCCCGGCCGCCGAGATTGACGATCCTACGCCGCATGAGGTTATTCTCGAGCGTTTCAACCGTCTGGTTAAGGTTATCGAGACCACGGCACACGAGTATAACCAGGGTGAGCTTCATACTGTGGTTCCGGCGCTCATTGAGGGAACGAGTAAAAAGAACGACGCGGTCCTGCTGGGCAAGAGTCCCAAGAATCAGACCGTGCATGCGCCTATTCCCGAGGGTTACAGCATCGATCAGCTTGTTGGTAAGATCGTTGATGTTGACGTTGACGTTGCCAAGACCTGGTATTTGTCCGGCTCCGTTGTGGGCGAGCCGCGCTAATGGTTTCTCCCGGGGCAGGTCTTTCCGCCGTTGCGATCGTCGGTCCGACGGCGGTTGGTAAGAGTGATGTTGCCGACCGTTTGGCAGCTCGTCTTTCGTCCGAAGTGCTGTCGTGCGATGCGATGCAAATCTATCGCGGCATGGACATCGGTACCGCAAAGATGGCGCCCGATGAGTGCACGGCGCCGCTGCGTCTCGTCGACATTGTAGAGCCGGGTGTGGCATATTCTGCTGCGCTTTATCAGGCCGACGCTCGCGCGCATGTTGAACGTCTCCTTGGTTCGGGTTGCCTGCCGGTTTTTTGCGGAGGTACGGGGCTGTATCTCAAGGCCGCCCTCGATGAGATGGACTTTCCCTCGGGTGAACTTGAGGACGATCGTCGTGCGGGCTATCAGGAGCTTGCCGAGCGTATTGGCGAGGAAGAACTGCATGCCTTGCTTGCCGAGCGCGATCCAGAATCGGCTGCTGTTATTCATCCCCATAACGTGCGCCGTGTGATTCGTGCGCTCGAGATGCATGATGATGGCGTCTCCTATGCGCAGCAAAAGTCGCAGTTTAGTGTTCCGCACGAGCATTATCATGCCCTTTGGTTTGGTCTGACGCGTAATCGCGAGGTGCTCTACGAGCGCATTAACCAGCGCGTCGATCTGATGTTTGAGCAGGGTCTTGTCGATGAGGTCCGCGGTCTTATGGGCCAGGGGCTGGGAGATGCCCTGACGTCGATGCAGGCAATTGGCTATAAAGAGATCATTGATGCTTTCAATGGCGTGATGAGCATGGATGAGGCTCGCGAACTCATTAAGATGCGTTCGCGTCGTTATGCCAAGCGTCAGCTTTCGTGGTTTAAGCGCGATGACCGTATCGTGTGGTTTGATATGGATGAATGTACGATCGATGAGGTCGTTGAGGATATCCTGCATCGTATTGAGGCTGCCTAATGCCCCGTTTCCCCCTTGTTCCCACGGCACCCGAGCCCGAGCGTGCCATTTTAGTTGGTGTTGAGTGGCGCGACAATGCATGGCCGCTCGATCGCTCGCTTGATGAGCTGGAGCGTCTTGCCCACACAGCTGGTGCCCAGTGCGTGGCACGCTTGTCGCAGCGTTTGGTAAAGCCGTATCCTAAATCGTTTATCGGTTCCGGTAAGGTTGAAGAGCTGTGCGGCCTGGTGCATCGCATGGATGCCGATGTCGTTATTTTTGACGACGACCTGACCCCCTCGCAGCAATCCTATTTGGAGAAAGCCGTGGGCGAGCCGGTAAAGATTATCGATCGTACAGCACTGATCCTAGATATCTTTGGCCTGCATGCTCAGACGCGTGAGGGACGCCTGCAGGTACAGCTGGCACAGCTTCAATATTTGTTGCCTCGCCTGCGTGGCATGTGGAGCCATCTCGCCAAGGAGCAGACGCGCGGCGGCATCGGCTCACGTTTTGGTCAGGGCGAAAGTCAGCTCGAGGTCGACCGTCGCCTCATTCGTAATAAGATCGCTGCGCTTCGTCGTGAGCTCAAGCAGGTTGAACAGCGTCGCGATGTTCAATCCAAGAACCGCATTGAGTCACCGGCGTTTCGCGTCGCGTTAGCCGGTTATACCAATGCCGGTAAATCGACGTTGCTCAATCGTCTGACCGGCTCTACGGTACTTTCGCAGGACAAGCTGTTTGCTACGCTCGACCCGACGACGCGTTCGTATCGCCTGCCCGGCGGTCGCGGCATGACGATTACCGATACCGTCGGCTTTATTCAAAAGCTGCCCCATGGTCTGGTCGATGCCTTTAAATCGACGCTGTCCGAGGTTTTGGGTGCCGATCTAATTCTCAAAGTCGTAGATGCGTCTGACGAGGACTATGAGCGGCAGCTGGAGGCTGTCGACCGCGTGCTTGATGAGATCGGCGCCGGAGAGCGTTTAACGCTGACCGTATTCAATAAAATCGATCTTCTCGATAGCGTTGATCGATTGAGTTTCCGTCGTCGCTATCCGGAAGCCGTTCTGTTCTCGGCCCAAACGGGCGAGGGGCTCGACGATCTCGTTGATCGCATTGCTCGCGAGGCAGCTGCCACCGATGTGTTGCTTTCCGCTGATATTCCGTATCGCGAGGGCGCTCTCATCACGCTGGTGCATGAGCAGGGAACCCTTCTGCATGAGGAATATCTCGAGGACGGTGTTCGCATTGTGGCGAAGTTGCCGGCTCGTATTGCACCGCGGCTCGAGCGTTATCGCACCGAGTAGACGAGCTCCAAAATGCCCAGAATGATGGGCTGATGCAGCAGATAAAAGGGGAGTGCGTGACGTCCAAGGCCGGCGAGCACCGGCAGGGGGTTGGCGTAGGCCCAGCTGGGGACGGTCTTATCGATTCCCTGCGCTATGTGTGCGGCGAAGTATCCTGCAAGATACATAAAGATAAACGGGATGATGGGGTAGTAATCACCTGAGACAAACCCAGGGCTCGGAAATCCCAGCCACGCCAGGTAGGGGACAGGGTAGATCGTTTTGGGGATGCTCCAGGTGAGGGCGAACAACACAAGGCATAGGGGCATGCCCCATCTCGCCGTTATCTTCTTAAGGACGGGATCGGTCAACGCCACGATGCCGGTGCATGCGGCCATGCAGTAGATGATGCCAAAATTAACCGAATCGTCGAATGAGACAAGTGTTGTTGCCAACCAGACAACGAGTGCTGCTAAGGCGTATTTGGCGGCACGTTTGATATTGTTGCGCGAAAGAGTGCACATCCAACCCGCGATAAACAAAAATACCCAGCTGATGCTGGCGCGCCAGACGTCTTGAAAGACAGTCTGGGTAAACCAAGGCATATCCCAGCCGTACAGGTAGGCGAGATCATAGCAAGCGTGAAAACTTGCCATAGAAATCATCGTAAACCCGCGGACGGTATCAAAGATGGTTATGCGTTTTTGCATTACGAGAACCGGCGCATCAAGCCGACGACTTTGCCCAGGATAACGGGATTCGTTGCATAGATAGGTTCCATGGTGTCGTTCTCGGGCTGCAAGCGCACACGCCCCTGCTCCTTGTAGAACGTCTTGACGGTCGCCGAACCATCAATCATGGCCACGACAATTTCGCCGTTCATGGCACTCTTTTGTTCACGGACGATGATGTAATCGCCATTGAAGATGCCGACATTGATCATTGAGCTCCCATGCACCTCAAGGATAAAGGAACCCTGATCAGTGGCGATTTCGGTCGGGATAGTAAACGTGTCTTCGATATTCTGCTCGGCCAGAATGGGAATCCCAGCCGCGACGCGACCAACGAGCGGTAGCGAGACCGTTCCGCGAGGTGCGGTGGGCTCGTCAGATTTGGAAATTGAGACAGAGGAACCATCCTCGTTAAAGAGTTCCAGGGCGCGCGGCTTGGTGGCATCGCGCTTGAGTAGCCCGCGCGCCTCCAGGGCAGAGAGATGGGCGTGCACGGTGCTGGGGGAGGAAAGGCCCACGGCAGAAGCCATCTCGCGCACGCTGGGCGGATAACCCTTCTCCTGCTGATATTCCTTGATGAAGTCGTAAATTTGCTGCTGACGCTTGGTAATTTTGCGAGCCATCAGGGCATCCTCTCTACCCATGTCAAACAAATGTTCGAATTTTGCTTGACAGGAACAACTGTTCGAAGATAATAATAACCGAACATTCGTTCTCGCGCTAGACATTTTTGTCCGCGCGGCTTGATAAAACTGTTCTCAGCAAAACACGCGAGAGGAGAACATGATGAACGCAACGAATATGGTCCAGGGAAACCTCGCCCTTAAGCTCGAGACGCCTGCAGAACCCACTTTTACGGTTGTTCAGGGTGGCCGCTCCGGCTTTCAGCCTTTGACCGTAAAGCCTGCGCGCAATCAGCAGGCTGTAGTCGCGCCGGCCCGCGTTGCCCTGAAGGTTCCGACGATTGTCGCCGTCGCCGTTGCGCTTACGCTCTTCTTTGTCCTCGCTACGTCGGTCTTTAGCGCTCGTCATGCCGCGTATGCCGAGTCCGTTTCCAACGTTACATACGAGACCATTCGCGTTCAGCCTGGCGATTCTCTTTGGTCGCTTGCCGAGGAATATCCAATCGAAGGCCTTTCCACGCAAGAGACTTCCGACATGATCCGTAACGTCAATCATCTGGAGCATGGTTCGCTCGCCGCCGGTGCGCATCTTAAGGTTCCTGCTCGTTCGTAATCATTATCGCGCTGCGCATGGTACCCTTGTTATCGTTTAAGAGGAGGTACCATGCGCTGTCCCAAATGCGGCAAGGCACATACCCGCGTCGTTGATTCCCGTATGCAGGAGTCAAATAACACCATTAAGCGCCGCCGCGAATGTTGCTCGTGTAACTATCGTTTTACAACGTTCGAGCGATGCGAAGACCCAATCGAGGTCATTAAGTCAGACGGAACCAAGCAGCGGTTCGATCGCAATAAGCTGCTCGTCGGCTTGATGCGCGCCACCATCAAGCGCGATATCGACACTAAGAAGCTCAATGAGATTATCGATGACATCGAGGTCGAGCTTCGCACTCGCACGCTGACGGCCGTCACGTCCCATGAGTTGGGTGACATGGTGCTCAAGCGCTTGGCCAAGATCGACAAGGTTGCGTACATCCGTTTTGCCTCGGTCTACCGTGATTTCAAAGACGTCGATGAGTTTCTGCAAGAGCTCGACAAGCTAAGGTGATTCCATGCCCAACATTACCGTCAACATAAAGCGTCTCGATCCCACCGTCGAGCTTCCCAAATACGCCCATCCCACCGATGCCGGCTTGGATTTGCGCTCCAACGAGGACTGCGTCCTGAAGCCCTTCGAACGCCGTCTGGTCTCTACTGGGCTGGCCATCGCCCTGCCCGACGGCTACGCCGGCTTCGTCCAGCCCCGCAGCGGCTTGGCCATCAAGCAGGGCCTGTCTATAGTCAACACGCCGGGCCTCATTGACGCCCACTACCGAGGAGAACTCAAGGTTATCCTTATCAACCTGGATCCCACCAACGACATCCAAATCAACAAAGGCGACCGCATCGCCCAGCTCGTCATCCAAGAAGTCCCCACGGTCAACCTCGTAGAAGTAGAAGAACTAGACAAAACCGACCGAGGCAAAGGAGGCTTCGGCTCCAGCGGCGTCGCCTAGGGACGCTCTTATCCCTCCCGCCCGCCTCTCACACATATCATTCCATGCTCAAACATTCTCGCGTCGCTTCGCTCGCTGCGAAACTGCGCGTGGAACGATATGTGTGAGAGGCAGGCGGGCGGCTACTCGCTTGAAAAAATATTTACATTCTAGTAAGCCAATGCGACAAAGGAACAATCCCTTTGTCGCATTGGCTTACTGTATTTAGATTTTCCGGTTTCGCCTTTGAAGGTTCTAGTGGTGGGGAATCTGGTATAGCTGCTAGTACGTAAACGCAGCTTACCTGCGGGAGGCCCCTATATATCGTCCCACGCGCAGTTTCGCAGCGAAGCGAGAATGTTTGAGCATGGGATGATATATAGGGGCCTCCCGCAGGTAAGCGGACATAAAGACGCTAGCGGATATGCGCGGGTTTTCCGCCCCAGTAGAAGCGGCAAAAGGCTCTTTTGCGCTTTTGGGGTTTGCCTACGAGCTCCATGGTTGCGATGGCTATGTCTTCGGCTGCGTGGGGGCGGCGTAGAACTTCGCCGTTGATGAGTAGCGCTTTGAGTGATTCGGGATGGTCGTGCAGGTGGCGCAGGGTTACGATGAGTTCTCGTGCGGTGGTGACATGCATACTGGCGCCCATGCCGGTGAGCATCGTGGTGTTGGCCTTTTCCTGGCCATAGGACTTGCCCAGCAGGATCATCGGCAGATGCGCGCACAGGCACTCGGTGACGGTGAGTCCGCCCGATTTGAGAATTGCCAGGTCGCAGCCGTGCATGAGGGCCGCCATGTCGTCCACGTAGTCCAGAACCGTAACGTTTTCGAGTTTCATGGCGTCGAAGAGCGTCTTGAGGCGGTCGGCGTATTCCTCATCCTTGCCCGGCAAAAAGACAAAATGCATGTCCTCAAAGCTGCGTAGGAAGGGGAGGGTCTGGTCCATCGCCGCGCGAAAGCGGACGTACGGTTGAGGTAAACTGGCGCCGGCCATAACCAGCACGACGGTCTTGTCGGTGGGGAGGTTGAACTTGGCTAGCTCTTCCTCGCGATCGTAATCCGTGTCGAATCCGGCGCGAATAGGAATGCCGGTAATGCGAATCTTTGCCTCGGGCACCTTGCGCGGACGCAGCGTTTCGGACATAAATTCGTTGGCAACACAGAATAGATCGGTGTCCTTGTGGGGCCACCAGCCCTCGACTTCGTAGTCGGTCGGTACGCAGATGACTGGATAATCGATACCCGTAATTATGCGGGCACCCACGGCAACATTGGCTGCTGTGATGTGCGTTGCGACCACGGCTATGGGCCTGCGGCTACGAATATATTCGTTGAAGGCGGGGAACATGATTCGCGACCATGCCGTGCCGCCACCCCAGAGAAGATGTCCCGTAAGTGTATATCTCCAGGTCAGGTCGTAAATGGGGCGCGTGGCTCCCGTAAAAGAAGCCGCGGTCTTATTGCCGTCGAATTTAATACGTCCAAAATCAAGGATATCGAGCACTTCAATCTCAATATCCTCGGGGATGCCATTGGTGCCGCGGATGAGGTCGAATGCCTGCGCTATCGCATTTGCGGCGGCCTTGTGGCCCGAGCCAACGGAGGCGTGCACGATGGTCACGAGAGGTTTTTGCTGAGCCAGGAGCGTGGTTTGCTTCGATTGGGGAGTGCTGTGCGTGAGCAGGGGAGCGTCGTCACTCGTCTGCGCCTGGTCCATCGATAACTCCCCTTCAGCTTTGTAATACGGATTTATCATTGTAGTGCATGAGTGTCACGTTCACGTAAATTTGGGTACGAGCGCAAAGAACGACAACGTTTCGACGAAAGGACGCTTCATGACTACCGATAAGCCGATCGATGTTGCGATTATCGGTGGCGGCCCCGCGGGCTATGCTGCCGCCATTTATGCTGCGCGTGCCAACCTGACGACGACCGTGATTGAGCAGGGCATGTCGGGAGGGCAGATCGCCACAACCAATGAGGTCGAGAACTATCCGGGTTTCCCGCTCCTGAGTGGCGCCGAACTCGGCGAGCGTTTTCAGCAGCATGCAGAGGGCCTGGGAGCACAGGTTACATGGAGCATGGTTACGGGTATCGATTACGATGCCGATGCAGCGTTGTTTACGGTGCATCACGATATGGGCGATACGCTAGCCTCGAGCGTTATCGCTTGCATGGGTGCCACGCCGCGTCCGGCAGGTTTCGCAGGCGAGGATACGTATCGCGGTCGTGGCGTTTCATATTGCGCAACATGTGACGGCATGTTTTTCCGCGGCAAGCAGGTTTTTGTCATCGGCGGCGGCAATGCTGCCTGCGAGGAAGCTCTGTTCTTGTCAGAAATCGCCAGCAGCGTGACCATCGTTTTGCGCCGCGATCAGTTCCGTGCGCCCGATGGTGTTGTTCAGAAAGTACTCGCAAAGGACAATATTACAGTTAGGTACCAAACTAGTATTGTGGAGCTATCGGGCGAAGCCATGCCAACGACGATTACCTTTAAGGACAATGCATCCGGCGAGACTCATACCGAGTCATTTGAGCCCGGCTCGTTTGGCATCTTTGTCTTTACCGGAACGCAGCCCCATACCGAGCTTGTTGAGCATCTAGTCGATCTGGCGCCTGATGGCGGCATTCTGACTGATGAATCCATGGCGACCCGCACGCCAGGTCTATTTGCCGCTGGCGATATCCGTTCCAAACGTTTACGCCAGGTTGTGACCGCTGTTTCGGACGGAGCCATAGCGGCAACGAGCGCATACGCGTTTCTCCGTGGATAAGTACGATAATATATCTTATGTAAGGTTGCTATCTTTAAAACAAAGTGGTTGGACGGTGCATCAATGTGCTGTCCAACCACTTTTACTTGCCGGCTATATGGTATGCAAAACTAGATAACCTAGAATACAATATAGCTAATGAACGGAGGATCCTTATGAACCACGCCAAACGCGTTATCCCGATGTCCGATACATCGGTCAGCATTAAGCCTGAGGATATTCAGCCCACTGTGCTGCCCGATGCATTTATTCAGTCCGATATCGTGCGCAAACTTAATACGTTGAGTCTGCCGCGCTATAACCAGTTGCCCAATGTGACGCTCTACCGCGACCAGGTTATTGAGTATGTTGCGCTGTGGATGGAGCCGCTGTCCATTTGCGTTGAGCAGCCTGTCATTACGCCATCGATGATCAATAACTACGTGAAGGTCGGCCTGGTGCCTGCTCCGGTCAAAAAGCAATATGGCCGCGAGCAGATTGCCCGCCTGATCGCTATCTGCATCTTTAAGCAGGTGCTACCTATTGCTGCGGTGCAGGCACTCTTTAACATTCAGCGTTTGAGCTACGATGCCCCGACGGCCTTTGATTATGTGGTCGATCAGCTCGAGGCATCGATTCGTTCGGCGTTTTCCGTCGAGCAGACGCCGGTTCCCGATACGGCGCATCAGGTAACGCGTGAGTCGCTGCTTGTGCGCAGCGCGGTTTCATCCTTTGTTTCGAAGGCTTACTTGATGAGCTATCTCAAGTTCAACGGGTTTAATAGCTAGCCGACGTATAAAACGGGCGGGACAAAGAGCCAGCTGTCGCTTTGTCCCGCCCGTTTTTTTGCTTGGTTGGACTTTATTTGCCCGAAGCTACGCCCATGCCGTAGCCGATGATCAGGCCGTGCATCTCGGCGTAATAGGAATCCAGGCCGTTGCAGGGCATGATGATGGTCTTGGAGCAGGGCCAATGTTCGACTATGCGATCAGTAAGCGCCTGGGCTCCAGCTTCGTTCTCAACGTGATCGATGATGACCTCACCGCCCGTAAAGCCCTCGGCTTCCATAGTGTCGATGATCTTGTTGAGCATCTTCTTTTCGCCACGCGTGTGCCCGACGAGTTCGATTTTACCGGCCTCACTCGCCGTGCCCAAAATGCGGATATTGAGCTTGTTGGCAATGACGCCGGCTGCCTTAGGGATACGTCCGGCTTTGGCGAGGTTTTCGTAATTGCACAAACTGAAGAGGATTTTGCTGTTCTGTTCAAGGCTATCGAAGTATGCGCAAGCATCCTCGAATGAGACATTCGGATTGCTTGCAAGATAGCGGTCGAACAGCAAGAAAATGAGGTCCATTTTGCCGCCAGCTGCGCGTGAATTGACTAGATGAATCTGTCGGTCGGGCTCCTCGGCAAGAACCATATCGCGAGCCGTGGCTGCCGCGTTGTAGCTGCCCGACACGCCCTCAGAGATCGGCATGCAGATGGTCTTGTCTGCCAATTTGAAGAGCTCGGCCCACTCCCCCACGCTGGGACAAGCGCTCGAAGAGGCATTCGTCTCCGCCTGAACAGCGCAGTTGAGCTCATGAACATCGAGCGAAAGGTCATCGACGAATTCACGCTCCCCCACTCGAATTTTGAGGGGAGCAAATGCAAAGGTGGTATGGGGTGCGATCGGTTGCCAATCGCGGAGGTTGCAGCTTGAATCGGAGATAAGTGCCCAGCTCATAGAGGGTCCTTTCTAATCGTTCCCATTCAATTATAGCCATCTTGCAGACCGATTGGGCCGCTATCTAGTATTCAAAACTAGATAGCGGACTGCACTAAAGGCAAAAGAATGGACCCCATGACTCAAAGCCACGAGGTCCATATCCGTTTGCTTTATCTGAATACTTAGTAGCGCACGAAAATGTAGTTGTTGTTCATGCCGGCGGCAACGGAGCTGATGATAACACCCGTGTTGTAGTCGGAAGCATGAATCATCTGACCACCACCGATGTAAATGCCGGTGTGGTACGAGTTGACCACAACGTCACCGGGCTGCGGATCGGACACACGCGTCCAGCCCATAAAGGTGCCCGTGGTGCCCAGGCGGCAATAGCGACCAGTGAGGCAATAGCTAACAAAACCAGAGCAGTCGAAACTGTTCGGGCCAATTCCGCCCCAGGAATAGGCGCAACCAAGCTTGCTGTATGCACGCGAGACAACAGAACCGCCATCGACGGACTGGCTCGGAGCAGAAGGCGTCGGAGCCGGGGCAGGCGTGGAGGGCTGCGGTGTCGGAGCAGGTGCCGGCGTAGGAGCCGGAGTGTTGCCGCCCTGGTTGTTGTTATTGCTGGTCTGGCCACCGTTGTTGGTGTTCTCGGTCGCACCGGCAGTCTCGTTGCTCACCGTGGCCTTCTCGGCGGTACTGGCGTTGATGCCGGCCTGCAGCGCGGCGTTGGCCTCGGCCTCAGCGGCAAGCTCAGCCTGCAGCTGTGAATCCAGAGAGTTTACGACGTTCTGTGCTTCAGCCTGCTGGGCGTTAAGCTCGTCGACCTTCTTTTGCGTGGTGGCGACGTTCTTTTCCTGCTCGGCCTGCTTATCGGTGAGCTGCTGCTTAAGCTCCTTGACCTCTTGAATGGTCTGAGCTTGCTTATCGGAAACTTTGCCGTAGTAGAACAGACGGTTGAGCATATCGCTCAGATCATCGACACCCGTCAAAACCTGAAGCAGGCTCAGACCGCCGGTTTTGTACTCGCCGGCGACATAGGTCGAGAGCTTGGCCTGACCATCGGCGATCTCCTGCTGCTTTTGCGTGATCTCGCCGGCAGTCTGATCGAGCGCCTGCGTCTGCGTGGCAAGCTCATCGTAAATCTGCTGGGTTTGGGTGCCGATCTGCTCGAGTTTCGTACGAGCAGCGGCAAGGTCGGATGCGGTATCGGCGTAGGCAGGAGCCGCGAGGCCCAAGCCCAAAACACAAGCGAGGGTTGCCGTAGCAGCGCAGCGTGCCATGTTTTTGTGCGTGTTTGCTGTGCGCATGTAGCTTCCTTTCCAGTAACTAAGGGTAACGGCTAGTCTACCGTCACCAGGCTAAAGAGCTCCACATCGTCATCAGACGGCGTGAGCTTCTCGCGCGGGTTGAGAAACGCAAGCTCAAGTATACAACCGTAACCGATAAGCTTTGCGCCCATATCTCGCACCAGTTTACCTGTTGCCTCGACGGTTCCGCCCGTCGCGACCAAGTCGTCCAGAATCAACACGGTATCTTTAGAGCTGATAGCGTCGGCATGGATCTCAATTGAATCGGTGCCGTACTCGAGCTCGTAGCTCTGGCTTACGGTCTCGCGCGGCAGCTTGCCCGGTTTACGTGCGGGAACAAAGCCGGCGCCAAGGGCTACAGCCACCGGTACGCCAACCATAAAGCCGCGAGCCTCGGGTCCCACGACCTTGGTGATTCCCTTGCCGGCAAAGTGCTCGGCGAGGGAATCGGTCATGGCTTTGAGCGCCTCGGGATTGCCAAAGAGCGGCGTGATGTCTTTAAAGATGACTCCGGGCTCGGGATAGTCGGGGATGTCGACGATTTGAGATTCGAAGTCGTACATTACATGGCCTTTCAATGGGTTGCCGAAATTTCGGCAGCGGTTATTTGCCCGCCGTGGCGGTGCCGGAGTGCGAAGGGGCGACGACCTTGAGCGGCTTTACGAGAGAATCCTCGTGCGAAGCCGGCGCGGCAGTTTCTTCGTTTTTGGCCTTGGTGGACTCGGAGCGAGCGATTTCCTCATCGAGTGCATCGATGTCGGCGTCCTCGACCACGGCGTTGAGCGACTCAAAAACGCGGTTCTTGAGCAGCGCAGTGTGCACACCCTCGGTCAGGTCGTGAAGCTTCTTAAACGCACGCTCGAGCTTGGCGTCGCGTTCGTCGTCGGAAGTGTCCATGCCGAGCATACTCACGAGCACCTGCTCAAACATCGAGGACTCGCGGTTTGCCGAAGATACGTACTGGCGCAGGTTTCGCGGCTCGATATGGAAACGTGAAAGCTCGGAGCAGTAACGGATGATCGGGAAATCGCGGCCATCGACAAGCTCGCGGTTCTGCGGGCTCTTGATGATGCGAATGAGGTCGTTTTCGGCCAGGGAGCGGATAAACGAGATCTCGACGCCCAGCATATCGGGAATGGTCTCGATGGGATGCAGCTTTTGTTTGGTCTCCTTGGGCTCCGTCTTAAGCGGAACATCGGACAGCAAGCCCACCTCGTAGGCGAGCGTTGACAGGTCCGTGGCGTTTTCCAAGCGCTGCTTAATCACGTTGAGCGGCATGTAGCGGGTCTTCTGCAAGTGCAGGATGACCTCCAGGCGATCAACGTCCTCCTTAGAGTACTGACGGTATCCCTTAGGCGTACGATGAGGGGTAATGAGCCCCTCATCTTCTAGAAATCTAATTTTTGAGTTCGAAAGATCGGGGTATGCGCCTCGAAGTAGGTTGACGACTTGGCCGATACTCAGATAGTTGCGTTCGGCCATGCCCTACTCACCGGTTTCGATGCGCTCCGGCGTGCTCTCGTGGTAGATGAGCGTAAACGTACCGATCTGGACGGAAGAACCGTCGTGCAGCGGGGCTGCATTGACGATGGCACCGTCGACCCAGGTGCCATTGAGCGAGCCCAAGTCCTCGATGCGAGCGCCGAGGCCCTCGCGGATAATGCGCGCGTGGCTGCGCGATACGGTCATGTCATTGAGGAAGATGCCGTTCGCAGGATCGCGGCCGATGGTGGTCACGTCGTCCTCGAGCTCAAAGGCGGCACCAGTCTGCGGACCCTTGACGATGGACAGAACGGGGGCGGTGATGCGCACGTTGGCCATGAGGTCGGGAACGGTGACGTCGCTTGAAGGCACGCGGAATACGCAGGTAGCGTCAGCAGTCTTATCATTCTGAGGCATATTGTTAACCATGTTGTCCATGACAACCCCTAACTTATCGCGGACGAGCCGCAAATAATGAACCGTACGTAATCATACCCCAACGAATCAGTCTTCGATTTCGGGGTTCAGAAAGTCGATGTCCTCGTCCTCGGGATGCGCGAGAGCCTGTTTAATGGCCGCTCCGCCCTTAATGGAGTAGATGACAGCCGTGAGCATGGAGAAGATTACGCCGCCGTACACAAAGAAGATGCCGAGGGGCACCGAGCTTCCGTTGAGGCCCGGGAAGGCCGTAAGGGTTGAAGGTAAAAGTTGCAGGCCGTCAACAACGGGGAACCCGAGCAGCATGAGCGAGAATCCGGTCATGAGCAGCGCGGTGGCAATCTTTCCGGGGAAGACGACATCGATGGGGCGACGATGATAATGACGCACGATAAGCGTTCCGATGCCCAGATAGATGTCGCGGCCAATAATGAGCACGCAGACCCAGATGGGTAGCTCTCCGCGGACCACCAGTCCCAAGACGCCGGTGAACAGCAGCGCACGGTCGCAGATGGGATCCATGACCTTGCCGAGCCATGAGACTGTCTTAGTCATGCGGGCGATCTGACCGTCCATCCAGTCGGTAGAGGCGGCAACGGCGTAGATAACGATGGCGATGACGCGGTTGTTATCCGTCACAAACAGGTAAAGAAATACCAGGGTGAGGATTAGGCGCGTAAAGGTGATGAAATTGGAGATCGTAAAGATCTTATTCGACGGGTAATCGGAAGTGCCGATAAGCTCCTTTTTGATCTTCTTTTTGATGCCCACAGGACTCCCCCGCTGGTTAACGACAAAACTTTCGATACTATACCCGTTCCGGCGATGTCTATCCAGCGTAAGCATAGAGAGTCCAGACATATGGAGGGCGCTTTTGGACGGCGGGGATTTTCGCATTCGTGTACATCAGCCTCCAAACATGTCGAAAAATGTCGTTTTTGGAGGGTGACGTACACGTTTTGATTCGGTGATTACATCGATCGGGAAAGTTGTTGCTTTAAGCAAATTAATCATGATGTGCGGGTCGAGAAGGGTTGGCGCCAAAAGAACCCAACGGCCGTTACGGCTTCGTTAGAAACGCGCCCCACCATGGATGGTGAACCCGAAAGGTGAGGCGCGCGGGCACGGCGACTCGGCCCGCGCGCCCGGAAGAGAAAGGACGAACCCATGGGTTACATGCTCGAGACGCGCGGGCTCAC
>CABUEK010000001.1:0-144081 GCA_902490565.1 uncultured Collinsella sp. | reverse complement strand
CCGCTCTGGCGGGTTTGCAGCGTCAACCGGTTACGCGGTTTGGTAAAACCGCGTAACTAAACCAACTTAAAGCCCTTGCGCTTGCCCACGGAGAGGGTGTCGCCCAGCTTGAGGGCGCTCGGATCGATGTTGTAGCTCTTGGGAGCCACAGCCTTGCCGTTGATCTTGACGCCGCCGCCGTCAATGTCGCGGCGGGCCTGACCGGCGCTGGCCGAAAGGCCCAGGTCCTTGAGCAGGCCAGCGAGGTAAATCTGGCCCTCGTCGTTGACGGTCAGCTCAACGTGCTTCTCGGGGAAGTCGGCAAGCTGGCCCTCCTTGAACACACGGTCGAACTCGGCCTGGGCCTCGTCGCCGGCGCCGGCGCCGTGGTAGGTGTCGCACAGGTCGCGGCCCAATGCGCGCTTGAGCTCATAGGGATCGGCAGAGCCATCGGCCAAAGCGGCGTCGATCTTGTCGACCTCGGCCGGGGTGAGCGAGCTGGCCAGACGATAGTACTTGCCGATCATCTCGTCGGGAATGGACATGGTCTTGCCGAACATATCCTTGGGAGCATCGGTCAGGCCGATGTAGTTGCCGTAGGACTTGGACATCTTGCGCACGCCGTCGGTGCCCTCGAGCAGCGGCATGGTGAGCGCAATCTGCGGCTCCATGCCCATCTTCTCCATGAGCTCGCGGCCGGCGAGCAGGTTGAAGAGCTGGTCGGTGCCGCCCATCTCGACGTCGGCCTTGATCTGAACGGAGTCGAAGGCCTGCATCACGGGGTACAGGAACTCGTGCAGGGCAATCGGCGTCTGGGACTGGTAGCGCTTGGTAAAGTCGTCGCGCTCGAGGATGCGAGCGACGGTGAACTTGGAGCACACCTGCAGCAGGCCGGCCAGGTCCATCGAAAGGATCCAGTCGCCGTTATGCACGATGGTGGTCTTCTCGGGGTCCAGAATCTTCATGGCCTGGCTCACGTAGGTCTCGGCGTTGGCCTCGATCTGCTCCTGCGAAAGCTGCGGACGCGTGGAGTTCTTGCCCGAGGGGTCGCCGATCAGCGCGGTGCCGTTGCCGATGATAAGGGTGACGTTGTGGCCCAGGTCCTGGAACTGACGCATCTTGCGCAGGGGCACGGCATGGCCCAGGTGCAGGTCGGGGCTGGTGGGATCGACGCCGAGCTTGATGTTGAGGGGCTCGCCCTTCTCAAGCTTCTTGCGAAGGTCGGCCTCGGGGACGATCTGCGCTGCACCCGAGGTGATGATACGCATTTGCTCGTCAACAGACAGCATTGGGTATCCTCCTTTTGCTATAGCACCCTCACCGGATACGGCGGTGCTGGAAGTTCATAAACTCTCTTATGATAACCAAAACGGCGCGGCCGAACACCTACGACAGGAAAATCCTCGTCCTGCCGCACGCGTCGATAACGACCGACAAACGCGTGCCGTCACGTTCGACCAAAAAGCGCGCCCGCTGACGGCGTGAGCAGTCACGGCAACGGATCTGCCCCGTTGCATCCGTGGCGCAGGCGCCCTCGGCAGTCAGCAAGCAGTGCTCGCACACCATGAGCTCGGGGCAATCGGCATCGACAGGGCTCAGAACACCAGGTTCGGCCGTCAGTTCGGCAATACGCTCCGCGTCATTGCCGAGCAACTCGGCCGGCAAGTACACCCGCCCCGCGCCGAGTCCGCGCAGCCAGGTAAGCGTGGCCCGATTCGCGCAGAACACCGGCGCCGCCACGTCAAACGTCACGCCCAGCTCGCGAGCAATCACCACCTGTCCCAGGTTGCGGCAGACGACGCGCCCGGCACGCTGCATCAGCGAGCGGGTCCGGTCAGCGTCACCCGTGCGGCACACCTCGTCAAGCACCACAACGGTGTCGGACAAATCGAGTTCTCTGCGCGGGTCGGTATCCATCAGCTGCCAAGCAAAGACCATACAAGCAAAATCCTCGCGCTTTGCCGGCCCCGCCGACCCCGCCAACTCCGTCGACGCACCGCCATCCACCGCAGCGTCCTCAAAGGGCAGCACCTCAACGGCACGCGCAACGGGCGCAATCGCATCCGCCTCGGCCCGCATGCGCTCCAACACCGCCGCCGTCTGATCCAACACGCCGGCGCTGCGAATCAGATAGACCTCGCAGCCCGCGTCCACCTTACGTTTGCAATGCACAACGATGCGCTCTCCCGCAGCGGCATCCACGGGGCAAGGCACCTGTGGCCAGCGCTTGGGCACATCGGGACGCGCGTCGGCACCCGGGTAAAATCGGATTTCGAGCGTATCGCCCGCCGCCACGGCGGCATCAAGCTCAACCGTCACCTCTTCGTGGCCCACAGCGACCAAGCGCCCCACGCGCACGCCCTGGTTAATTGCACGCTCAAAGCTCATCAGCTCGGCACCCGAACGCCCTCGCAGGTACGCATCGGTAAACCCACGGTTAAACGACCTTCCCAGCTCGCGCTCAAGCTCTTCCACGGCACCGGGGTCCCACGCGCCGTCGCACAGCATATCGAGTGCCCGGCGCCACACCCGCACCACGTTGAATACGTAATCGGGGTTCTTCATGCGCCCCTCGATCTTGAGCGACGCCACGCCGGCATCTACAAGCTCAGGCAGATGTGCAATACCCAGATAGTCGCGCGGGCACAGCAGGCGATCTCCCTCGACGGCGACAACGCTCTGTCCCGCCTCGTCCACCAGGTCGTACGCCAGACGGCACGGCTGCGTGCAGTCGCCGCGCATCGCCGAGCGCCCACGCCGCAGGGCCGAGAACTCGCACGCCCCCGAATAGCCGATGCAAATCGCACCGTGGCAGAATACCTCGATGGGCACGCCCGTGGCACATAGCGCCGCAATCTCGTCGACCGTCAGCTCGCGTGCCGTCGTCACGCGCTCGACCCCCAGCTCATCGGCGGCAAGCCGCACGGCACCCTCGCTATGAGCGCCCGCCTGCGTGGACAGGTGAATCTCGACCCCGGGAATCGCCGCGCGCAGCGCGCAGGCCAACCCGGCATCGGCGACAATCAGAGCATCGGCGCCCAGCTCCAGTGCATGAGCTCCCAACACCACCGCGTCGGACAACTCATCGTCAAACACGAACACGTTGAGCGTCACGTACACACGCACGTCATGGGCATGCGCCACGGCGCAGCCGCGCGCAAACTCATCATCCGTAAAGCCATGGGCGCTCACACGGGCGTTAAAGCCGCCCAACCCCGCATAGATGGCATCGGCACCCGCGGCGATGGCCGCAAGCATCTGGTCGAGCCCGCCCGCCGGCGCCAGCAGCTCGGGTAGCGCCGCACCGGCAGCATCCAATCCAGTCTCGTATTGTCCGCTCGGCCCCATCGTCCGAATCGCCATCGACAAACTCCTTACCAAGGTATGCATTCACTCTGAAAAATGCCGTCTTCCAGCATACACGAGGCCTCGCGCGCCCCGTTTGGTTTATCGTGTAATAACTTATGTCCATCCTGCCCCGACGGCACATCCGCCGTCCGGCACGACATACCTGGAGGTCAATATATGGGTCCTCGCCAACGACAGGGACACAGCCGTTCAAAGACGCACGCCCTGCCCATAATCCTGCTCTCGTTTTTGGGCTTTCTGCTGATTGCGGGCGTGGCGTTTGGCATCGGCATGGTCGGCAACGTCAACCGCTGGCTGTCCGATCTGCCCGACTACACCGACGCCAACGCGTATCTGGTGAGCGAGCCCACCGAGATCGTCGACTGTAACGGCAACAAGATCGCGAGCTTCTACACGCAAAACCGCAAGTCCATCACCAAGGACGAGGTCTCCCCCTACGTGCTGCAGGGCACCGTTGACGTCGAGGACGAGCGCTTCTACGAGCACGGCGGTATCGACCTGTGGGGTATCGCGCGTGCTGCGGTGGCAACCCTCGGCGGCGGGCACGAAGGCGCCTCGACGATCACCCAGCAGCTTGTGCGCAACACCATCCTGCAGGAGGAGCAATTCGACTCGACCATTGAGCGTAAGGTGCGCGAGGCCTACATCGCCATCAAGATGGAGGACATGTACTCCAAAGACGAGATCCTCATGATGTACCTCAACACCATCTATTACGGCCACGGCGCCTACGGCATCGAGGCCGCAGCCGAGACCTATCTGTCCAAGAGCGCCGCCGACCTCACCCTGAGCGAGGCCGCGCTACTCATCGGCCTTCCCAACTCGCCTTCGCAGTACGACCCCACGGTCAATCCCGATCTGGCACTGTCTCGCCGCAACAAGGTTCTCGACAACATGCTGCGCCTGGGCCACATCACCCAGGAGGAGCACGATGCCGCACAGGCCGAGCCCATCACCCTCAATGTGACCGAAATCTCGGGCAGCGGCGTCGACGTATACTCGCAGCCCTACTTTGTCTCCTACGTCAAGCAGCTGCTGGAGCAGGAGTTCTCGACCGACGTGCTCTTTAAGGGCGGCCTGACCGTCAAGACCACCATCGACCCCACGATGCAGCAGGTGGCAGAGAATGCCGTCCGCGAGCAGCTCGACACGCTCTCGCTTGACGGCCTGGACATGGGCATGGTCGTCGTCGACCCCAAGACCGGCTACATCAAGTGCATGGTGGGCGGCTACGACTACAACGCCGACGAGAACCACGTAAACCATGCCACGGCCAAGCGTCCCGTCGGCTCCACCTTTAAGGCCTTTACGCTGGCAACTGCCATCCAAAACGGCATGAACCCCAACGTCACCCTCAACTGCAACTCGCCGCTCAAGGCCAAGGGCACCACGACCGAGGTCCAAAATTACGCCAACCAGAGCTACGGCAACATCACGCTTAAGCAGGCGACGGCATACTCCTCCAACACCGGCTACATCCAGGTGGCGGAAGCCGTCGGCAACAGCAAGATCATCTCGCTCGTCAAAAAGCTCGGCATCGACCCCGCCAAGGACAACATCGAGGACGTTCCCGTCATGACGCTCGGCACCGGCTCGATCTCGCCACTCGAGATGGCCGCCGCCTACGCGACGTTTGCCAACGGCGGCTACTATCGCCATCCGATCGCCATCACCGAGATTGATTCTCGTACCGGTTCGGTGCTGTACCAGCACACCGACAATCCCTCACAGGTGCTTACCGAGGGCGAGGCCGCCGCGGTCACCGATGTTCTGTCCGGCGTCATGAAGGGCAGCGGTACGGGTGCTGCCGGCGCCCTGAGTGTCAACCAGCCCTATGCCGGCAAGACGGGCACCACCGACAACACCACCAACCTGTGGTTCTGCGGCTATACCCCGCAGCTGGCATGCGCCCTGTGGACCGGCTATTCCGCGGGCGAGATCCCCATCCAAAAGTACGGCACGGACCTGCTGGGAGACAGCACCAACCTGCCTGTCTTTAAGCGGTTTATGAACACCGTTCTGACCGGTACCGAGCGCGAGGAGTTTGCGACCGGAACGGCGCCCACCTACAAGAACAACAGCGTCTGGAAGTTCTACGGCACCAACAACACCAAGAAGTCGGAGAACGACGACAAGGACAAGGACGAAGAGGAAGAGGAAGAGGAAACCACCACAACGACTACCACGACGACCACGACCACCGAGACCACGGGCGGCGACACCACCGGCGGCACCGGTACGACCGGTGGCTCGACGGGCGGCTCCACTGGTGGTTCGACCGGCGGCGATGGCGGCACGCCTACGCCTACGCCCACTCCCGACCCCTCGCCCACGCCTGACGATACGGTCGGCTAAGAAGTACGCGACTAAAGCCAACAAGGCCCCGAGCAGCTTATTGAACTGCTCGGGGCCTTTTAGTTTGAAGCGACCTGGTGGGCGGTCTTTATACCGGCAAACAAAAAGGGGTACCGACCAACGTCGATGCCCCTTACAAGCCACTATGTCAGCGCACACAATGCCGAGCGCACGACCCGCACACCTACTTGCGAGAATTGCTCAACTTATTGATCAGCGCCTCGAGACGCTCGCCGTCCTCGGCCGTCTGGGCAATAACCAAAATCGTATCGTTGCCGGCAAGCGAGCCAAGCACATCGGGTAACTCTGCCGCATCAACGGCGGCGGCGATGCCGGAAGCCGTGCCAGGCTGAGCCTTGATCATTACCAGATTATCAGTACGCAGAACGCCCGTTACGAGCTCGGAAACCATACGCTGCAGGTGCAGGTCCTCTGCCAGAACATAGATGCCCTCAGGGAGCTTACGCAGCCCCATATCGGCAATATCGCGAGAGACAGTCGCCTGCGTGCAATCAAAGCCCATAGCACGGAGCTCATCGACCAGCACGCGCTGCGTGCGGACATCCTTATTGCGCACAATATCTCTAATGGCATCCTGGCGCCCATTGCGTTTTTTAGCCATACAAACCCTCTCTCCAAAAGATGGCGGAGACAATCAATCAGTGATTGAATAGTTTAACGCTATTTGAAGGCTTTTGTGTATAAGAACGCATTTCGAAACAATTCTATGCAAGTTTGTTTCGTAATGAGCCGTTTAGGCGGTTTTTGCGCCCGTCCGGTTAAGAAAAGCTGCCAGATGCGTACACATCACGCAGCGCGCGGGCTTGGCGCTGGCGATCGGCCCAAACAACAGACCGAGTCCCCGATGGTTATCCTTGAGCGCGGCGACCATCTGACGGGTTCGAGGCGCCTCGAGCATATCACGCATGCGGGCGGAACGCTCGATTGACGACACCCCATGCGGGCTCAGACACAAATTCTCGATGCAGGCGACCAGTCCGGCAAAGTAGAACTTTTGGCTTGCCAGCTTGAGCCGACCACCGCTATCTGCTTCCGAGAGTGAGTCCGCAAGCTCGTCGAGCGCTCGAGTGTCATCGGATATCCTGGCATACATGGTGGGATCAAAGGCATCTGTAAGCTTAGGTGCCGCCGCGTGGAAACAAGCGTCGCCGCAGCCGGACACGAATCGTGCCTGCGAGAGCGCATAAGCCATAAACTCAACCGTACGGTACGCCTTGCCGCGCGACAGGCATGCCTCAAACAGCGGACGGCTATACATCACGCCAGAGGTCTGAGCGACTAGGCCGCCCAAAATCAACTGGGGCAGCCCAGTCACCATAGAAGACTCGTCTTCTATGGCAATAGAGGCAGCATCCAAGACACGCGAATGGCGCTCTCGATGTGCATCATAGCGGTCGAGCGACACCGTGGGGAACACTATGTCTGCCGCAGTATCGCACGCGATATCGACCATCTTGGAAAGGGACTGCGGAGCAAACCACTCATCGGCGTTCATAGCGATGATTTGAGAGCCGCGCGAGGCAGCAAAACCGGCACGAAGACAAGCGCTGTGCTTCGCGTCCTCGACGTCAATCAAATCAATATGGATGTCCCTGTCGGCAGCAACTTGAAGCGAATGGCGCACACCGGGCGCAGTATCGCGACAGACAACGACAATCTGCAAATCGTAGAGGTCTTGGTTCTGGATACTCTCGAGCGCACGCATCGCATAGCTGGGCGAACCTTCTACCACAAGGATCACCGAAAGTCGCGGATGCGAGCCACGTCGAACCAAGTTTTCCATCCTCTCGATAGCACCAAATCAAACTGTCGTTCATGGTACACCCGAGCTATAAAAGCAACGAGCCGCCTAACATGTTGCACGCCAAGAACAGATGTTGCACACGCGCAGCTCACACATAGTATGTGCAAGGCACAGACGCGCCGAGCACTCCCCTAGTCGAGAACGACAAGCTCGTCGGGGCCGTAATCCACACCCATAAACGTAAGGCCGCAGGCAGGCGCCGTGGGACCCGCAGCGGTTCGGTCACGGGCGTCAATAACCTCGCGCATCCACTGGGGATCGCGACGATGCATGCCAATCTCCACGAGCGTTCCTACAATGGTACGCACCATCGAGTGCAAAAACGCATTGCCCTCGATAGTGAAGGTCAGGATATCCTCGCCAAAAGCGACCTCGTGGCCAAACTCCGCACGCATCACGCAGCGGTGCGTGGGCTTGCCCACAGCAGAGGCAACCTTGCAAAAGCTCTTAAAGTCATGCTCGCCCAAAAGCGCAGGGCAGGCGGCCGCCATCGCATCGACGTCGAGGGGATAGCGATGCCACCACACCGCACCGCGCGAGAGCACGGGGCGCGCATCGCGATCGGCAATACGGTACGTATACGTACGGGACCGCGCGTCAAAGCGGGCAGAAAAGCCCCTACGGGCCTTGTAGACCTCGTTTATGGCGATATCTTTGGGCAGGAGGGCATCCATAGCCCTCAGCCACCTACGGCGCGTCAGAGCAAGCTCAGCGTCCGTTACGGGCACGCTAATGTACTGGGCCACCGCATGCACGCCGGCATCGGTACGACCCGCACACGTCAGATCGATCGGGCGGCGCAGCAGCGTCTCGATAGCGCGGCGCAACTCGCCCGCAACGGTCGTCTGGCCCGGCTGCTCGGCAAATCCGCTATAGGACGAGCCATCATAGGCAACACAGAATACAAGCGTGGCATCGAGCTCAGGAATCGAATTGAAATCAGACAGCGCGGTCATGGGCGCTCCCAACAAACAATCAACGGTATCGCGACAAAAAAAGAGGGGTACGCGAACGTACCCCTCGAATATAGCCTATGCAGACGGATTGTCTACTCAGCGGTCTCCTCAGCAGGAGCCTCCTCGACGACCTCGACCTTCTTGGGAGCAGCGGCCTTCTTGGGGGCCGGAGCAGCCTTCTTGGCCTTAGGCGTGCAAGGCTCGGTGACGAGCTCCATGATAACGATAGGAGCGTTGTCGCCCTTACGGTTGCCGAGCTTCATGATGCGGGTGTAACCGCCGTTGCGGTCCTGCCACATGCCCTGGGCAGCCTTGTCGAAGATCTCGGCAACGAGCTGCTTATCGCCGAGCTTGGCGATGGCCAGACGACGAGAGTGCAGGTCGCCCTTCTTGGCCCAGGTGATGATCGGATCGACGACCGAACGCAGCGCCTTAGCGCGGGTCTCGGTGGTCTTGATGCGGTCGTTCTCGAAGAGGGCCTTGGCCAGGCTCTTCTTCATGGCCTTGGTGTGGCTCGCATCGGTGCCGAGCTTCAGGCCCTTCTTAACGTTGTGACGCATGGTCTAGTTTCTCCTCAAATATGCGAAGCATTAAGCCTTCAGGCTCAGGCCCATGGACTCAAGCTTGTCCTTCACTTCCTCGATCGACTTAACACCGAAGTTACGGATGTTAAGCAGATCGTTCTCCGAGAACTCAACGAGCTGACGGACCGAGTGAATGCTGGCGCGCTTAAGGCAGTTGTAGGAACGGACGGAAAGGTCCAGATCCTCGATCTGCTTGTCCAGCTCGGCGTTGTCGTTGGTGACCTCGGGAGCGAAGATCGAAGCCTCCTCCTCGACCTCGGGGGTCTCGGCAAGGTTCATAAAGGCAGCCATATGCTGGTTGATGATATTGGCAGCCTGGACCACGGCGTCGCGCGGAGCGATGGAGCCGTTGGTCTCGATCTCGAGGACAAGGCGGTCGTAGTCGGTGTGCTGACCGACACGGCAAGCCTCAACGAGCTTGGCGCAACGGGACACCGGCGAGTACAGCGAGTCGACGTGGATCACACCGATGGGATCGTTGTCGCGCTTGTTAGCCTCGCCAGAGACATAGCCGCGGCCATAGCCGATGCGCATGCTCATGGTGAGATGGCCACCCTCGGTAAGCGTAGCGATGTGCTGCTCGGGGTTGACCAGCTCAAACTCGGACGGAATAAAGAAGTCCGCACCGGTGACCTCGCAGGGGCCGTCAACCGAGATGGTGGCGGTCGCCTCGTCGGTCGTGCCGAGAGCCCTGAATACAAGACCCTTGACATTCAGGACGATGTCGGTGACATCCTCGACCATGTTAGGGATGGTCATGAACTCGTGCTGCGCACCATCGATCTGAATAGCCTCGACGGCGGCACCCTCGAGCGAGGACAGAAGAACGCGACGAAGGGAGTTACCCAGCGTATCGCCGTAACCACGCTCGAGCGGCTCGACGGAGACACGAGCAGACGTCTCGTTGATCTCTTCGACCTGAACCTGAGGCCTAATGAATTCTGACATGTATTACCTCCAGCCTCAGCAGCCCGGATGGACTACTTAGAGTAGAGCTCGACGATGAGCTGCTCGTTGATATCACCGCTGATCTGCTCACGCGTCGGCAGAGCGAGCACGTTACCAGACAGCTTCTCGATATCGACCTCGAGCCAGCCAGGGACCTCAAAGCGCTCGGAGGAAATCAGGGCCTCCTTGATGGGGAGGAGGTCACGGAACTTCTCGCCGACAGCGACGACGTCGCCGGCCTTGACGCGGTAGGACGGGATGTCCACGCGCTTGCCGTTCACGGTGAAGTGACCATGACGGACGGACTGACGAGCCTCTTTGCGGGTGCGGGCGAAGCCAAGACGGAAGACGACGTTGTCGAGGCGAGACTCAAGGATGATCATGAGGTTCTCACCGGTGACGCCGTTCATCTTACGGGCCTTGTTGAAGTAGCCGTGGAACTGCTTCTCCAGAACGCCATAGATGAACTTGACCTTCTGCTTCTCGCGCAGCTGCATGCCGTACTCAGATTCCTTGCGACGGCGCTTGGGCTGACGGATAGATTCCTTCTTGCTGCTGTAACCGAGCTCAGCGGGATCGATCCCGAGCTGACGGCAGCGCTTAAGAACAGGAGTCCTGTCGATTGCCATATTGATACGATCCTTTCAGTTACACGCGGCGACGCTTCTTGGGGCGGCAGCCGTTGTGCGGAATGGGGGTCTTGTCCTGGATGCTCGAGACCTCGAGGCCAGCAGCCTGGAGGGAGCGGATGGCGGTCTCACGACCAGAGCCGGGGCCCTTGACGAAGACGGAAACCTTCTTCATACCGTGCTCCATGGCCTGCTTGGCAGCAGCCTCGGCAGCCATCTGGGCAGCGAACGGCGTGGACTTACGGGAGCCCTTGAAGCCCACCTGGCCAGCCGACTTCCAGGAAATGACGTTGCCCTGGGGATCGGTGATCGAAACGATCGTGTTGTTGAACGTAGAACGAATGTGAGCCTGGCCCACGGAAATGTTCTTACGGTCCGCGCGCTTCAGACGGGCAGCGCGAACGTTCTTCTTAGCAGTAGCCATCTATCTAGCGCTCCTTATTTCTTCTTCTTAGCACCGATCTGACGCTTCGGGCCCTTGCGGGTACGAGCGTTAGTGTGGGTACGCTGGCCGCGGACCGGGAGGCCCTTGCGGTGACGAAGGCCGCGGTTGCAGCCGATGTCCATAAGGCGCTTGACGTTCTGGTTGCGCTCACGGCGGAGGTCGCCCTCAACCATGATCTGGTTCTTATCGATATAATCGCGGATGGCGTTAACCTCATCCTCGGTGAGGTCCTTAACGCGCGTATCCACGTTAACGTTGCACTCGACGCAGATCTTCGTCGCAGTGGTGCGGCCGATGCCGTAAATGTAGGTCAGACCGATCTCAACGCGCTTCTCACGCGGGAGGTCGACACCATTAATACGGGCCAACGTAGTCTCCTCTCTTAACCCTGACGCTGCTTATGACGGGGGTTCTCGCAAATGACGAGGACCTTGCCATGGCGCCTAATGATTTTGCACTTATCGCACATCTTCTTGACCGAAGGACGTACCTTCATCGTTCTTCCTTTCGGTAGCGCTCAAACTACTTCCCTACTATCTACTCGCCCAGCCGCAGGCGTTTAAAACTATGGCTGGTCTTCACACACAATCCGACCGTAGGTTGAGCTAAGCCTGCAGCCGGAAATGGAGTGCGTGTATGCGTGCCGCTATTTGTAGCGATAGGTGATGCGGCCACGGGTCAGGTCGTACGGGGAAAGCTCCACGACAACCCTGTCACCGGGGAGAATACGGATGTAATTCATTCGAATCTTGCCAGAAATGTTGCACAGAACCGAATGACCGTTCTCGAGCTCAACCTTAAACATGGCGTTGGGCAGCGGCTCCTTTACCGTACCCTCGAGCTCAATTGCGTCTTCCTTCTTCACAAGCAATCATCTTTCTCTAGAAAACGACAGCGATTGAGTATTCTACAACACGTATGCACGCATCGTAATAACTTCGTAATGGCTCCACAACTAAGTGGAACTTGTTACATTTCTCCGCCTTGGAGCGAACACCAAGCACCTTGGGCATCCGTGGTGATAATCACCGGACCGTCATTGGTAATGGCGACGGTGTTCTCGTAGTGCGCGGCGGGCAGGTGGTCGTTGGTCGTGACGATCCAACCGTCGGAGCCCGTGCTCACATGGTTGGAACCCATCGTAACCATCGGCTCGATGGCAATGACCATGCCGGCCTGGAGGCGAACGCCCCTCCCCTTCTTTCCATAGTTAGGAACGTTGGGGTCCTCGTGCATCACGCGGCCAATGCCATGGCCAACATAGTCACGAAGAACGCCATAGCCGTGAGACTCGGCGAGAGACTGAACGGCATAACCGACGTCCCCGATATGGTTACCGGGGACAGCCTGCTCGATGGCAGCCTTAAGGCAATCGCGCGTAACCTCGCACAGGGCCTTGGCCTCGGGCGTAGGGGTGCCGACGAAAAACGTCCAAGCGTTATCGCCGACCCAACCGTCGACAACGGCTCCCGTATCGATGGAAATGATATCGCCATCGCGCAGGATCATGTCGGGGTTGGGAATACCGTGGACAACGGCATCGTTGATCGATGCGCAAATGGTTCCCGGGAACCCGCCGTAACCCTTAAAGGCCGGGGTGCCGCCATGCATGCGGATAATCTGCTCCGCGAGCTGATCGAGCTCAAAAGTCGAAACGCCGGGGCGCACCATGGCTCCAACGTGGCGGAGCGCCATCTTAGATAGCGCTCCTGCCTTCTTCATCTGCTCGATTTGCGTTGCAGACTTAATCTTGATCATAGACCGAGAGCCTCTTTGACATCCCCGTACACGGTCTCGCGAGCCTGGTCACCGTTGACCGACTTGAGCAGACCCTGGCCACGATAGTAGTCGACGAGCGGACTCGTGGACTTCTCGTAGACGTCGAGACGGTTCTTGATGGTCTCGGGCTTGTCGTCGTCGCGCTGATACATCTCGCCGGCACACTTGGGGCAGGTAGCATCGGCAGCGGTGCCGGTGTAACCGCAGGCGCGGCAGGTGCGACGCGAAGACAGACGATCGATGATGACCTCGGGGGCCACGTCGACCAGAAGGGCACAGTCGATCTCGCGACCCATGGCGGAGAGCTCGGAATCGAGCGTCACGGCCTGGGCGGTGTTGCGCGGGAAGCCGTCGAGGATGAAGCCCTGCTGGGCGTCATCGGCGGCAAGGCGCTCCTTGACAAGGTCGATCACGAGCTGGTCGGGAACGAGCTCGCCAGCGTCCATGTACTTCTTAGCCTGAATACCAAGCTCGGTGCCACCCTTGACGGCAGCACGCAGCAGGTCGCCCGTGGAAATGTGAGCGACGCCAAACTCGGCGACGAGCTCCTGTGCGACGGTGCCCTTGCCGGCACCCGGAGCTCCGAGCAATACGAGGTTCATGAGCAATCCTCCTCTAGCCTATTTAAAGAATCCATCGTAATCATACATCTTGATCTGGCCTTCGAGCTTATCGACCGTGTCGAGCACGACGCCGACCATGATGAGGATGGACGTGCCGCCAAATGCCTGGATCAGATGGTTACCCGTGAAGGAGAAGATGATCGAAGGCACGATGGCGATGAGCGCCAAAAAGACAGCGCTGGGAAGCGTAATCTTGTTGAGCGCGTTCTTGATGTAGGCCGCGGTAGCCCTACCCGGACGCACGCCCGGAATAAAGCCGCCCTGCTTCTTAAGGTTATCGGCCGTGTCATCGGGGTTGAACACCATGGAGGTGTAGAAGTACGCGAAGAACACGATGAGGACAACATTAAGCACCCAGTTGAGCCAACCGGTCGAAAGCGCAGAGGCAACTGCCTGAATCCAGCCGATGCCGGGGAAGAACACGGCAATCTGAGCCGGGAAGTACAGCAGCGCCGAAGCGAAGATGATCGGCACGACGCCCGCGGTGTTGACCTTGATGGGCAGGTAGGTGGTCTGTCCACCCATCATGCGACGGCCCACGACGCGCTTGGCGTAGGAGACCGGAATGCGGCGCTGGCCGCGCTCAAGGAAAACGATCAGCGGGATAACCAGCAGGATGATGGCGCAGATGATCACCATGGTGATGATGCCACCGGCATTGCCCTCGGTGCTGGAGAAGATAGCCTGCGGCAGACCGGCCATGATGTTCGCAAAGATGATCAGCGACATGCCATTGCCGATACCGCGCTGGGTGATGAGCTCACCAATCCACATGATCAGCATGGCGCCCGCAGTGAGCGTGCCGACGACCATGAGGTCGAAGATGATCTCGGGAGCGCCGGCGCCATTAAAGCTGATGCCGAAGCTCTTAAAGAGGAAGAGGTAACCCACGGAGTTGAGGATTGCCAGAGCCAGGGTGAGGTAACGCGAATACTGCGTAATCTTGGTCTGACCGACCTCGCCCTCGCGGGCAAGCTCATGCAGGGAAGGCACGACGGCCTGGAGCATCTGGAGGATGATCGAGCTGGTGATGTAAGGCATGATGCCCAGCGAAAACACCGACACATAGCTCAACGCGCCGCCAGAGAAAAGATTCAGGAGGGCCATAGCACCTGCGGCGACCGAATTGTTATCGGTCGAGAAAAGGCCCAGCATCCCCTGGAAGGGAATGCCGGGCACAGGAACGTGCGCACCAATGCGGTACACGACGAGCATAGCTATGGTAAAAAGAATCTTTTCGCGCAATTCTTTGATGCGGAAAGCATTCTTAAGACCATTTAGCACGGCAGCTCGACCTTTCCGCCAGCGGCCTCGATCTTGGCCTGCGCAGAAGCGCTGACCTTGTCGACCTTGACCGTGAACTTCTTGGTGAGCTCACCATTGCCGAGCACCTTGACGGGCTCGAACTCGCTCTTGGTGATGCGAGCGGCCTTAAGAGCGGCACCGTCGATCACAGCGCCGTCCTCGAACTTACGCTCGAGACGCTCAACGTTAACAGCGGTGTACTCGATACGACGGGGGTTGCGGAAGCCCGGAAGCTTGGGCAGGCGCATAGCCAGCGGAGTCTGGCCACCCTCGAAGCCGGCACCCTTGGTGCCACCAGAGCGGGAACCCTGGCCCTTCTGGCCGCGGCCAGAAGTGGTGCCGTGACCCGAAGAATTGCCACGGCCGACGCGCTTGCGGTTCTTAGTGGAACCGGGCGCGGGAGTAAGATCGTGAAGCTGCATTTGCTACTCCTCTACAATCTCGACAAGGTGCTTGACCTTGAAGATCATGCCGCGGACGGACTCGTTGTCAGCAATCTCGCGAACCTCGCGGATCCTGTGGAGACCGAGGGCACGGACAGTACGGACCTGGTCCTGCTTGCAACCGTTGGTGCTGCGGACCTGCTTGATCTTGATGGTGTCAGCCATGCTTAGTTCTCCTTACCGACGAACATCTCGGAGACCGTCAGGCCACGGCGAGCCGCGACGTCCTCAGGGCTGGAGAGCTCCTTGAGGCCCTCGACGGCAGCCTTGATGATGTTGAGGCCGTTGTCGGTACCGAGGGACTTGGACAGGACGTTCTTGATGCCAGCAAGCTCGAAGAGGGGACGCACAGCGCCGCCGGCGATAACGCCGGTACCCTCGACAGCGGGCTTGATGATGATGCGGCCGGCACCAAAGTGGCCGAGAACCTCGTGCGGGATGGTGCCCTGCTCGGTCACCGGCACGTGGAACATGTTCTTCTTGGCATCGAGAGACGCCTTGGAGATGGCCAGGGGCACCTCAGCGGACTTGCCCATGCCAACGCCGACGTTGCCCTTGCCGTCGCCAACGACGACGAGAGCGACGAGGCTCATGCGACGACCACCCTTGACGGTCTTCGACACGCGGTTGATGTAAACGACGCGCTCCTCGAACTCGGAGGCCTCGCGCTGCTGCTTCTGATTACGAGCCATGTGCTACATACCTCCTAGAACTCGAGACCGGCGGCACGAGCACCGTCGGCGAGGGCCTTGACGCGGCCATGGTAGATACGGCCACCACGATCGAAAGCGACCTTGGTGATGCCGGCCTCGATGGCACGCTTGCCAACGAGCTGACCGACCTTCTCCGCAGCCTCCTTGTTCGAGGTGTGGGTGCCCTTGAACTCGGCCTCGAGGGTCGAGGCAGAGACGAGCGTCAGGCTGGAGCCCTTGCTGTCGTCGATAATCTGGGCATAGATGTTGGCGTTGGTACGGGTCACGCGAAGACGCGGACGCTCGGCGGTACCCGAGACCTTGCCGCGAACACGACGCTGACGACGCTTGAGGCCTTCCAGCTTCGCCTTATGCTTGTTCATACGTAAACTCCTAAAAAGGTTGATCTTGCCAGCACCTAACGGGGTGCTGGTCTTATGCGAGTAAGTCGGTTACGACTACTTGGCGGCCTTACCCAGCTTGCGGCGGATGTGCTCGCCGACATAGTGGATACCCTTGCCCTTGTAAGGCTCGGGAGGACGATGGCCGCGAATCTCAGCGGCGATCTGACCGACCTGCTGCTTGTTGATACCCTTGACGTTCACGTGGGTGTTGTCGGGAACCTCGAAGGTGATGCCCTCGGGAGCCTCGACGATCACGGGGTGCGAGAAGCCCAGGGAGAACTCGAGGTTCTTGCCCTTCTGCTGCACGCGGTAACCGACGCCGGCGAGCTCGAGCTTCTTCTCGAAGCCCTCGGAAACGCCAACAACCATGTTGTGGATGAGGGCACGGGTGAGGCCGTGGCGGGCACGGGTCTCACGCTCGTCGTCGGGACGGGAAACGGTGAGGACGTTGTCCTCGATGTTGATAGCGAGCTTCTCAAAGACATCGAGCTCGAGCTGGCCCTTGGGGCCCTTGACGACAACGTTGTTGCCGTTGACTGCCACTTCGACTCCGGCGGGAATCTGGACAGGCTTATTACCGATACGAGACACGGTGATCTCCTTTCCTTCTACCTACCGAGCGAATTACCAGACGTAAGCGATGATCTCGCCGCCGACGTTGTGCTTGCGAGCATCGCGGTCGGTCATAACGCCATGGCTGGTGGAAATAATGGCGGTACCAAGGCCACCGCGGACGCGGGGCATGTCGGCAACGCCGGTGTACTTACGCAGGCCCGGCTTGGAAATGCGGCGGATGCCGTTGATGACCTTAGCCTTCTTGGGACCATACTTAAGCGTGATGTGCAGAGTCTTCTGGGGAACGGTGTCCTCGACATCGTAGCCCTCGATGTAGCCCTCCTCGTGCAGAACACGAGCGATCTCGACGAGCTTCTTGCTGCTCGGCATGGAGACCGTGGCCTTGTTCACAGAGTTAGCGTTACGGATGCGCGTAAGCATATCTGCGATCGGGTCTGTAAGGTTCATACAGATTCTCCTTCGTTCTTGATGAACACGTGCTCTTGGTTCTTCGCCGCCCTTAACGGCAAAGCCTAACTAGCGCGTTTTCCCTGTTCCAAACGGATGCTTGAAACGCTGGTAGTGACTTACCAGCTGGCCTTCTTAACGCCGGGAAGCTCGCCCTTGAGTGCAAGCTCGCGGAAGCAGACACGGCACAGGCCGAACTTGCGGTACACAGAGTGCGGACGGCCGCAGCGCTGGCAGCGCGTGTACTCACGAGTAGAGAACTTCTGCTTGCGATTGCACTTGACGATCATCGATGTCTTAGCCACTTATATCCTCCTCACATAGAGTATTGTTCGCCCCAAGCGCCGCCCCCTTCTGGGAACGGCGCTCATAGGGCAGGTGAACCTATTTCTTGAACGGGAAACCGAAGGCGTCCAGAAGGGCCTTGGCCTCCTCATCGGTATTGGCGGTGGTCACGAAAGTGATGTCCATACCACGCTGGTGATCGACGGAGTCGAAGTCGATCTCGGGGAAGATGAGCTGCTCGGTGACGCCCATGGAGAAGTTACCACGGCCGTCGAAGCTCTTGGCGGAGATGCCGCGGAAGTCGCGGATACGGGGAATCGCGACGGAGGTCAGACGATCGAAGAACTCCCACATACGGTCGCCACGCAGGGTAACCTTGCAGCCGATCGGCATACCAGCGCGCAGGCGGAAGGTAGCGATGGACTTGCGGGCACGGGTAATCATCGGCTGCTGGCCGGTGATGGCGCGCAGGTCGCGCACGGCACCGTCGATGGCCTTGGAATCGGTAGCGGCCTCGCCGACACCCATGTTCACGACGATCTTCTCAAACTTGGGGATCATCATGACGTTCTCGTACTGGAACTTGTCCTGAAGCTGCTGCTTGACCTCGTTGTTGTACTTGGTCTTCAGACGCGGCACATACTTCTCTTCTGCCATTGTTCACTCCTTCTTGGGGTTTTAAGCACGGGGCGTGGCCACGATGGGTTGTCCTCGTGCCTCCTGGCTGCATCCGCGCCGCTCATGGCATTTCGCGGTTTGGACTCGACGCAGCAGGAGCCGACAAAACAATCGGTACTATACGCGCATTGGGTGCGTATTTCCAGAAAAACCTCGTCTGCCTGCACAACTCCACAACTCCCCCGCACAAATTGATCCCTAGGGCACGGAGGAAAACAGCAGTTGCGGTGAGATAGGGACCGTTTGACGGCTTAACAGGCTTTAACAGTCCGTATTTCACCGCAACTCATGTATGGGGATGCGATTAGCGCTTGCGGGGGACGAGCTTGGTGCGGCGCAGGTGAATCATCTCGGCAGCGATGGAGATGGCGATCTCCTCGGGATCCTCGGCCTCGATGGCAACGCCGATCGGCAGGTGCAGCTCGTCGATCTGGTCCTGCGTAAAGCCCTCCTGCTCCAAACGGGCGCGCACAAAGGCCGTCTTGCGGCGCGAGCCCAAGCAGCCCAGATAGGCGGGTTTAGCGCGCATGGCCTGAATCACCACGTCGATATCGGACTTGTGGCCTGCTGTGGCCACGACCACCAAGTCGCGCGGGCCGATGGGGCACTGCTTGCTCAGGTTCTTGTAATCGACCAGGCGACGATCGTAGACACCGGGCACCCATTCGGGCGTCAGCGTGCCGGGGCGGTCATCGCACGCCACAACGGCAAAGCCCGCCGCCGTGAGTACGCGCGCCGTCGCAGCGCCCACGTGTCCGCAGCCAAAGATGTAGGTCAGGCCCTCGGGGCAGAGCGTCTCGATGTGCGCCGGGGGAATCTCGGAGGCGGCGTTGGTGTAGGTGACCTTACTCCCCTCCTCCACCAGCGAAAGCTCGGGGCAGCCCGCAATGGTATGGCGCGATGCCCCGCCATGGTACTCGGCCACATCGCCCTCGAGCGCGTTTGCGATAAACGGCTCAAAGTCAATGACGAAGTCGCCGATGCGTCGATACGCCAGCACATTGGCAATCTCCTGGAACAACGGTGCCTTGGTCGCGTCCAGGTGCAGATAGCACAGGCAGATAGCTCCGCCGCAAATCATGCCGGTATCGGAGTTCTCGCCGCCCATGGTGTAGCGGACCAGACGCGATTTACCCCCGGCCAGCAGCTCGCGCGCCTCGTCCAGCGCAAAGAGCTCAATCTTGCCGCCGCCGATAGTGCCCGCCTGGCTGCCATCGGCAAAGACAGTCATCCATGCGCCCACACCGCGCGGGGACGACCCCGCCGTACCGGCCACTACCACCAGCTCGCACGTCTCGCCAGCACGCAGGGCGGCAAGCGCCGCATTCACCACATCGAGCTTTTCCATTGCCGCCTTCTATCCTCTAAAGACATCGGTGAGCATAGCGAGTGCCTCGAGCACGCCGCCGCCGACCGATGTCGCCTTGTCCGAAATATAGTTGATGTAGCTGGCGTCGCCGCGCGGATCGACATCGGCGCATTTAAAGCCCTCAGTCACCCGCACGCCGTTCGCCAAAAGCCCGCGCAGACAGCCATCGATCTGCGTGCACATGGGTGTATCTCCCGCGTAGCCAATCACGTCTCCGGCGCTCACGATGTCGCCGATTGCGCGGTCGGACCGAAACACGCCGGCGGCGGGGCTGTGGATAACTCGTTCCTTGCCATAACCGGCGATAATGCCCGGCACGCCCGTGTTGGGCTGGGGCGAACCTTGGGTAATGACACGGCCGAGAAAATGCCCGCGCATGGTCTCGACCACGGCGTCGCAGTCAACCGGCGCGGTAAAGCCCGGCCCCACAGCGATGACGGCAGGCGCCATGTCGCGCGTGGTGCCCAAGTTGCGCTTAGCCAAAATCGCGTCGACCACAGCCGTGGGTTTAAGCTCATCGAGCATCTTGGCCTGAGGGTCCACCACAACGGCGACGTCTCCAGCCTTGGTAATCTCAAGCGCCTCAGCCGGCGTCTGTGCCAAGCGAGCGCGAATGCCTTCGACCTGGACCTCGCCCAAGCGAATGGCCTCGCAAAAACAGATTGTGCGGCGGATGCACGTGGGAACCGCGATATCGGCCATAACGACCGAAACGCCGGCGCGCACCAAGCGAACGGCGACGCCCGTGGCGATATCACCGGCGCCGCGAACATAAACGAGCATTCCCGGGGCACCTCCCTGTGCTACGGTTTGAGCAGAGCAAAAGCGGTTCGACCGCTACTCTGATGATTATTTATTATCACAGTATTATACGGCGGTGAACAGATGGAAACGGTTAGCGGCAATCTTGCCTCGGCGCTCAGGATCGAGCCGGGCATTACCGCGATTATCGGCAGCGGCGGCAAGTCGACCTTGCTCAAGACGCTGGGTCTTGAGCTCATGCGCGCTGGCGGCCGCGTGCTCCTCTGTACCACCACGCATATGCTTCCCGTTGCCGGCGTGCCATGGGACGGGTCGAATCGTCGCCTGGACGCCGCGCCTTGGAAGCCAGGTGCCTCACACGCCCCCGGCTGCACCTGCGAGGCCTGCGCGGGCCTTGTGCGCGGAAGCATCTGCCAGGCAGGCGTCTTGGACCCGGAGACAGGCAAGCTCTCCGCCCCCGCCGAGCCGCTCGACCAGCTGGCGCAGCGCTTTGACTATGTGTTGGCCGAGGCAGATGGCAGCAAGCGACTCCCGCTCAAGGCACATGCCGCCTGGGAGCCGGTAATTCCCGCCGCCACGGCAAACGTTGTCTGGGTCGTCGGCGCCTCGGGGCTGGGCAAGCCCGTCGCCGAGGTTGTCCACCGCCCCGAGGTCTTCTGCGAGCGCTGCGGCTGCGAGCCCACCGACACCGCCACCCCAGAGCGCGTCGCTATGGCGCTCAATGCCGAGCTGCAGATGCTGAACCTCAGCAATGCCCGCATTATGCTCAACCAAGTCGACACGCTTGCCGATCCAACGATGGCAGATTGCTTCGAGGCAGCCCTCGGCCGCCCCCTCATCGCCACCAGCCTCCAGGGGTAGCAAATTTGGGACGGGGCTCTTTTTGCTACCCCGTCCCAAAAAATCATCTCCCAAATTAGCTACCCCGGCGGTCTTCCCGTTAGCGGGGCACGTAGCGGCCGGGTTGGGCTCCGGTGGGCTCGCCGTCGCGCGCAGCCAGCACGCCGTTCACAAACACGGCCTTGGCGCGGCCGTGTGCCTCAAAGCCCTCGAGCGGCGTATAGTCCACAGCCTGATGCTGCGTCGCCGCGCGAATGGTCCAGCGCGCCTTGGGATCCCACACGCATACGTCGGCATCGGAGCCCTCGGCAAGACAGCCCTTGCGCGGATACATGCCAAAGACGCGCGCCGGGTTCTCGCTCATCAAGCGGCACAGATCCTCGGGGCCCAGCTGTCCCTCAAAGCTCGTAGCGATCGCGACGGGGCGATGCTCCACACCGGGCCCGCCGTTGGGAATCGCGCGAAAGTCATCGCGCCCGCGGTCCTTTTGCCCGTGCAGATTAAAGCTGCAGTGGTCGGTGGCAATAGTATCGATCTCGCCAGCCACAAGCGCCTCGCGCAGCGCGGCACGGTCACCGGCATGGCGCAGCGGCGGGCTCATCACGTACTTGGCGCCCGCAAAGCCGTCCTCGCCCTGCTCCAAGTAGCGCGTATCGTCGAGCATCAGATACTGAGGGCAGGTCTCGACATAGATGTTCTTCTGCCCGTGCGCTTTGGCAGCGCGAATGGCCTCGAGCCCCAGCTTGGTCGAAAGGTGCACCACGTTGACCGGAGCGTCCCCGGCCAAGTGCGCCAGATACAGCAGGCGGCTCACGGCCTCGGCCTCACACACATCCGGACGGCTGAGCGCATGGCCCTCGGGCCCGTGGATACCCTGCTCAAACACGCGCTTCTGCAGCTCATTCACCAGCGTACCGTTCTCGCAATGCACGCACAGGATACCGCCCACGCGCTTGAGCTCCTCCAGCACCTCGAGCGTCTCGGCATCGTCCAGGCGCAGATGGTCGTAGGCAAAGTAGGTCTTAAACGACGACACGCCCGCCTCGCGCATGGCCGAAAGATCGGCGCGGTTGCGCTCATTCCACTCGGCAAGCGCCATATGGAAGGCATAGTTGGCGGTGCAGGTGCCGTCGGCGCGATGATGCCACTCGACCAAGGCATCGGGCATGGTCACGCCGCGATCGGCCGTCGCGTAGTCCACAATGGTCGTCGTGCCGCCGCAGGCAGCCGCGCGCGTGCCGGTCTCAAAGCTATCGGCTGTCCAATCCATGCCGGTCCAGCACTGCATGTGCGTGTGCCCATCGATAAAGCCCGGGAACACCCAGCAGCCCGCAGCATCCTCGACGGTATCGCCCTCGGCCGGCTCAATCGCCGCGGCAATCCGTACGATCTTATCGCCATCCATGGCAAGATCGGCGCGGCGAAGCCCCTGGGGCGTCACGAGCGCGCCGTTTTTGATGATGATCATAATTGCTCCTTATTGATTGATGCAGTTGGTCACGCGATCAAAATACGAGCAGGCGGCGATATGCTCCGTTATGCGTCGCTGTCCCTTGACGGTATCGACGTCCCACAGTTCGTAAGCACGCGCATCGACCAGCACCACGTCGATACGGTCCTTGAGGATCGAACCGCCACCGTCCTTGCCCTCAAGACACATAAGTGCACCGAACAGCTCCGCCGGAAAGAGCACCGGGCTCGAAGGCTCACCGTTGCACGCAAGACGCACCGGATGCTTGCGGCCATGCTCGTCAAATGCACGAACCATAGCCTCAAAAGAATCCGGACTCACGAGCGGCTGGTCGCCCGGCAAAAAGAGGCAGCCTTTCCAGTTGCGGCTCGCCCCCCACGAAAGGCCCGCACGGACGCTTTCGCTCCTGAGCTTGCCATCGTGCAGCACGCACGGGCAATGCTTGTCCTCGCAAATCTGGGCGACCTCGGGCCAACGCGTCGAAACCACGACGTCAAAGCCCCGGGGAACCGAATCGATAGTCCGGGCAATCAGCGGCTTGCCATAGATATCGGCAAGCATCTTGTTAGAGCCAAACCGCTTGCCCTCGCCCGAAGCCATAATGACGCAACCGAGTTTCATGGCGATACCTCCCCTGAAACCATCGTACCCATAACTCGCGTCGCGGGGCATCTACATCGAAAGCGCTTATCCCGCACGCCCACGATGCAAAAAGGGGCACCCCGCCGGTTGGCAGAGCGCCCCCTTTACATGGCTTACCTCAGCGCGGCTTTAGGCCTGGAACCAACGGGCGGTGTTGCGCTCGTCGAGGGCCTTGAGGGTAGCGGCGGGATCGGCAACCTTCTGCAGGAACATCATGGCTGCGATGGCGTACGGCTTGTAGCTGGCCTCCTTGTACATGCCCACGCGGTGCATGTCAAAGACGTCGGCGTTGACCTCGCCGTGCTCGCAGGAGACACCGGAGATGTCGGCGGGCAGCGGGTGCATAAAGATGGTGTCCTGGCCGTTGGCGGTCTTCTCCATGAGCTCGATCGTGGAGCACCAGTCCTGATGGGTGGCGTTCTGAGCGAGCAGCTCCTTCTCGAGCGCAGCGATGCCGGCGTCGTCGCCCTCGGCGTACAGGTTGGTACGCTTCTCCATGGCGGCAAACGGAGCCCAGCTCTTGGGGATCACGATGTCGGCGCCCTCGAAGGCCTCGGCCATGGTGTTGACCTGCTTAAAGGTGGTGCCGGACTCGGCGGCATAGCCCTTGGCGCGCTCGACGACCTCGGGCATGAGATCGTAGCCCTCGGGGTGGGCCAGGGTGACGTCCATGCCAAAGCGGGGCAGCAGGCTGATCAGCGACTGCGGGCAGGACAGCGGCTTGCCGTAAGAGGGCGAATAGGCCCAGGTGACGGCAACCTTCTTGCCCTTGAGGTTCTCAAGACCGCCAAACTCGTTGATGAGGTAGAGCATGTCGGCAGAGGACTGCGTGGGGTGATCGGAGTCGGACTGCAGGGAGATGAGCGTGGGACGGTGATCCAGAACGCCGTCCTCGTAGGCCTGCTGGACAGACTCGGAGACCTCGGCCATGTAGGCGTCGCCCTTGCCGATGTACATGTCGTCGCGGATGCCGATGACGTCGGCCATGAAGGAGATCATGGTAGCGGTCTCGCGGACGGTCTCGCCGTGAGCGATCTGGGACTTCTTCTCGTCCAGGTCCTGCAGCTCGAGGCCGAGCAGGTTGGCGGCCTTAGAGAAGGAGAAGCGCGTACGGGTGGAGTTGTCGCGGAACAGGGAGACGGCCAGGCCCGAGTCGAAGATCTTGGACGAAACGTTGTTCTCACGCAGCTCGCGCAGGGCGTCGGCAACGATGTAGAGAGCCTTGAGCTCATCGGTGGTCTTATCCCAGGTGTGCAGGAAGTCGCTGCCGTACATGCCCTTAAAATCGAGGCCGTTCAGCTGCTCGACGAGCTCGGTAAACTTGGCGTCCATGTAAATATCCTTTCCATAGATGAAACGATCGCAATGAGTAGATGTGCTCCGGCATGCGCGTGTGGCTAGAACATGCAGAGCGCTATGACGAGGACCCGCTACCGTTGAGGAAGCATGGGAGATAACGACCGCGGGCCCCAAGTCAACAGGGGGTGCCGGGGACACAGGCTGTCCCCGGCTCAACAAGATCAAGGAATGGGACTAGTCGATCTTGTTGTTGGTCAGACCAGCGCGGAACACGGTAGCGTCGCCATCGGCCTGGCTCGGATCGTAGAGGTTCAAAGCAGCAACATACATGGCGGCAGCGGTGACCAGGTCGTCCTTGTAGGTGACCTCGTTGGGAGCGTGAGCCTGAGACTCGGCACCCGGGCCAAAGCCAACGCAGGGGATGCCATAGCGGCCCTGGATGGAAACGCAGTTCGTGGAGAAGGTCCACTTGTCGCACAGCGGACGACCGGTGCGCTTGTCCATGCTGGGCTCGCAGCCGATGCGCTCGTCACCGAACATGGCCTTGTGGGCGTCGACGAGGGCCTTGACGTGCGGAGCGGTCTCCTTGTTGATCCACGTGGGGAAGTAAGCCTCGGTCTCGTAGACCTCGCCGGTCCAGGACGGACGGTCGTACATGTACATGGAGACCTTCACGTCGTCGCCGTACTTCTTGGCGGCCGGCAGGTTGCGGATCTCGTCCAGGCAGGACTCCCAGGTCTCGCCGGCGGTCATGCGACGGTCGATGGAGATGGCGCAGGAGTCAGCGACAGCGCAGCGGCTGGGGCTGGTGTAGAAGATCTGGCTGACGGTGCAGGTGCCGCGGCCCAGGAAGCGGGCGTCCTCAAAGTGCTCGGGGTTGTACTTGGGGTCGAGCATCTTGACGAGGCCCTTGATGTCGGTCGACTCGTCGCAGCCGTTGTTGTTGAGGGCGCGGACGTCGGCGATGATGTCGGCCATCTTGTAGATGGCGTTGTCGCCGCGGTCGGGAGCGGAACCGTGGCAGGAGGTGCCGTGAACGTCGACGCGGATCTCCATGCGGCCGCGGTGACCGCGATAGATGCCGCCGTCGGTGGGCTCAGTGGAAATGACGAACTCGGGCTTAATGCCGTCCTTGTTGTAGATGTACTGCCAGCACATGCCGTCGCAGTCCTCTTCCTGGACGGTGCCGACGACCATGATCTTGTAGCCCTCGGGGATGAGGCCCATGTCCTTCATCATCTTGGCAGCGTAGGTAGCAGAAGCCATGCCGCCCTCCTGGTCGGAGCCGCCGCGGCCGTAGATGATCTCGTCGGTCTCGTAGCCCTCATAGGGATCGGCATCCCAGTTCTCGATGTTGCCGATGCCGACGGTGTCGATGTGAGAGTCGATGGCGATGATCTTGTCGCCCTCGCCCATAAAGCCCATGACGTTGCCCAGGCCGTCGACCTTGACCTCGTCATAGCCAAGGCTCTCCATCTCGGCCTTGATGCAGGCAACAACCTCACCCTCCTCGCAGGACTCAGAGGGGTGGGAGATCATGGCGCGCAGGAAGCGAGTCATATCAGCACGGTGGGACTCAGCAGCAGCCTTGATAGCGTCGAAATCGAGTTCTTTAGTCATAACAGTCAACCTTTCTACAAGGGTTTACCTACAGGTAGATATTTCAGATAGATCACTTGTGCCAAGCAGCGTGAGGTTGAGCACCCGGCAAGCAAGTAACCATAGGAGGCGGACGGAGGACTTTGCTCCGTCGCGAGTTCCGCACGAGCCGGAGAGCACTTAATGTGCTCTCCGTGCGAGCAGGACTGTCCGAGCAGGGAGTAAAGTCCTCCGGCTGCCTCCGGACAGGTCAGTCTGCTAGCAAGTCGGGTACTCGCCCTCCCAGACGATGCGACGGTACTGATCCGGATCGGTGTCGCCCTCGGTGGAGAAGCAGAGCACGGAGCTCGTCTTGTCCAGGCCGATGAGCTCCTTGAGCTCGGCGTACTCGGGATCGAGCATGAGGGTCTCGACCAGGCCGGTGGTCACGGCGCCGGACTCGCCGGAGATGACGCGCGGGTCGCCCTTCTCGGGAGCGCCCAGGGTGCGCATGCCGCGAGCGGTGACCCAGTCGGGGCAGGACACGAAGGCGGTGGTGTGGTTGCGCAGGATATCCCAGCCAAGGATGTTGGGCTCGCCGCAGCACAGGCCGGCCATGATGGAGGGCATGTCGCCGTCCACGATACGCGGGTCGCCGTCGCCGGCGGCAGCGCCCTTGTACAGGCAGGCGGCCGGTGCGCACTCAACCACGACGAAGGTGGGCGGGTTATCGGGATACAGGTTGGTGAAGTAGCCCACCACGGCGCCGGCGAGCGAGCCTACGCCAGCCTGGACAAAGACGTGCGTCGGGCGGTTGATAGCCATCTCGCGCAGCTGCTCGGCAGCCTCGGAAGCCATGGTGCCGTAACCCTCCATGATCCAGGACGGGATCTTCTCGTAGCCCTCCCAGGCGGTGTCCTGAACGATGACGCCGCGCTCGCAGGCGTCGGCCTCGGCGGCGGCCATGCGCACGCACTCGTCGTAGTTGACCTCTTCGATGGTCACCGTGGCGCCCTCGGCGGCAATGTTATCGAAGCGGGGCTTGGTGGAACCCTTGGGCATGTGCACGACGGCCTTCTGGCCCAGCTTGTTGGCAGCCCATGCCACGCCGCGGCCATGGTTGCCGTCGGTGGCGGTAAAGAAGGTGGCCTGGCCAAAGTCCTCGGCCAGCTGATCGGAGGTCAGGTAATCGAAGGTGCAGTCGGCAACGTCCTTGCCGGTCTCGTCGGCAATATAGTTGGCCATGGCAAACGAGCCGCCCAGGACCTTAAAGGCGTTGAGGCCAAAGCGATAGCTCTCGTCCTTAACGCACAGGTTGGACAGGCCCAGGCGCGCGGCCTGGCCGTCCAGGCGGGCAAGCGGAGTAACGGTGTACTGAGGGAACGACTGGTGGAAGGCGCGGGCCTTCTTCACGTGGTCGAGGCTCATGATTCCCAAGTGCTTGTCATCGCTCTTGGGCATCGTGTTGCCCGCCCACTGGATCTTATCGGCCATACGGTGAACTCCTTAAGTCCTCTCTTGCCGGCCCCCGCATACGCGTTTCAGCCCGATCCCATTCACACGGCTGAACTTTTATGTGGATGCCAAACAAAAAGTTTGTTAGCAATGTTCTATCACACTTTTTGATTGGATAACCTAACAAATTGTTTGTTGCCGCAATCGGTACCTTTTCGCCGCCGAACGGTCACATAACGCAGCAACGCTTTCGTTATTTGCGAACAAGTGTGGTTTATGGCAAAGTGTGCCCAAACTAATTTTTAGGAAGGCACCCATGACCCCCGCACAGATTGAGTTTTACAAGCGCCTTGCACACGGTCTGGCGCTCCAATTTGGCCCCAACTGCGAAGTCGTCGTCCACGATCTGGAGACCGAGGACGTGGACCACTCCATCGTAGTGATCGAAAATGGCCACGTCAGCGGGCGCAAACTGGGTGACGGCCCCAGCCATATCGTGTTTGAGTCCATGCACGAGGGCACCACCGACGTACACGACCGCGAGCCGTACCTCACTAAAACCACCGATGGCAAGCTGCTCAAGTCCTCGACCATCTTTATCCGCAACGACGAAGGCAAGCCCGTCGGCATTTTGGGCATCAACTTTGACATCACGCTTATGAAGGCTTTTGAGCGTTCGCTCGACGCCTTTACCGGCACCGGCGGCACGGGCTACACCGAGCCCGAGCCCATTACCAAGAACATCGGCGACCTGCTCGAAGACCTGCTGCGCGAGTGCGAGCAATACGTGGGCAAACCTGCAGCCCTTATGACCAAAGATGAGCGCATTCGTGCCATTGGCTACCTCGACCGTCGCGGCGCCTTCCTCATTTCCAAGTCGAGCGAGCGCGCCTGCGAGTTCTTTGGCATCTCCAAATACAGCTTCTATAGCTACCTCAACGAGGCAAAGGCTGCCGCCGGCGACAAGTAGGCACTCGCCTGGATTGCCCCTCCCCTTTTTGGGCGCGAGTTCTGGAAAGCGCGAATCCAAGACCGAGCCGCTTGGGAAGTTCCATATAATCGATGTCATTAGTATTTCGAAAGGGTGGAACAGAATGGCGTTGAGCAAGGCATCATGCACCGGTCGCGGATTGATTCCAGCAATTGGTGGACATGTGCACCGCATGTTCGATGAGGGTGAAGACGACCTGTTTTCGCTGAGCCTTGACGACGTGATGGATGATCGCCCGTGGACCGCCGACGAACTCATGGGCGGTGGGGCTCGCCCGTCAAGCCCCAATCCCGCACTTGCGCCTAAGCCCGCATCTGCGCCGACTCCTGCGCAGCCGCCTGTTTCGACGCCCGCATCTACGCCCGCACCCATTTCGGCGCCCGCGCCCGCTCCCCGCCCCGCAAGCGACCCGTCCGAGACGGCGGCATTTCTCGCTGCAGCGACGCAGGGCAAATCGGCCGACAGCACCGTTATGTACAGCGCCCAGCAGTTGCCTGTTCCTGCGGCACGCAAGCCTCCGATCACAAAGCTCGATGAGCCCGTTGCCCATCAGGTTGCCTACGATTCCTGGGCTGCAGCCGATCTGGATGAGACCTCAACCGGCATGCCGGTGCTCGACGTTCCAGTTAACCCGCTTTTTGCCGCCAACACGAGCGCCGCGGACTATGAGGGCGGTGCGGCATATTCCGATTATTCCGATAGCTATACTGGCACCGGTCGCATCGAGACCGAGGATTATGGCACCGCATCGAGCAATTATCTCAACGATCCGTACGCTGCCGCGCCTGCACCGGAATATGACCCGGAGGCCGCGTCCGCGCCGGCGTATACCAAAAGCACGGGCGAAGAGCGCTTCGCCGATTATTACGCCGAGGAAAAGGCGCTGCGTTTCTCGGAATTTCCGCAGGCAGTCAAGGTTGCCTTTATCGCCATTGTCATTGCCCTGCTCGGCGTCATTGCGTTTGAGGGATTCCAGCTGTTCCGCGGCCCCACCCAAGCGGAGTCGGAGACCCAGCAAAAAGAGGACGACAACCAGCACCTGGACATCAACACCCTCAAAGGCGACCCCAACGACGGAGACGATAAGTAGCGAGGGTTAAGGGAGGGCCGGAAGAGCCGGCGGCATGTTACGGCTCCAAAAGCCCTGCCATAAAGATGGGCAGATACAGCACGTCACCATCGCGGTGAAGATTACATTCCGCAAGCACCAGGGCGCGATCGATTCCGTAGCCCTTCGTCGCGAGCGCGTTGTCGAGCGCCGCATGGGACTTAAAGCTCTTGCCCGACTTGACCTCGATGGCAAGGACCTCCCCATCGAGCGTCTCCTCCACAAAATCGAGCTCGCCGACTTTTTTAGACGTAAAGTAGCGCAATCTGAATCCATGGGCTTTGAGCTCTTGGGCAACGAAGCCCTCAAACGCCGCCCCCATGTTCATGCCAAAGGCGTCTTCCGCCTCCCCACCAAAAACGCCTTGGGCGACCCTTTTGGAATACGACGACATGAGCATTCCGGTGTCCAAGTAAAACAGCTTGAACAGATTTCGTTGCTCCCCCAATAAAAGGGGTGCCACGGGCGCCGTTACGTTATACACGGGAAGCGCGACACCCGCCTCCGACAACCAGAGAAAATGATCTGTCACCTGCGAAAAACGTTTGACACCGTTAATCGATGACAGTTTGAATCGCTTGTTTTTGGAGCCGGCCTCGCTGGGAATCAGATCATAGATATCGCGAATAACCAAGCGTAGCTCAGGCGGAGTGTACTTTGCGATGTCATCGCGATACAGGGCGTGAAGATCGCGATGGATGTTTCGAACCTCGTCGACATTGCGCGTCGCCAAGAAGGAATTGACCGCGTCGGGCATGCCCCCCACCACCACATACTGATGGAACAGATTGAGCAAGCGGTCATACAGATAGCCGGGGAGCTCCTTTTCGTCCTTTAGACAACCCCTGAGCATGTCAAACGCTCCGGCAGCAACGCCGCTTGCCCAGCAGAACTCCTCAAAGTCGAGCGGGTACATCTGGACCTGCTCGACATACCCCACCGGCAGGGAATCGATGCCCTCGAGCTCAACGCCAAGGAGCGATCCGGTAAGGATGTATCGAAAGTCGCCGCGCTGGACCAGGTATTTGATAAACGTCACTACGTTGGGGCATCGCTGCACCTCGTCGATAACCACAACGGTCTTGTTCGCAACCATCGGCTGCGTTGCAGCAATAGACATGCGCATAAGCAGGTCATCCGCGCTTTTTGCCGCCAAAAACGAATCGCGCACGGACGCGTCGGCGATAAGGTCGAACGTCACGACATTTTCGAACGATTCGCTTGCAAAGACGTTGACCAAATATGACTTTCCTACCTGTCGGGCGCCCTTGACCAAAAGAGCCTTGTTAGGCGACGAGGCAAGCCAAGATTCAAACTGTGCTTTCGCTTTTCTCTGTAGCATAAGCGTACCCCTTATTACGTGCTGTTTTAGCACTAGGATACACTTTTCCGTGGTTGCTAGATGCTCATTTCGACACTTTTTCGAGATTTTGAAGTGTGTATTACGACACTTTTCCGTACTTTTACACGGGATATTTCGACACTTTTTCGGATTTAAGCCTAACAGCAGCCGGCGAAATCAAGCGCCGTCTGCACATCATTTCGCAGGCGGCGCTTGATTTGTGTCCGCGCGCGCTGATAGACTCCATCGTGCCAGCAAGGAGCGGGCGTGTTTTATCCAGAGTCGGGGTAGAGAGTTGGCTCCACGATCCCGACGCCAACCGGCCAAGAGGCACGGTGGCCCTGCCAACATCGATGAAAGGAGTCCGTATGGACAATTTCTCCGTGCGCAGTGAGCGCAACTTCCACAACCTGGTAGCCAAGCCAAAACGAATGCATCTTCTGGACGAGCCGAGCGGCTATGCCTCGGCCATGGTCAAGAGCAGCCTCTCCCACCAGATGCGCTTTACCGTGCAGGTGCTCGAGGAAGAGCTCTGCGTTGCCGGCGACCCGCACGTGCTACAGATCAAGCTGCTCAGAGACGACTCGCGCGAGTCGTCCAGCTGGAAGCTCTTTGCCGACGGCTCGTGCGTCGCAAGCGGCTCGGGTGACTTTGCCCGTGAGTGCTTCTGCGAGGGCGCCGAGGTGTTTTTGGACTTGTGTCGTGATGCCGTCGAGGCTGCCAAGCTGCACCAGTGGAGCCAGAGGGAGTATGAGCTGCTGAGTGCCGCGCGCGGGATTGCGGGGGTGTAAACAGGCGGAGCGCTCCTGAAGCCTTATTCCACACGATCGGGTGTACTCATCTGCAACTCGACTTGCTACCAGATGGTGCAATCACGTTCCACGTCGGTTAAGCCAGACCCCGGCCGGTCGTTGGCAAGTGAAACAACATCTCCCACCCATAGGCCTCTAAGACCGACCGTCCACTATAATCCAAGCGGTTAGCGTCTCCCAAAATCGCCATGGACACGTCTTCCAAGATGCCCTCTCAACCGTGCAGAAATAACAGCCGCCCATACGGTCGATGTGCTCCTTGCACGTCTCGCTGACCACGCAACGATGGAAAACAGGTTCCTGGACGGATGACCCCTGAGGGGATGCATGAAATCGGCATCGAGGCCATCGTCTGTCGAACAATACCTGCCCATACCTTTAAAACATGAGAACAAGACGCCGGCGTCGGTATCGTTTTCAATTCAGTTTAAAACTGAGGAGATTCAGGAGCCAGCCGAATAAACTAAGACTCACTTAGTAATTGCTAAATTTCTGACTGGGTATATAATATCTGACAGTAATAAGGATTCTTTACTATATGTGAGGCAGAAATGACTTCAACGGATGATGAACTAGTCAGCAGGCTCCAAGCTCACCTGTCAACCATTCGCAAGGCGGCGGGCTGGAGTGGCGAACGGCTTGCGAACGAACTAGGCATAACAAAGCAAACCGTCAGCAGCCTTGAGACGGGTAAAACGCAGATGACGAAGATGCACTATCTCGCCATCAGGGCGGTATTCAACAACGAAATCGCCGTCAGCGGAAACGAGGATCTGGCAAAAATAATTCAGCTATTCGTTGACCAACCAGTAGCACCCAAACTAGAGAAGATGCAAAATGCCCTTAAAGAAGGGGATGAGAAGGGGACACAACAAGAGGCAGCTACTAAGCAGAGCGCCATAGTTGGAGCAACCGCTCTCACCGCCGCCCTAATCCCCGCTTCATCGGCATTGATTCCGGCATTGGGCTCTCTTGCATATCAACTTGCAAAATCAATCAAGAAATGAGGTGTACAGAAATTGGAGTCGGAAAACACTGATCTGCCCGCAAAGAACAAAGGCCTCGTGTGGCTCGAGCAGCACAAAGTCCAGATTGGCATCGGTGTATTTGTGGCAATCAGTTCAATCGTTAGCATTACGATTGCCGCGAAAACGGGCCATACGCCTAAATTCAAAACTATTTGCAACGGCGCAGACAAAGGTGTTGCCACGATTGCTAAGGCAGCAGAAAAGGCCTCCTTGCCAGTGGTCAACCTTACCGGAGTCAAGAAGACCGCAACGGGACTCGGACATGACTTGCTTCTTTCGAATCAGGCAGTTAACAAGCGTCTCGTCTCCAGCGGAATGATGACAAAAGAGCCCTGGGGTTACAAGCTCACAGAAGTCGGCAAACTCTTTGGGAAAGAAACAGTCAAAGTAACGCGCGCCGGTTATACCTTCTCAAATATCGAATGGGATGAAGCGGTTGTCCCGTTTGTTTTTACTTCCGACGAACTTGCGAGCATTAACGCCAAAAAAACTCACATTGCGCAAGTCATAGCCCAGTAGTCAAATCTGATACACCGTGCGCCCCGCGTACGCAAACGAAAAGGAGACACCATGGTCATATACAGAACTCAAGAATGGAACGGATACGGAAAGCAAAACTACTACTGGAATGAATACCGCCGTGAGGGCGACACGGTTGTCAAATACAAGTGTAATAGGCGCAAGTTCTTCGATGGGGACGAAAGCAACTGGGAAGAAAGCGAGCATGAAGAAGATTCGTGGAGCATTGACGATCCCAATATGCCCGATTGGCTGAACGGCTACCTCTAATAACTATTAACTAGCAGCCCTTGAAAGCCCCACTTCCCACAGGGAACGTGGGGCTTGATATTGCCCTCCTGTCCGAAAGCACTTTCCATCTCAGCTTTCAATCTAGGCAACCACAATGGTATGGGCCATGGCCGTCAGTTCACCAATCTCAATAAACCTGTCTTTTGTAATGCGATTGACCAATGCGCCGACTCTCTGGTCGGTCGCATCGACATCACAAGCGATGCGCAGCCCGGGAGAGCCGCCAAAAGCAGCTGCTTGCCTGATGCACAAAAGCGCAGAAACCCGCATCCCGAATATGGTGGGATGCGGGCACGGACAATCGTGTGTCCCATTCCAGGCGCGGATTCTGGGATGCAATCTCCGCCGAGGGCTCCAAGGGGAAAGCGCATCCCATTCTGAGCGCCAATTCCGGGACGCAGTTTCCGCTCCAAGCAAAAGGCCCCGGCTCACGATGGAGCCGGGGCCAAAGGCGCAGCTTATACAGTTGATGGCAAGCGCAGACGGTAGTCAGCAATGGCCGTCCGCGCTCTACCCTACCCGCGGTTGCGGACACGGCTGTAGGGCGTATCCACCATGGGCAGATCCGGACGCAGCTTGCCGTCAAACGCGCGGTAGGCGTTCTGCACGGCGGGCGCCGTGGGGATCGTGGCGATCTCGCCGATGCCCTTGCCGCCGTATGCCACGGGCAGCAGCTCGTCCTTCTCCACGTAGATAGCGTGGATATCCGGAATCTCGGGTGCACGGAACAGTCCGAGCGTACCGTACCTTGCCTGGGGTACGCAGTCCTTAAGCGGCCAGTCCTCGGTAAGCGCATAGCCCATACCCATGAGCACGCCGCCTTCGATCTGACCCTGGATGGAGATGGGGTTGACCACCTTGCCGGAATCGTGCGCGGCATAGATCTCGCTCACGCGACCGTCGTCATCCAAAATGACCACATGCGTGGCAAAACCGTAGCAGATGTGGCTCTTGGGGTTGGGAACGTCGGCGCCCAGCTTGTCGGTCGGCTCCAGGTACACGTAGCCAAACTCGCATCCCTCGAGCGCCTTGATGGCGGTCGCGGGATCCTGAGGATGCATACCCTGGCCGGCGACGAGCTCCTGTGTGCGCAGCTGATAGGCGCGACCGTCGTCGTACTCGATCTTGACGCCATCACCATGGGCGTTCACAGGAGCATCGGGCGCAGGCTTGCCGGCCTCGACGCCAAGCATGGCATCGCGCAGCAGGAAGGCGGCGCCGCGCACGGCCTCGCCGGTCACGACCGTCTGACGCGAGCCAGACGTGGTGCCGGAGTCGGGAGCGTTCTCGGTAGAGCACTCGCCGTTGGCAATGCAGCTCAGCGGCAGACCGCAGGCCTCGGCAACGTCCTGCAAAAAGACGGTGTTGCAGCCCTGGCCGATGTCGGACGTGGCGGCGTAGACCACGGCGCAGCCATCCTCGACGCGAATCTTGCAGCGACCGGCATCGGGCAGGCCCACGCCCACGCCGGCGTTCTTCATGGCGCAGGCAATGCCGGCGTGGCCGGGATGCGCGTAGTAGGCATCCTTGACCTCGAGCAGCGTCTCCTTAAGCGCCGTGGAGCAGTCGGCAATCTGACCGTTGGGCAGAACCTCGCCCGGCTCGATGGCGTTTCTGTAGCGAATCTCCCACGGATCCAGGCCAACCTTCTCTGCCAGCAGGTCGATCAGGCTCTCGAGCGCAAACTCGGACTGGCAAACGCCAAAGCCTCGGTACGCGCCGGCGGGCGGGTTGTTGGTGTAGTAGCCAAAGCCGCGAATGTCGGTGTTCTGGTACTTGTAGGGGCCGACGGCATGCGTACAGGCGCGCTCGAGCACCGGGCCGCACAGCGACGCGTAGGCGCCGGTGTCAAAGTTGATCTCGCAATCCAGGCCGGTAAAGTTGCCCTCGGCGTCGCAACCCAGCGTAAAGGTACCGTCCATGGCATGGCGCTTGGGATGGAAAGCGAGCGACTCGGCACGCGTGAGCTTGCACTTCACAGGACGCTGGAACTTATATGCGGCGAGCGCGGCCAGGTGCTGGACCGAAACGTCCTCCTTACCGCCAAAGCCGCCACCCACGAGCATGGTCTCGACGACCACACGCTCGGGTTCGCTATCCCAGCCAAACATGTGGGCGCACTCTTTGCGCGTATCGTAGGCACCCTGGTCGGTCGACTGCACCTTGACGCCGTTCTTGTACGGGAAGGCGACGGCGCACTCGGGCTCCAAGAAGGCATGCTCGGTAAAGGGCGTGGTAAAGCGCTGCGTCACGGTGAACGCGCTCTCTGCCAGCGCCTTGGCGGCGTCGCCGCGCGTCACGTGACGGCTCTGGCACACGTTGTCCTTGAGCTCCACCGTGTTGCCAAAGGCAAAGAAACTGTCGTGCAGGCGCGGGGCGTCGGCAGCCCTGGCCTCGACAATGTTACGCACGGGCTCCAGCGGCTCGTAATCGATCTTTACGAGCTTCTTGGCCTTCTCGAGCGTCGCCTCGTCCTCGGCAACCACCAGCACGATGGCATCGCCCACGCAGCGGGTGATATCGCCCGCCGCGATCATGACGTCCCAGTCCTGGATAAGGTGGCCGACCTGGTTGACCGGCACGTCCTCGGCGCGCAGGATACCCACCACACCGGGCAGGGTCTCGGCCTTGGAGGTATCGATGGAGAGCACACGGGCGCGCGGGTACTTGGAGCGCACGGCGCTGGCATAGGTCAGGCCCGGCTGGTCGATCTCGTCGATGTCGTCGGGGTACTTGCCCTCGCCGAGCACCTTCTTGCGCACGTCGATGCGGAAGGCGCGCTTGCCCACGCCGTAGTCGTCGCCGCGCTCCAGGTCCTCGTCGATCTGCTTTTCGCCGCGGAGCACCGCAGCTGCCAGCGAAATGCCCTCGATGATCTTCTTGTAGCCGGTGCAGCGGCAGACGTTACCGCGGATGGCGTACTTGATCTGCTCCTCGGTGGGCTCGGGATCCTCGGCTATGAGCGCGGCACCCGCCATGACCATGCCGGGGATGCAAAAACCGCACTGCACGGCACCCACGGCGCCAAAGGCGTACACAAAGGCCTCGCGCACGTCCTCGGGCAGGCCCTCGACGGTCACGATGTTGCGGCCGGCGGCAAGGGCGGTGGTCAGCACGCACGCCTTGACGGCCGCACCGTCCACGTGGATGGTGCAGGTACCGCACGCGCCCTCGGAGCAGCCGTCCTTGGCGGAGTGAATGTGCAGGTCGTCGCGCAGGTAGCGCAGCAACGGTTTGTTTTGGGTCGTCGTGCGCTCGACGCCGTTAACGGTAAAAGTGAATTCCTGTGCCATGGTGATTCCCTTCTACACGCCGGCGGCTATGCCGGTGCGGTCGTGGATGGCGCCATGCGGGCAGACGACGGCGCACATGCCGCACGACAGACAATCCGCGCCATCAATATGGGCGCAGTTGTCCTCGATGCGGATAGCGCCGGCAGGGCACTTTTTGGCGCACATGCCGCAACCGATGCAGCTCGTGTCGCAGATCTTGCGCGCAATGGCGCCCTTGTCGGTGTTGTTGCAGCGCACCAGGATGTTCTGGTAGCCGGGAACGAAGGCAATCACGCGCTGCGGGCACGCCATGCCGCACAGGCCACAGCCCGTGCACCTGGAGCGGTCCACGCGGGCGATGCCATCGACCAGCGCAATGGCACCGTGGGGGCAGGCCGTGACGCAGGCGCCACAGCCAATGCAGCCTTCGCTGCAGCGGGCGTCGCCGCCTGCGGAGGCGCAACCGCTTCCGCAGGCAACGTAGGCCACGTTATGTTGAATGGATTTGGCCATAAGAGACTCGCCTATTTCTTAAGGAGATACGGATAGCTGTCGCGCACGGCCTTGATGGTCAGGCGGACGGCCTCGGGCAGACCGGTGTTGACGGCATCGACCGAGACGGTGCGGACCGTGCCGGCGACGCGAACCTTAAAGTGGTCCTCGTCCACGGCCAGGAAGCCCTCGTTCTCGGAGTTCTCCATGTCCTGATCGCTCCAGAACAGGGTGAGCTTGTCCTTGTAGGGACGACCCTCCTGGTAGGGGCAGAACACGGCGCAGTTGCCGCACTCGTTGCACATGCCGTCGACATGGACGACCTGATGCTTGGCCAGGCCCGGCACCTTAATTGCCACGTTGGCGCGGTTGGGGCACACGTCGCAGCAGACCTCGCACACCGAGCCGCAGCCCAGGCAGCGGGTCTTGGTGCAATTGCGCTTGTCGCGGCAGAGCGTCCCCTTGCGCTCGTAGCAGGTGTCCTCGCGGCCGGCCTGCTCGTTGCAGTCGGCGTACTTGTTAAAGTCCACGCCGGCAATGGCACGGGCGACCTCGGCGGCGTCGGCGATAGCCTCGACCACGGTAGCGGGACCGCGGCGGCAGTCACCGGCAGCCCAGACGCCCTCGACGCCGGTGGAGGTGGCGGCAAGGCGGCCGCGACGGTCGTGCTCGACGCCCGCGGCGTCGTACAGGCTGGCATCGATGCCCTCGCCCACGGCGCAGATCACCGTGGTGGCGGAAAGCTCGACGGTCTCGCCCGTGGCGACGGGGCTGCGACGGCCGCTTGCATCCGGCTCGCCAAGTTCCATGACGTCGCAGGTCAGCACGGCGCCGTTGAGCGCCTTGGGCGCCAGCAGCTCGCAGAACTCAACGCCGTCGGCAAGAGCAAGATCGAGCTCTTCCTCGTCGGCGGGCATCTGCTTCTTGGTGCGGCGATACACCAGGCGCACGTTCTTCACGCCAGCAAGGCGCTTGGCCACGCGGGCCGCGTCCATGGCGGTGTTGCCGGCGCCGATGACCACGACGTCCTCGCCCAGCTCGAGCTTCTCGCCCTTCTTGGCGGCCTCGAGGAACTCCAGCACGTCGAGCTCGGCACCCTCGCCCAGGCCCGCAGAGCCGGGCATCCAGGCACCAGTGGCCACGACTACGTCGGTAAAGCCCTGGGCCTTGAGCTCGTCAATGGACTCCACGCGGGCGTTGAGCTGCACCTTGGCGCCAAAGGCCAGACAGAGCTCGGCATCGTGGGAGATATCGTCGCTCGCGATACGGAACTCGGGGATCACGTGACGGACCACGCCGCCGAGAGAGTCGCGGGCCTCGAAGATAGTGACGGGCACGCCGGCGCGCGTCAGGAAGAACGCCGTCGCCAGACCGGCCGGGCCGCCGCCGATAACGGCAACGTTGCGCTCGGCGTCGTTGGCAATGGCCTGGGCGCGCAGCTTGGGCAGCACGGCGGTCATGGCCTCGCGGGCGGCCTTGAGCTTGCTGGCGCGAATCTGGGCGCCCTCGGGCTCGTAGAATGCACGCTCGCAGGCACGGCCGCAGGGATGCGGGCAGATGGTACCGGTAATGAACGGCAGGGCGTTGCGCTCGATGATGATGTTGAGCGCATCCTCGTAGCGGCCCTCGTCAACAGCCGCCAGATAGGCAGGGATATCCTGCTGGATGGGGCAGCTCGTACGGCACGGCGTGGTAAAGCAGTCGGAAAGCGGGCTCTTGCCAGCGACCTTGCGGTCGGGCAGCGGACGCAGCGGCTTCTTGTAGAGCGGGTTGGTGAGTGAGTCGGTCTGGATCGCGGTCACGGCCTCGAGAGAAACGCCCGCGAACGACTTGCCGTCCAGATCGGTAAACTCGCCGGCCATCTGGCTAAAGCGCTCGTAGCCACCGGGCTTGAGCACGTCGGTCGCCAGGGTGACGGGCCAAATGCCGGCGTCATACAGGGCACGGATGTTGTAGACCGTGGCACCGCCGGAGTAGCTGATGCGCAGCTTGCCATCGAACTGCTCGGTAATGCGGCGGGCGGCCTCGATGGTCAGCGAGAACAGCGAACGGCCGGACATGTACATCTCGGTGGAAGGCAGCTCGTTCCTCGTCACGTCGACGGGGAACGTGTTGGTCAGCTTGACGCCAAACTCCAGACCGCGCTCGGCGCACAGGGCAATCAGGCGCTCGAACATGGGCACGGCATCGGCCCACTGCAGATCCTCGCGGAAGTGCGTGTCATCAAAGACGATGTAATCAAAGCCCAGCTCGTTGAGGCGCTGGCGGGCAAACTCATAGCCCAACAGCGTGGGGTTACACTTGATGTAGGTGTTAAGGCCCTTCTCGGTGATGAGGTAGGTCGCGATGCGCTCGATCTCGGCAGGCGGGCAGCCGTGCAGGGTAGACTCGGTGATGGAGTTGGAGACGCGCGCCGGGATGGACTCGACAAACGCAGCGTCGACATGCTCAAACTTGTCCAGGTTGGCGAGTGCCCATGCGCGGCACTCGTTCCAGACGTCGGAGCCGCTGGCGTCCTTCATGCCCTCGATGTACGCGTCGACCTTGGGGCTCTTAATGCCCTCCAGGTCATAGCCCACCGACATGTTGAAGACAAAGCCGTCCGGGCTGCCCAGACCGTACTCGCGAGCGATCAGGTGGCAGGCAAACCATGCCTTCACGTACTCGGCAAATGCCTGCGGAACCTCGAGCTCGGTCGACCACTCGCAGTTGTAGCACTCGTCCTGAGCCACGATGCAGGGCTTGTTGACGCACTTGGAGAGCTCCTCGCCGTCCATAACCTGGACGGTCTTGAGCTCAAAGAAGCGGGAACCAGCCACATAGGATGCCACGATGTTCTGGGCAAGCTGCGTATTGGGACCGGCGGCCGGGCCAAACGGAGTCTCGATGCGCTCGTCAAAAATGGGAAGCGCGCCCTCCTGGTTGGTCGTGGCCATCTTGCGCACGCCAAAGATGGCGTCCTGGGTCTTGTGCTCCTCGATGATCCAGTTCATCAGCTGCGAAAACGGGATCGGCCTCATGATGTCGCTCATAGTGAGCTCCTCTCTGTAACGCCCGGCGAGACCGCGCGGCGGGCGCAAATACGGTGTAGCGCTAGCACAGCGCCGGCGACCCCGCGGAGGCCGCCCGTGCGCGCGCCGGATGCGGCGAAACATCCGACGCGCGCGAATCTACTTGTGAATTAGTAGGTGCGATCGTTGAGCGTGCTCCAGAGCTTCTTGGACTCGGCCATGGTCCACGCGTTGATCTTGTCCTCATCAATCCCAACGAACTCACGATCCTTATACAGGACGCGGCCGTTGATGATGGTAGTGCGGCAGTTTTTGCCCATCATGCCAAAGAGCATGTGGCCGTCGATGTTCTCCTCGCTCAGCGGCGTAAAGGGCTTGTAGTCCATGACGATGACGTCGGCGGCAGCGCCGGCCTCGAGCACGCCGAGCTTGCGATCGAAGTACTTGCTCGCCATCTTGGCGTTGTTCTCGAACAGCATCGTCATGGCCTCGCACCAGCCCACGTTGGGCATGGCGGCGTTGTGGCGCTGAATGATCAGAAAGACCTTGAGGCTCTCGAGCATGTCGTGGGTGTAGGCGTCGGTGCCCATGCACACGGGGATGCCGCGGCGGAAGAACTCGAGCACGGGGGCGCAGCCCACGGCGTTGCCCATATTGGATTCGGGGTTGTTGACGAGCCAGGTGCCAGACTCCTTGACGATGTCCATCTCGGCGGGCGTCACGTGGATGCAGTGGCCGAGCATGGTGTCGGGACCCAGCAGGTTGTGCTGCAGCAGGCGCTCGACGGGGCTGATGCCACCGCGGTTGAGGCGGGAGTCCCACACGTCATTCATGCCCTCGCACACATGGATGTGGAAGCCGGTCAGGCCGTTGTTGGCCTCGGCCATCTTGTCCATGGTCTCGTCCGAAAGCGTGAAGGTGGCATGCCCGCCAAACATGGCGGCGATCATGTGGTTGTCGTTATCGCGACGCTCCTTGGCGGCCCACTGGGCAAACTCGGCGTTCTCGGCAATGGCCTGGTCGCACTTTTCCTGGCCGCGGCGGTCGGAGACCTCGTAGCACAGGCACGAACGCATGCCCAACTCCTGAGCGACGTCCTTAATGGTAAAGAGGCTCCCCGGAATCTCGCAGAAGCTCGCGTGGTGATCGAAGATCGTGGTGACGCCATCGCGGATGGAGTCAAGAATCGTGGCATAGGCGCTGGCCTTGGTGCCGTCGAGCGTCAGGTTGTCGTCGATCTTCCACCACTGCTGCTCAAGATTCTCCAGGAAGTTGGTGGGGTTGCAGCCCTTAATGGCAAGGCCGCGGGCCAGACCCGAGTAGATGTGGGTGTGGCAGTTAATGAGTCCGGGCATGATGAGGTTGCCCTGGGCGTCGACGTACTCGGCATCCGGGTACTTGACCTTGAGCTCGCACTCGGGGCCCACTTCGACGATCGTATCTCCGTCAATGGCGACCGCACCGTTGGGGATGAACGGGGTCTGAGCGTTGCGAGTAAAGACGGAACCGTTAGCGACCAGAAGCATGAATGCTCCCTTCAACATCAGGGGCGGGGTTTGACACCTCTGACATAGCGGAAGTGCGAAGCGCCGGCCTACACCGGAAACGGGCCCTCTCCCGTCAACGCTTCACCAAAGGGACGAACCCTTTGAAGTGCGGCTTGGCGCCGCATGACGTCGGCGGACGAGGCGATGCGTCCGCCGACGAATAGCACCGAATTGGTTACTTCTTGCTCTCGGGCAAGACCAGATCAACGGCAGCGTCCTTGGCAGCATCGATGTGCTGAGCCACGACCGGCGTCTGCGGAAGGATCAGGTTAAGGACAATGGCCATGATGGCGGTGGGGGTTACGGCATTGGAGCCGATGACGGTGGACACCCAGGCGGGCATACCCTCGCCGGCAAGGCAACCGCTGGCCATCCAGATACCCAGGCCAAAGACGACGGAGGTACCGACGATGGTGGTAGTGCGCTGCGTGAGGCCCTCGCGGGTGAACATGCGCACGCCGTTCATGGTGATGGTGCCAAAGACGCCGACGGTCGCGCCGCCGATAACGGGCTGCGGGATAGCGGAAAGGACGGCAGAGAGCTGCGGGAACAGACCGGCGATGGCAAAGACGGCCGCGATGATCACAAAGACCCACTTGTTGACGACCTTGTTGGAGCAGATGATGCCCACGTTCTGGCCAAGGGCGCTGGTGGGAAGACCGCCCAGCAGGCCGCCGACCATAGAGGTGAGGCCCTGGGACACGATAGCGCCGGAGAGCTCGCGCTCGGTGGGCATACGGTCGATGGAGCCCAGGCAGGCGGCGGAGACGTCACCGATAACCTGGATGGCAACCATGGGGAACACGACGGCGAGGGTAATGCAGACCTCGGGATCAAACTCGAGCGCGTAGGGCATGAGCTTGGGAAGGGCGAAGACCTGAGCGGTGGCGACGCTTGAGAAGTCGATCATGCCAAAGGGGATGGAGACGATCATGCCAACGATCATGCCAAAGAACACGGATCCCAGCTTGAGCGTGCCCTTGCCAAAGTTGGCGAGCGCAAAGACCACGGCGAAGGTGATAAGAGCGACGCACCAGGCCTGCGGAGTGCCCCACAGCGGCGTACCCATACCGCCGGCCATATACTTGACGGCCGTGGGATACAGCGAAACGCCGATGGAGAAGATGACCGTACCGGTCACGACGGGCGGGAACAGCCACTTGATCTTGCTGTAGGCCAGACCAAAGAGGACCGCGACGGCGCCGCCGACGATCTCGCCGCCCAGCAGCGCACCAAAGCTAAAGCCCGAGGCACCCATGGCCTGCAGAGCCGGCAGGAACGCGAACGAAACGCCCATGACGATGGGCAGGCCGCCGCCGATGCGACGGAAGGGAGCGAAGGCCTGAAGGGCCGTATCGATCGCCGAAAGAATGAGCGCGACCTGGATGATGTCGGTGCTCTGCTGGCTATTAAAGCCGTAGACGCCGGCCATGATGACCGCCGGGGTAATGATGCCGGCAAACGATGCCAGTACGTGCTGAAGGGCACACGGGATCATTTCCTTAACGGGAGGCATGCCTTCGCGAGTGAACAGGGCTTCAGTGCCGTTCGTAACCGTCTCCTGGGTCATTTGACCACCAATCCTCGAAATAGTTGTTTTCGCATCTAACGCTCTATTGTGACGCAGTGCGGGGTTGAGGTTGTGCCTTCGTTGCATATCGTATTAAAGATGGTTCTCATTCTCAATAATAATTTTTTGTTATCAGACTATTCTTGAGCTGAGACAATGCATTTCCGCAGGTCAGGAAAGTGTCCGGTCAAAATAACATCTAACTTTTCTTTTGGTCAACCGTTTACCGCCAAAATCATACCGCTCGTCTGTATTACGCAATGTACCTGCGAATATGCGAGTCAATAGACACCGTGTTACCATGAGAAAAAATTGTTATGAACATTTCCGATTTCACCCAAAGGAGTTGCCCGTGAACGAGACCGTACGCCGCTTTTTGCCGATGGTCGATTTCCTGGAGCAGATACTCGGTAAGAACAGCGAAATCGTGCTGCACGATTTCTCGGATCCCGACCACGCCATCGTCGATATTCGCAACGGCATCGTGAGCGGCCGCAAGGTCGGCGGTCCTGCCACCGATCTGGCGCTCAAGATCATGCACGACCCCAAGTATCGCGACCTGCCGTTTATTACGGGCTACGAGGGGCGCGGTGCCGGCGGCAAGACGTTGGAGTCCGCGACGTTCTTTATCCGCGAGGATGACGAGATCGTCGGTATGCTCTGCGTCAACACCGACCTCTCGACCGTACGCTCCATCAACGCCATGGCGCAGCAGCTCATGGCGTGCTTCGACGCAGCGCCGACGCGCACGGAGCCCGCCCCTATCGAGGTCGAAAGCCTTTCGGAGTCCACCCAGGAGCTCATCGACCGCAGCATTGCCGAGTTGCTGAGCGCGCGCGGGCTGGATGTAGCGTCGCTTGGTCAGAGCGACCGCGTGGACGTCATTCGCCACCTCAACGGCAACGGGGTGTTCATGCTCAAGGGCGCCGTGGCCTGCGCTGCCACCGCGTTGGGCATCTCGGAGCCCAGCGTGTACCGCTACCTGCAAAAAGTCCGCAAGGAGGGCTAACGAGCAAAATGGAGCGCGGCTCCACAAGCGATTCGTCACTTGACAAAAGACCCTGCAGCTCGCACGCGCTGCAGGGTCTTTTTGCATGTCATGTTTAGTTGTGGTCAACGCCTTAGAGAGCGGCGACGACCTCGATTTCGACCAGACCGCCAGCCGGAAGAGCGGCAACCTGGAAAGCGCTGCGCGCGGGGAACGGGGCCTCGAACTTGGAGGCGTAGATCTCGTTTACGGCAGCGAAGTCGGCAATGTCAGCCAGGTAGACTGTGGTCTTGACGACATCGGCAAAGGTGGCGCCGGCAGCGGTCAGCAGGGCCTCGACGTTAGCAAGGGACTGCTTGGCCTGGGCCTCGACGCCCTCGGGCATCTTGCCAGTTGCGGGATCGATGCCCAGCTGGCCGGACAGGAACACCATGTTGCCGGTCTGGATACCAGGGGAATACGGGCCGATGGCTGCGGGTGCGTTATCGGAAGACACGACGGTCTTGCTCATGTTTTTCTCCTTACAAGTAAAAGGGAACGGGAGCGCGGCGTTCACACCGGGAGGCACAGTTCGGTCTGAACACCGCGCTTGATTGGGATAGTACTCAAGGTTTCCGCGCGATGCAAGATTATTATCACGTTGCGAGAATATTTTATCGACCAACGGTTTCCCCGGACCGCTGAACGGTTCTCATGTGAAGCAGCCAGTCCAAGCTGCTGAAGACTTTATCCCGCTTAGAGCACGGGCATCGCCTGCCGCGACGGCACCACTATACTTTTGATTATCTGAGCATTTTGAAAGGCAGGATATGACCGCAACCGCCAGTCGAACCACCAACCGCAGACCCGAGCTTTTGGCGCCCGCCGGAGGGCCCGAGCCCTTTGCCGCCGCACTCGCCGCCGGGGCAGACGCCATCTACTGCGGCATGGGCAGCTTCAACGCCCGCCGCAAGGCCACCAACTTTACCGACGAGGCCTTTGAGCAGGCCTGCCGCGCCGCGCATCTGGCCGGCTCGCGCGTCTACGTCACGGTCAACATCGTCATCAAGGAATCCGAGATGAGCGATGCGCTGCAGCTCATCCATCGCTGCTCCACGCTGGGCGCCGACGCCTTCATCATCCAGGACTGGGGCCTGTTCTTTGAGGTCAAGCGCACGATGCCCAGCATCGAGACGCATATCTCGACCCAGGCGAACATCCACGACGACCGCGGAACCCTTTGGTGCCACGAGCAGGGCGCCGACCGCGTGACCCTCTCGCGCGAGCTTTCCATCGACGAGATTGCCGCCATTCACGATGCCGCGCCCGATGTGGACCTTGAGGTCTTTAGCCATGGCGCCATCTGCTTTTGCTACTCGGGCCTGTGTCTGCTTTCGAGCTTTGCCATGGCGGGACGATCGGCCAACCGTGGCATGTGCGCCCAGCCCTGCCGCCTGCCCTACGAGCTGATCGACGAGAACGGTCGCTCGCTCTCCCCTGCCGGTCGCGAGCGCGCGCTGTGCCCGCGTGACACCAACACCTCGCAGCTTGTTCGCCGTCTGTATGACGCCGGCGCCGCGTCGCTCAAGCTCGAGGGCCGCATGAAGGCGCCCGATTACGTGTACTCCATCGTCGACGTGTATCGTCATCAGATTGACGATATGCTGGCCGATGTTTCGACCTCTAAGGATGAGGATGCCGCCCGCCAGCGCCAGCTCAAACGCTGCTTTAATCGCGACTTTACGCACGCCTACCAGGATGGCACCTCGGGCGACGAGATGATGAGCTACGAGCGCTCCAACAACCGCGGCCAGATTGTGGGCACGGTGCTGGGCAGCCGTCTGGCCAACCGCGATGTACGCGGACTCAAGCCCGACGACCGCCGTCGCCGCGCCGCCATCGCCCACATTGAGTTGTTTGAGCCCGTGGGCAAGGGCGACTTGTTGGAACTTCGCCACGACGACGAGTTCGACCAGTTCCTAACCACTATCGCTACCGATGATGCCGCCGCGGGCGACATCATCGAGTGCCGTGTGCCTCGCAGCATGCCCGAGGGCTGCCGCGTCCGCGTGATTCGCAGCCAGCGCGCCATTGACGCTGCCGGCGCCGCGCTCAAGCGCGATGTGCTGCGCCGCCGCGCCGTAGATGTGTCCGTCGTGGCGCGTCTGGGCGAGCCGTTTACTGTCACTCTCACCTGCTGTGACAACCCCGCGCTCACCGCCTCCGCCACGGGCTTCACTGTCGAGGCTGCCAAGACCCGCGCCGTCGAGGCGTCAGACCTGGTTGAGCATGTGGGCCGCATGGGTTCCTCGCCCTTTGAGGCTGCGAGCTTTGATGTGGCGCTCGATGAGGGCTGTGGCATGGGCTTCTCCGCTGTGCACAAGGTGCGCACCGCCGCCTGCAAGGCTCTGGAGGAAGCCATTCTGGCGCCGTATGAGGAGCGTGCCCGCACGCTCGAGCTGCCGGTGCTCGACAAGTGCACGCGCCCCATGCCCGAGCACTACCGCGATGAGCCGCAGATCTGCGCCACCGTCACCTCGCTCGAGGCCGCCGAGGCCGCTCGCGCCGAGGGTGTAGCGCGCATCTACATGACCACCGACGCGCTCGATGCGGCCGAGCTCTCCCCCGCCGATGTATTTGAGCAGGGCATCGTACCCGTACTCGACGAGGTCTGCCGTGCCGTTGACCACGTACGCGTCGACCCGTGGGTTGTTGCCGGCGCCACGGTCGCTATTGGCAACATCTCTGAGCTTGCCCTGGCCGCCCAGGTTGGCGCCACGGCCGAGATTCGCTCTTGCCTGCCGGTGCACAACACGCCCTGCATGGAGGCGCTTGCCGAGCGCGGAGCCGGTGCGTTTTGGCTCTCGCCCGAGATCACACTCGACGAGATTGTCTTGCTCGGCGCCGCCGCGCCCGCGGCTCTGGGCATCACCGTCTTTGGCCGCCCGCGCGTTATGACGAGCGAGCACTGCATCCTGCAGGTGGCCAATGGCTGCATCCACGATTGTGCCAGCTGCCGTCTGCGCGCCCGCAAGCTGTCGCTCAAGAATATCGACGGAAAGGTCATGCCCGTGCGTACCGACATCCATGGCCGCTCTCGCTTGTACGACGCCTACCCCATCGACCTTACGCCGCAGGTACCACAGCTGCTCGACGCCGGCGTCCGTCGTCTTATGGTCGACGGAACCCTGCTCGAGGCCGATGAGATTGGCCGTGCCGTCGCTCGCGTCCGTCGCGCCGTCGAGGCGGCTCAAGCCGGCCGCAAGCCCGCCGCCCGTCTGCGCGGCGCCACCTCGGGCTGCATGTTTGTGGGAATTAGCTAACCGAAAGGCTTACACGTGAACGAAGAACCTCAAGTCCTCTACTGCGACGCCTGGCTCATGGCCATCGACAAGCCCGCTGGCATGATCGTCCACGGTGACGGCACCGGCGAGCGCACGCTCACCGACTACGCCAGCGACCTGCTGCTGGCGATGGGTGACGGCTTTGCTGCGACCGACATGCAGCCGCTCAACCGCCTGGACCGCAACACCACCGGCGTGGTGCTGTTCTCGCTCGACAAGCAGACGCAACCCGCTTTTGACCAGATGATCATCGACCACGCATTCGAAAAGCACTATCTGGCGCTCGCCGAGGGCAAGATCGACTGGAACGAAAAGCTCATCGACAAGCCCATCGCCCGCGACCGCCACGACAGCCGAAAGATGCGCGTCGGCGCCAGCGGCAAGCCGTCTCAAACGCGCGTGAAGGTGCTCAAGCGCCTTAAGAGCCGTCGTGGTCTGCCCATGCGCTCGTATATCGATGTCGAGTTACTCACCGGCCGCAAGCATCAGATTCGCGTGCACCTGGCGAGCGAGCGTCATCCCCTGGTTGGCGACGACCTGTACGGAACGCCGCGCCCCTGCGGCCTGATGCTCCACGCCCACAGCGTGTCCTTCACGCATCCCGTAACCGGCGAGCACATCCACATCGAAGCCCCCTGCCCCTGGGAGCCCTAAAACCCGCCGAAAAGGGACAGGTTTATTTTGGCAGGTTTTATCTGGGCAAACGTCAAAACCACCACAAAGGTTCCTGCCCCTTCGCGGTGGTTTTGCCGCAATGGCTCAGCCGCGGTCCCAAAACGTCTCGATCTGTAACAGTTAGAAACCGTTTTCCGGTCTATCTGTTACAGATTGAGACATTCAAATCCCCCTTAAGGGAAAATCTCAATCTGTAACAGTAACTCGGCAAAATCGGTCTCAGATGTTACAGATTGAGACAAAGGGACGACGCGGTTCGGAAGTATCTCGATCTATAACACTTGGCCCACTTTTAACGGTCTAGTTGTTACAGACTTAGACAAACCGGTAGACAACAAAAGCGGCAACGCCCGTAATGGACGTTGCCGCTTTTCTATTGAGAAAACTAAATGGTTTTGGCCTTGTCCCGTCGCTAGACCGTAATGACGTTGTCCATCGACTGGTACTTGGCGGGCACCTCGCCTGCGGTAATAATCGTTGCGTCGCGGAAGTCCGCGAACTTGACGGGCGCCACCATGCCAAATTTACTGGCGTCCGAGATTACGAAGCGCTTGGCTGTATGACGCATCGAGATGCGCTTTACTTGCGCTTCCTCGATATCGGGCGCCGTGAAGCCCTGCTCGGCGGCAATGCCGTTAGAGCCCCAAAAGCCACAGTTGAAGTTATAGCGGTCTAGAGTTGCCAAGGCATCGGGGCCAACAAGCGCTTCGGTCTCGGGCTTGAGCTCGCCACCCAACACCACGGTGCGCATGCCGCGCAAAGCAAGGTGCTGGGCATGGAGCACGGAATCGGTCACATAGGTGACATCTTCAAGGCGCGGAAGATGCTCGATGAGCCTGAGCGTCGTTGAGCCCGAATCGATGTACACAAAGCTCTCGGGCTCCACCAGCGCCGCCGCGCGGGCGCAGATACGCTCCTTGTCGTCGTTGTGCAGATCGCTGCGCTCATTGAGCGTCAGGTCGCGCGTCACGTGCGCGCGCTCCAGACTCGTCGCGCCTCCGTGCACCTTGGCGATACGGTGCGCGCGGTCGAGCGTTTGCAAGTCACGGCGAATGGTGGACGGTGTCACGCCCAGGGCCTCGGCAAGCTCCGGCACGGTAACCGAGCCGGTCTGCTGCACCATCGACACGATCGCGTTGAGCCTATCTTCCGCAAGCATCGCTTACTCCTCCTCGGGGTACACGACTCCCCAATCGGCGCGGAGCTTGGTCATCAGCTCCATAACATCAGAAGCATAATCCAGCAGCTCGCGCTTGGAGTCGTCGCCGGCAACGGCCTTCTCCAGGTCGGCCATCTCGTAGCACAGCGCGTAGGCCTCGGTGCCAGCGTGGACCTCCTCACGGTGACCGTCCGCAGTCCACACGACGGTCGCGTGATCGGCACGCGGATAATCGTTGACCTCGATATAGCACTTGTCGAAGCTGATGACCGAACGCTTGGGCTGCTTGGAGTGGAGCGTAAGGCTCACCACGCCCAACTGCTGTTCGGCATTACGGCAGACGATGCCGCCCGCAACGTCAACACCGGTCTCGCAGGTGTTGCCCAGCGAAACGACCTCAGCGGGCTGGCTTGCCATAAAGAGACGCATGACGGACAGGGCATACACGCCAATATCAAGCATGGCGCCACCGGCAAGGTTGCGGTTGTAGAAGCGATTGGTCAGATCGCCGTACTCCTTGTAGCTGCCAAAGTTGAGCTGGGCGAGATTCATGCGGCCAAAGTCGCCGGCACCCATGCGACGGCGCAGCTCCTGATACAACGGCATGTGGAGCACCGTGGTGGCGTCCATGAGGACCACGTTATGCTCGTCGGCAATGGCGCGGGCCTCGTCAAGCTCAGCGGAATTGAGGGTAATGGCCTTCTCGCAGAGCACGTGCTTACCGGCTGCCAGAGCGGATCGCAGGTAGGTGATGTGAGTGTTGTGCGGCGTGGTGATATAGACTGCGTCAATGTTCGGATCGGCATAGAGGTCCTCGACCGTTTCATAGACCTTCTCAACGCCATGCTGCTCTGCAAAAGCCTGAGCCTTGGACAGTGTGCGGTTGGCAACGCCCGCAAGCTTGCGGCCGGCAAGAGCGAGAGACTGGGCCATCTGGTTGGCGATAACACCGCAACCGATCACTGCCCAGCGGAGCTCGGGGGCCGTAAAAATATCGTTGGGGAATGGCTTGTCCTGGACCGAGGCAAATGCCACCTTAGCGGCTGCTTCGGCGTCGAGCGGAGCCTGTTTGGAATCTGCCATGATGTGCCTCCTAAGTCATCGGAAGTCCTTCATTTCTAACAACCCTATATTCGCACAATTGTGCGCGTATCTACTCGTGTTTGCGTGTTTATTTGCTTATCGGTCTATATTTTGCCATGTTTGGCAGATGTCTGTGCGGCTATGCGCATTATCGCGCAAGGCTATGCGCATAAATGCGCATGCGACGATCCTTGTGAAACATTAAGGAACGAACACCATAGCCATAAAAGACAGAGTAGGCTGTATTACTCCACCCCTCTGGGGGCACCAGACATCAAAGGACCGTCCCAAACTGCCGGCACATAGGAACTGTCCCCAACGACTGGTCATTTAAGTCTGCCCCCAATGAATGGTCCCCAATAAATGCCAAGCGACTTCCACTCATTTAAGTCTGTCCCCAATGAGTATGGGCATTTCCACGGCACTCATTTAAGTCCGTCCCCAATGAGTAGGTATAGAAAAAGACCCGGGTGCCGTGGCATCCGGGCCTTTGCTAGCAACTTAACTGTTGCGGGCAGCTTAGAACTTGTGGCCGCACTTCTTGCAGACGCGCAGCTTGTTTTTGCCGTCCTTCTCGTGACCGACGCGGGTAACCTTACCGCACTCGGGGCAGACGAGATTGACGTTGGAGGCGTCGATGGGAGCCTCCTGCGAAACGATGCCGCCCTGCTGGTTGGCAGCGTTGGGCTTGACGGCCTTCTTGACGACCGAAACGCCCTCGACAACGACCTTGTTCTCGGCGGGGAGAGCACGCAGGACAACGCCCTGCTTGCCGCGATCCTTACCAGAGAGAACCTGGACCTTATCGCCCTTCTTGATATACATATATCTCCCCTAACTACAGGGTCTCGGGAGCGAGCGAGACGATCTTCATGTACTTCTTGTCACGAAGCTCGCGAGCGACGGGCCCGAAGATACGGGTGCCGACGGGCGAACCATCGTTGTTGATGACAACGCAGGCGTTCTCATCAAAGCGAATGTAGGAGCCATCCTTGCGGCGGATCTCCTTAACGGTGCGAACGACGACGCAACGGACAACGTCCTTCTTCTTGACGTTGGCGCCAGGGGTAGCCTCCTGGACAGCACCGATGAACACATCGCCGATGCCTGCATAACGACGCTTGGAACCGCCAAGCACCTTGATGCAGCGAATCTTGCGAGCGCCGGAGTTGTCGGCGACGTTCAGCATGGTTTGCATCTGAATCATGGTAGATGTTCCTCCGAACTAAGAACCGAAGAGAGGTGCGCAGCCTTTATACGGCCCGTGGCATGCAAGCCAGGCATACGCACATCTTCGGAAACGTACAAGTCGTAAGAGCGACTGCTTATTTAGCGCGCTCGACGACCTCGATGAGGCGCCAACGCTTCATCTTGGACATAGGACGGGTCTCCATAACGCGGACGGTGTCGCCCACGCCAGCCGTGCACTCCTCGTCGTGAGCGTGCAGCTTCTTGGAGCTGGTCATCATCTTGCCGTACTTGGGGTGACGCTTGCGCTCGGTGATGGTGACAACAATGGTCTTGGCACCGGAGACGGAGGTAACGACACCCGTACGGACCTTACGCGAGTTACGCGAATCAGTCATGTTCTCTCCTTAGGTCCTACTCGGCGACAGCGGACTTCTCCGCTGCGATCTCGCGGGCGCGCTGCTCCGTGAGGACGCGAGCGATGTCCTTCTTCACGGTGTTGACGCGAGCGGTGTTGTCCAGCTGGCTGGTGGCCATCTGGAAACGAAGGTTAAAGAGCTCGGCGCGCATTTCCTTCAGCTTCTCAACGAGCTGAGCGTCCGAGAGCTCACGAATCTCTGCGGGCTTCATTAGTTCTCCTCCTTGGCGGCGGCGGCGTCCTCAGCAGCCCACTTGGCCTCGAGAGCGGCCTCCTCAGCCATCTCCTTCTCGATGCGCTGCTCAGCGTTCTTGGCAGCAACAATCTTGGTCTTGATGGGAAGCTTGTGCTGTGCAAGACGCAGAGCCTCGCGAGCGACCTCCTCGGGCACGCCCTTGACCTCGAACATGATGCGGCCGGGCTTGACGACGGCCACCCACTCCTCGGGGTTACCCTTACCAGAACCCATGCGAGTCTCAGCAGGCTTCTTGGTGATGGGCTTATCGGGGAAGATCGTGATGTAGACACGACCGCCACGCTTCATGTAGCGGGTCATGGCAATACGAGCGGCCTCGATCTGACGGTTGGTGATCCAATGGGCCTCGAGAGCCTGGATACCAAACTCGCCGAAATGCAGCTCGGTATTACCCTTGGCCTGGCCCTTCATGGAGCCACGCTGCACCTTGCGGTGAAGAATACGCTTAGGGGCAAGCACTACTGACCCCTCCTCTCGGAGTTACGACGACGAGGACGGGAAGAGCCCTCGAGTGCAGGGTTGGGAACAGGCTGGCCCGGGAGCTTCTCGCCCAGGTAGATCCAGACCTTCACGCCGCAAGCGCCCATGGTGGTGCTGGCGACAGCCGTGCCGTAGTCGATCTTGGCACGGAGGGTGTGCAGAGGCACGCGACCCTCGCGGTACCACTCACGACGGCCCATCTCGGCACCGCCGAGACGACCGGAGCACTGGATACGGATGCCCTTAGCGCCGGCCTTGCGGGCAGACTGGACAGCCTTGCGCATAGCGCGACGGAAGGCAACGCGGCCCTCGAGCTGCTCGGCGATAGACTGAGCAACGAGGTTGGCGTCGAGCTCGGGGCGCTTGATCTCGACAACGTCGACGGAGAGCTGGCCCTTGGAGACGCCAGCGACCTTCTCGAGCTCGGTGCGGAGGGTATCGATCTCGGCACCCTTCTTACCGATGACAACGCCGGGGCGAGCGGTGAGGATAATGACCTTCACCTTGTCGCCAGCGCGCTCGATCTCGACGCGGGAGACAGCTGCGCGGGAAAGACGCTTCTCGAGGTACTTGCGGATCTCGAGATCGTTACCGAGGGTCTTAGCGTAATCCTTCTCTGCGAACCAGCGGGAGCGCCAGTTCTCGGTGATGCCAAGACGGAAGCCGGTGGGGTAGACTTTCTGACCCATACAGCTTTACGCCTCCTTTCGAGGAGCAACGACGACGGTGATGTGGGAAGTACGCTTCAGAATGCGAGAAGCGGAACCCTTGGCGCGGGGACGGATGCGCTTAAGCGTCGGACCCTCGTCAACATAGGCAGCGGCGACAACCAGGTTGCCGGCACGCAGACCGTTGTTGTTCTCGGCGTTCGCAACGGCGGAACGGAGAACCTTCTCGACATCCACGGCGACGGCGCGGTCGCAGAAGTGGAGGATGTCGAAGGCCTGAGCGACAGGCTTGCGGCGGATCAGATCGACCACCAGGCGGGCCTTGCTGGGGGAAACACGCACGTACTTAGCGACGGCGCGAACCTCGGTGGCCTCAGTTTCAATAGACTTAGTTGCCATTTACGGTTAACCCCCTATTTGGCCTTGTGGCCACGGAACGTACGAGTCGGCGCGAACTCGCCGAGCTTGTGACCAACCATGGACTCGGTAACATACACGGGCACATGCTTGCGGCCGTCGTGGACGGCGATGGTGTGACCAACCATCTCGGGGAAGATGGTGGACGCGCGGGACCAGGTCTTCACGACGTCCTTCTTGCCAGCCTCGTTCATCGCGGTGATACGCGAGAGAAGGCGAGTCTCCACGAACGGGCCCTTTTTGAGACTTCTGCTCATAAGTGCTTTCTCCTAAAACTCGGTATCCGAAATTACTTCTTACGGCGACGAATGATGTGCTGGTTCGAGACCTTCTTCTTCTTGCGCGTACGAAGGCCCTTCGTCGGCTTACCCCAGGGGGTAACGGAGGGACGACCAGAGGTGTGGTTCTTGCCCTCGCCACCGCCGTGCGGGTGGTCGACAGGGTTCATGACGGTACCGCGGACGGTCGGGCGCACGTTCATGTGACGCTTACGGCCGGCCTTGCCGATGACGATGTTGGAGTGATCGGCGTTGCCGACCTCACCGACGGTGGCGCGGCAGGTAACGAGGATGCGGCGCATCTCGGAGGAAGGCATACGGACGATAGCGTACTTGCCCTCCTTACCCATCAGCTGGCAGGAGTTACCGGCGGAACGGGCGATAGCAGCGCCCTTGCCCGGCTGGAACTCGACGGCGTGGATGAGCGTACCGACGGGGATGTCGGCGAGGGGCAGAGCGTTGCCCGGCTTGATGTCGGCGTCAGAACCGGACATGATGGTCTGACCGACCTCGAGGCCCTTGGGGGCCAGGATGTAGCGCTTCTCACCGTCAGCGTAGTGCAGCAGAGCGATGCGAGCGGAACGGTTCGGATCGTACTCGATCGTGGCAACCTTGGCGGGCACGCCGTCCTTGTTGCGCTTGAAGTCGATCACGCGGTAACGACGCTTCACGCCGCCGCCCTGGTGGCGGGTGGTGATGCGGCCGTTGTTGTTACGACCGGCCTTCTTGGGCAGGGGCTCGAGAAGAGACTTCTCGGGCTTGGTGCAGGTGATCTCGGAGAAATCGGAGATCGTCTGCCAACGCCTACCAGCGGAGGTCGGCTTAAGGTGCTTTACAGCCATTACAATCCCTTTCAATAGGAATCCGTTAGCCATCGCAGACAGGGATTCGAGGTTCTGCCTCGGGTGCGATGACACCGGACGTATACACGGTTCCGGGCGTGTCCATTTTATACGCCCAAAACCTTGAGCTCTCGCCTCCCCTAGTTGGGAGGCATGAGCTCACTCAACAGCAGCGAGTCTTAGGCCTGGTTACCAAAGACCTCGATGGTGTCGCCCTCGGCCAGCGTGACGATGGCCTTCTTCCAAGAACGGGTCTTGCCGGCGACATAGCGCACGCGCTTGGTCTTGGGCTTGACCGTCAGGGTGTTCACGCGAACGACCTTGACGCCGAAGATCTCCTCGACAGCGTCCTTGATCTGATACTTGTTAGCATCCTTGGCGACCTCGAACGTGTACTTGTTCAGCTCCATGCCGGAGAAGGAACGCTCGGACACGATCGGACGGATGATGATCTCGTGGGCGGTCATTTATGCAAGCACCTCCCCGAAGTGAGCGGCGATGTCGGCAGGCATCAGCACAGCGTTGTTGTTGACGAGATCGTAGGTGTTGGCCTCGTCGGCAGTGATGATGAACGTCTTGGGAATGTTGCGGAACGACAGGTAGGCGTTGACGTCCTCATCGCGAACGATGATGGTCAGACGCTTGCCCTCAAGGCCGAGAGCCTTGAGCATGGCGACGGCAGCCTTGGTGGAAGGCTTCTCGAAGCCGTAGTCGTCGACGAGCACGAGCTCGCCATCGGCCAGCTTGGCGGACAGCGCGGAGCGCATAGCCAGCTTGACCTCCTTGTTGTTCATACGCTTAGCGTAGGAACGGGGCTTGGGGGCGAAGACAACGCCACCGTGACGCCACTGGGCAGCACGGATGGAACCCTGGCGGGCACGGCCGGTGCCCTTCTGACGCCAAGGCTTCTTGCCGCCACCGGAAACCTCAGAGCGGCCCTTAGCAGACTGGGTGCCCTGACGCCAAGAGGCCATTTGGCACTTGACGATGTGGTGCATAACGTGGATGTTCGGCTCGATGCCGTACACCTCAGCGGCGAGCTCGGCCTCGGCGACCTTCTTGCCCTCGCTGTTCTTTACTTCAAACTTTGCCATTTAAGTGTTCTCCTTGGTATGACGCTGGGCTAAATGGGCTGGGCCCTTAGGCCATACGGATGGCGACGAGACCATTCTTGGCACCCGGGACAGCGCCCTTGACCAAGATGAGGTTCTGCTCGGCATCGATGCGGACAACGGAAAGGTTCTTGACGGTAACGCGCTCGTTACCCATGTGACCGGCCATCTTGACGCCCTTGAGGACGCGCGCAGGATAGGCGCACTGACCGATAGAACCGGGGTGACGCTGGAAGTGAGAACCATGCGTCATAGGACCGCGGCGCTGACCCCAGCGCTTGATGCGACCCTGGAAGCCCTTACCCTTGGAGGTACCGATGACGTCGACCTTCTCGACATCAGCGAAATCAGCGACGGTGACGACCTCGCCGACCTTGTGCTCCTCGCCGTTCTCGACGCGGACCTCACGAAGGAAACGGACAGGCTCGACGCCAGCCTTGGCGAAGTGACCAGCCATGGGCTTGTTCACGTTCTTGGCTTTGATGTCGCCGAAACCGATCTGGACGGCGTCATAGCCGTCGGTTGCCTGAGTTTTAACCTGCGAGACAGCGCAGGGGCCAGCCTGGATGACCGTGACGGGAACGACGTTGTCGTCCTCGTCCCAAACCTGGGTCATGCCAATCTTGCGGCCGAGAATCATGCTGATCAAGATATGATCCCAACTCTCGCGTGGTCTTGGGACAATGCGTACACCACCGAGCGTACGCCCCTAGAGGACCACTACTTACACGACGTGCTCCCCAGCCTTGTATTGCGTCCGGACTACCTGACAACCCTATTAAGCAGGCATTTTGTCCAGCCAGAATACTCCCCTGGTTTCACACAGCTGTTTAGTATACACGGCTGCGGGCGTATCCATCGAGATTCATATTTCACTCACATTGTTTACGCAGGTAAAGTGCGTGGCACGTTCCCAGTGTGCGGCGGAGGGGGCGGGCCTGAGACATATTAAGGTTGTCGCGAGTTCCGCACGAACAGGAGAGCACTTAATGTGCTCTCCGTCGTGAGCAGGACTGTAGAGCAGCAACCTTAATATGTCTCAGGCCCGCCCCCTCCGCCGCACACTGGGAACGCCACGTAGATGTCTGCTAAACCTTGCTCGCTCAGGCTAATGACTTTGTTGAGGGTCCACTATTTGCTGAAGGGTGAACTTGCATTGCATTGGCTCGTCTTCTGCTTGTGGCTTTGCCTCATCGAAATCGAAGATCATGATGGCACAGTTGGGGAGTTTTGCTGGGAGCTTGAAGCCCTCTGGGGCTGCAGCCTTAATGAATTGGCGGCTGGCGCTGCCGTGGCTTACTGCTAGGAGGGTTTCGATGCCCTCGGCGCCCATGAGATTGGTGAGGGTGGCTACCATGCGTTCTTGCAACGCTTTGCTTCCCTCTCCTCCGAAGGGGACCAGGTCCTCGCCCGGATCCCAGACGTCGGTGGGAAGGGCATCGTGGGGACCTTCTTCGAAGGTGCCGTAGCAGCGCTCGATGATGCCTTCGCAGGGCTCGGGTGCTGCGTCCGGGCCGAGGAGCTCGCATGCGACAAGCTGAGCTGTGTCCATGGCTCGGCCTAAGGGTGATGAGGCTACTTTGTCGGGAACGACGTTGTGGGCCTTGAGCCATGCGGCTGCCATCCCGGCTTGCTGACGGCCCAAATCGGTGAGCGGTGAATCGCAGCGACCCTGGACGAGCTTTTTAACGTTGAATTCTGTCTGGCCGTGGCGGAGTAGATATAGACGCTTCATGCTCTCCCCTTCTGTATAACTTGCTTTGCCGGCGCAGCCCTACTCGTGGGTATGGCCTACGTAGTCTTCATCGATCGTGATCTTGGCAATCGACTTGGGGTATTCCGACTCGACCCGTTGTGCCAGCGCGTGTTTTACGTCTTCGGCACTCATCTGCAGATCCGAGGGACGCACGCAGTCAAAGATCACGTTGGTGTGCGTGGGACCCGGCACACAGCGCAGATCGTGAATCGAAAGGCGGCTATCGATCTGTTGGGCCATGGCGTGAATGCGCAAGCGCATGCTCGCCAGCTTGGGGTCATCGGTCACGATGGGATCGTAATGGAGCGTGACGATCATGCCGTCCTCGTCCCTAAACGACTGCTCGATGTTATCGAGCGTGTCGTGACTTTCCAGCGGGCTGGCCTCGGCTGCCATCTCGGCGTGAGCGCTTGCGAACTTCCTGCCTGGGCCGTAGTCGTGAACCATTAGGTCATGGACGCCCAAGACGCCGGGATAGCTCATGATCTTGCTGCGGATATGCTCGACGAGCTTAGGATCGGGCGTCTGGCCCAAAAGCGGGCTCACCGTATCTTGGATAAGCTCAAAGCCGCTCCAGCCAATATAGGCGCCAACGGCAAGGCCGACCCACGCGTCAAGATTGATGTGCGTCACCTGCGAAACAATTGCGCACGCCAGCACGGCGCCCGTGGCAAGGACATCGTTCTTGGAATCTTGCGCGGTCGCATGCAGCGTCTCGGACTCAATGCGATCGCCGAGCTTTTGGTTGAGGGCCGCCATCCACAGCTTAACAACCATCGAAAGTACGAGAACTGCCACCAGGGCAAGCGAGAACTCGACAGGTTCGGGGTGAATGACGCGCTCAACCGAGGACTTCACCAGCTCAACGCCAATCAGCAGCACGAGCGCCGCCACGACCAATCCCGAGAGATACTCGTAGCGACCGTGGCCGTAAGGATGCTCGGGGTCGGCCGGCTTGCTCGCCAGCTTAAAGCCCAGCACGCTCACGATATTCGAGCTGGCATCGGACAGGTTGTTCATGGCATCCGCCACAATCGAAACCGATCCCGAAACCACACCGATTGCGCCCTTCGCAGCACAAAGCGCCACATTGGCGACAATACACACCATGCCCGCCAACGTGCCCACACGCGCACGATCGCCCTGCGCGCGCTTAACTATCCACTCGACCATCTGCATCCGCCCCCACGGTACTACCTATATATCTATTGCTCAAACGGATTGTAGTGTAGCCACTTTGTCCTCAAGATACAAAAAGGCCGCAGCCCACACGGGCCACGGCCTTGGAATGTGACAAAGGAATCGTCCTTTTGTCGCACAGGTTTATGCGCTTACTTCAGCAGCGCTCGCCACTGTTTCGGACGAATCGGCTCCGTCCCCCGTCGCCTGCCCCTTCGCCGGCACCACGCCAAAGCAGTAGCTCAGCGCCGCAGACACCGCAAATGCCGTGCCGCCGGCAACGCAGCACCACAGCAGGTTCGGGATGCCGCCCGTGGCAAAGCCAATGACCATGAGGACATTCGTCATGCCGATGGTATAGGCCGTAACGTGGCCCACGGCCGCAACAAGGCCTCCGACGGCGCCGCCAATGGCCATGCACGTCAGGCACCTGCCATATTTAAAGCCGCAACCGTACAGCGCCGGCTCGCTTACGCCGCCAAGAACACCCGAGATTGAATAGCCCAGCATGAGCGTCTTCTCGTCCTTATCCGCAACGCGGAGCGACGCGCCAAAGGGCATGCCCCAAACGGCAAACGTTGCCATCGTCGCGGCGATGAGGATGCACGAATCCGTTCCCACACTCATAAACTGCGCATAGGCGAGCGATAGGACAACGTTGCTGACGCCCGCGATCTTAAGGAACTCCCAGCCCGCGGCAAGCCCCATGAGTGTGAGCAACGATACGATGCCACCGGAATTGCCAAGCATAAACATAAGCTGGCCCAACAGCATGCCCAAATAGCTGCCCGCCGGCGCCGTAATACACAGCGAAACCGGAACCATAACAAGCATGGTCGCAAACGGAACAAACGAAAACGCCACGGCCTTAGGGATAACGCGCTGAAAGAAACACTCCACTTGCCAAAGCACGGGTACCGAGATGAGAATCGGAATAACAGTCGTCGTGTAATCGTTGACCGGCGCGGGAAGCAGGCCATACACGGAAGTCATCGATACCCCCGTCGTCGATGCGGCATCGACGAGCTTAAGCAGATCGGGCGCAATCAATACGCCGCCCAGCATCATGCCCAGCTGCTCCGAGCAACCGAGCTGGCGAGCGGCCGCCCAACCAAGATAAACGGGCAAGAAGTAGTAGCCGGCGTTATAGAGCCAACTGTAGAACAGGCGATAGATATCGGAATCGGCAGACCACAGGCCCAGCATGCCTTCGCCCATAATGACGGCGACGGTGCGGAACAACGCCGCGCAGACAATAAACGGCAGCGCCGACATCATGCTTTTGGACAGATAATCCACCACAGCCATGGCGTTTGATGAGACCGTCGTTGTAAACGAGGTGTTAGAAACTTGTGACACAGGAACCCTTTCCCAATGTGACATGCGGACTGTCCCTTTGTCACATCGTGCGATACTGACCGATTGCGCGGTACTTTTCGTAGCGGAGGTTTGTGAGGGTCGCGTCGTCGAGCCGCCCAAGCGTATCGAAGGCATCAAATGCCGAGGACATGACGGCGCCGGCGATCTCCTCATGCGACAGACCCCTATCGTCAACAATGCCGTCGATGATGCCGAGCGCCAACAGATCGGGAGCCGTGAGCTTAAGCGCCTCGGCGGCCTCATTCGCGCGCTCGGTATCCTTCCACAGAATCGACGCACAGGCCTCGGGGCTCACGACCGAATAGGCCGAGCTCGAGAGCATCAGGATGCGGTCGGCCACGGACAGCGCCAGCGCGCCGCCAGAGCCGCCCTCGCCTGTTACCACCGAGACAATCGGCGTCTTAAGGCCGCTCATCTCCATGAGATTCTGGGCGATAGCCTCGCCCTGACCGCGTTCCTCGGCACCGATGCCGCAAAACGCGCCCGAAGTATCGACCAGGCACAGAACCGGCCGACCAAACTTTTCGGCTTGGCGCATCAGGCGTCGCGCTTTGCGGTAGCCCTCGGGATGCGCCATGCCAAAGTTGCGGCGCATACGCTCTTTGGTCGTGGTGCCGCGCTCGATGGCGATGACCGTTACGGGGCGCCTGTCCTTCCAGCCAATGCCAGCCACCACAGCGGCGTCGTCGCCAAAGTAACGGTCGCCGTGCAGCTCCACAAATCCATCCAGGCCCAGCGAGATCACCTCGCCCGCCGTGGCGCGATCTGCCGAGCGGGTCTGCTTGACAATCTCGAGCGCGGTTTTTGGTGCCGTCGAGCGCTTGAACAAGTGTCCCAGCTTTTTGCCGCGGCGACCCGTATGCACAATCTCGTGCGGTGCCCCCAGGCCGGGCGCGTGCCCTTCGTGCAGCGCCAGCAGCTCGCCTACCGTGAGCGCAATCTCGCCACGCGGAACAACGGCATCGCAAAAGCCGTGCTCCAGCAAAAACTCGGAGCGCTGGAATCCCTTGGGCAGGCGCTTGTGCATGTTCTGCTCGATCACGCGCGGGCCGGCAAATGCCGTCAGGGCATCGGGCTCGGCCAGGATAATGTCGCCCTCCATGGCAAAGCTCGCGGTTACGCCTCCGGTCGTGGGGTCGGTGAGCACCGTGATATACAGGCCGCCCGCCTCGCTGTGGCGCCTAACCGCCGCAGAAATCTTGGCCATCTGCATAAGCGAGGTCACGCCCTCTTGCATGCGTGCACCGCCCGAAACGGTAAAGCCGACAACTGGCAATCCTAGCTCGGTCGCACGCTCAAATGCGCGACAGATCTTCTCGCCCACCACGGAGCCCATCGAGCCCATCATAAAGTTAGCGTCCATAAAGAAGAGCGCGGTATCGCAACCGCAGATTTTGCCCCTGCCGCACACAACGGCGTCGCGCTCGCCCGAACGCTCGCTCACGCTCTTGAGCTTGTCGGCATAGCCGGGAAACGAGAGGAAGTCCTCCGACGCCAGATTGGCATCCCATTCCTCAAACGTGCCCTCGTCGACCGTCATGCGCATGCGCGCGCGACCGCTCACACGAAAGTGTTTGCCGCAACGAGGGCAGACCTCGAGGTTGTCGTGTAGGCGTGCCTCATCGATCACACGGCGGCACTCCGGGCACTTGATAAACACGTGGCGCGCGGGAAACTCGGCGCACGACTCGGTCATCGGCCCCTCGAGGACGTTGACCGTCTTCGCTTTTCTATTCATCAGCATAGAGATGCCCCATCAGATCGGTGTGGTACATGCCCGACAAGAACTCGTCGTTTGCCAGCACGTCGAGTTGAAGCTCGCTGTTTTCGCTCACGCCCTCAATCACGAGCTCGCCCAGGGCCGAGCGCATCTTGCGAATGGCGCCGTCACGCGTGGGCGCACACACGATGAGCTTGCCGAGCATGGAGTCGTAGTACGGCGGAACTGTCGCACCGGTAAACATGGCGGAATCCCAGCGCACGCGCGGACCACCCGGCACACGCAACGCGGTGACCGTTCCGCATGACGGCAGAAAGTCCGGCGTTTCGGCATTGATGCGGCACTCCATGGCGTGGTTGCGGACCGGCATGTCCTCCTGCTCAAAGGGCAGAGGCTGGCCGGCTGCCACGCGCAGCTGCCACTTGACCAAGTCGGTATCGGTCACAAACTCCGTAACCGGATGCTCCACCTGCAAGCGCGTGTTCATTTCCATAAAGTAGAAATTGCCGTCGTCCGAATACAGGAACTCGATGGTACCGGCTCCTTCGTAGCCGACGGCACGAGCCAGGTCACGCGCTGCCTTGTGCATGCGAGCACGAATGTCGTCGTGTCCGTCGAGGCACGGCGCGGGGCTCTCCTCGATCAGCTTTTGGTTGCGGCGCTGCACCGAGCACTCGCGCTCGCCGAGCGAAAACACATGGCCCTGCTTATCGGCCATAATCTGCACCTCAACATGGTGCGCCGGCGCGACGAACTTCTCCATGTAGCACTCGCCGTCGCCAAAAACGGCCTCGCCCTCGGCGCGCGCCTCGATAAACGCCTTTGCCGCATCTTCCACGCGCTCGACCTTGCGAATGCCGCGGCCGCCACCGCCGGCACGTGCCTTAATAAGCACGGGGCAGCCAATGCGCTCGGCCTCGGCCGTCGCCTCCTCGGGACTTTTGAGCAGATCGCAACCCGGCACGATGGGCACGCCCGCCGCAGCAGCCGTTCGACGTGCGGCGTCCTTGTCGCCCATGCTGTCGATGACCTCGGCCGAAGGACCGACAAACGCCAGGCCATACTTGTCGCAGTCGCGCACGAAGCTCGCCTTCTCGGAGAAAAAGCCATAGCCGGGATGAATTGCCTTAGCTCCCGACTTTACGGCACAGGTGAGCACGGCATCGTCGTTGAGGTAGCTCTCGGCAAGACGCGGGCCGCCGATGCAATACGCCTCGTCGGCAAGCTGCACGTGCAACGCGTCCGCATCGGCCGTGGAATAAACGGCGACGGTCTTGATGCCCATATCGCGGCACGCGCGGATAACACGGACCGCGACTTCGCCGCGGTTGGCGATGAGCACTTTGTCGAACATGAAAACTTCCCTACTTTTCGTGCATGAGTGCAAAAGACATATCGGCGCGGCAGCAAACCTCACCGTTAACGCTCGCAGTACCTGTCGCAAAGCGGAACGGCCCGCGCGCACGCGTGATGGAGCACACCAGATCCACCGTGTCGCCCGGGCGCACCGGACGCTTAAAGCGCACCTTGTCCAGACTCGTGTAGAACGGCGTCGCGCCGCGCGCCTCCTCATCGCCCATCAGCAGCACGCAGCAGTTCTGGGCGAGCATCTCGCACTGAATCACGCCGGGGACCACCGGGTTTCCCGGAAAATGCCCCTGCAAAAAGTACTCGTCGCCCGTAATCGTGATCTTGCCGTGGGCCTCGTCGCCCACCAGCTCGGCTTCGTCAAGCAAAAGCATCGGCTCGCGATGCGGCAACAGCTTCTTGAGCTCTTCTTTGTTCATGGATATCACCTATCCGATCCTCATGAGGCAGCTGCCAAACTCCACGAGGTCGCCGTCGGCCACGCAGATCTCGAGCACCTCGCCATCCGCCTCTGCCGTCACCTCGTTGAGAACCTTCATGGCCTCGATGATGCAGAGGGTCTCGCCGGCCTTGACCTTGGAGCCCACGTGCACAAACGGTTCGTCGCCCGGTGCCGGGGCAGCATAGAAAACGCCGACCATGGGAGCGGTCACCTCGGTGCCCTTGGGCTCCGGTGCGGCGGCAGGTGTCTGCGCGGCGGGTTCCGGTGCGGTGGGCGCGACTGTGGGAGCTGTAACTTGAGCGGCCATGGCACTCGACATAGGCATGGGCACGGCAACCGGCTGTGCGGCGCCCGCGCGCTCGAGCTCGACCGCAGTGCCATCGGGCTCCTCAACGCGTACGCGCGTGAGGCCGCGGTCCTCCATAACATCGGCTATCTCGGCAAGTCTTTTGGAATCCATGCTCTAGCTCCTCGTATATCTACGCAGCGCGATGGCGGCATTGTGTCCGCCAAAGCCCAGGTTGGTCGAAAGCGCCCAGGTAAGGTCGGCGCGAACCGCGCGATTGGGCGTGTAGTCAAGATCGCAGGCGGGATCGGGTGTGTGGTAGTTAATGGTCGGCGGCACCACGCCCTGCTCGAGCGCCATGGCGCAGGCCATGACCTCGATGGCGCCCGTGGCACCGATCATGTGGCCGGTCATCGACTTGGTCGACGAGACGTGCGCGGCGCGCGCCGCATCCTCGCCAAGCGCACGCTTAATGCCCGCCGTCTCGGACGAATCGTTGAGCTTGGTCGAGGTGCCGTGAGCGTTGATGTAGAGGCCCTCGGAAGGCTTAACGTCGCCCTCGGCCACCGCCAGCGATATCGCACGGGCGATGCCTGCCGCGTCCGGGTCGGGACTCGTGATGTGGTAGGCATCATCGGTGTTGCCGTAACCCACGACCTCGGCATAAATGTGCGCACCGCGCGCCTGCGCATGCTCCATGCCCTCGAGCACGAGCACGCAGGCGCCCTCGCCCATCACAAAGCCGTCGCGGTCTGCATCGAACGGGCGGCAAGCCGTCGCGGGATCGGGGTTGGTGGTCAATGCGCGGCAGGACGTAAAGCCCGCAACGGCATCGGGGATGATTGCGGCCTCGGCACCGCCAGCCAGGATTGCATCGGCATAGCCGTGCTTGATGGCGCGGAACGCCTCGCCCACGGCATGGGCCGAGGTCGCGCACGCAGTCACCACGGGCAGGGTCGGGCCTTTTGCCTTGTGGCGGATCGCGATATTGCCCGACGCCATGTTGGGGATCATCATCGCAATCATATAGGGCGATGCACGGCGAGGCCCCCGATCGGCAATCGTGTGGACGTTGTCGACGAGTGTCTGCATGCCGCCCACGCCTGAACCCACGTAGACGCCCAGGCGCCCGTGATCGATGGCGCCCTCGACATCAAAGCCCGCATCGTGCATGGCCTCGTCCGACGCTGCCAGGGCAAACTGAACGCAGGGGTCCAGGTGCTTGGCGTCACGCTTGCCAAAGTACTCGTTGCCGTCAAAACCCTTGACCTCGGCCGCCACCTTAACGGCAAACGCATCGGTATCGAAGTGCGTGATCGGGCCGATGCCGCACGTGCCGGCGCACATGGCCGCCCAGGTAGCAAGCGCCGTGTTACCGAGCGGCGATACGGCACCGATACCGGTGATTGCAACTCTCTGTTCCATCATGGTCTCCTCATTCAAGCCGTTGTTCGGCCCTGGTTTCTACATCGCCATTCCGCCGTCGACGCGCACGACCTCGCCCGTAATGTAGGCAGCCGCATCACTCGCCAAAAAGCGCACCACGCCGGCCACTTCCTCGGGGTGCGCCATGCGCTTTAGGGGAATCTGCTCCTCGGTTGCCGCGCGAACCTTATCCGATAGCTTTGCCGTCATATCGGTCTCGACAAACCCGGGGGCGACCGCGTTCACTCGTACGCCGCGTGGCGCAAGCTCGCGCGCCACCGCCTTGGTCAGACCGATGACGCCCGCCTTGGAGGCGGCGTAGTTGGCCTGCCCGGCATTGCCCATCAGGCCCACAACCGAGCTCATGTTGATGACGCAACCGCCGCGCTGGCGCATAAAGGTCTTGGTGAGCGCGCGCGTCGTGTTAAACGTTCCTTTAAGATTGACATCGAGCACGCGATCGAAGGCGTCATCGCCCATGCGCACGAGCAGGCCATCGCGGGTGATGCCAGCGTTGTTGACGAGCGCCCAAATGGAGCCAAAGTCGTTGAGGACCGCTTCCACGCACGCGTTGACGGCAGCGGGGTCGGCCACGTCACATTGATATGAGCGCGCCGTGGCGCCAGCCGCCTCACAGGCTTCGCACGTCTCGCGCGCCGCATCTGCGCTACCGGCATAGACGACGGCGATATCGTAGCCGTCCTCCGCCAGACCGACAGCGCAGGCGCGGCCGATACCCCGCGAGCCGCCCGTGACCAGTGCCACGCGACGTGAGTCGTTGCGCTCGAGCGCGCCGTTGTTCAAGTTGCCCATGTCATTCCTTTCGGGTTACAGCCCTGTGGACTATGCGACCTCGTCGGCAATAGCTGCGACCTGCTCGGTCGTTTCGCACGAATACACACGAACGTCGCTCAGCGTACGCTTGACCAAGCCGGACAGCGTTTTGCCGGGACCGACCTCAATAAACGTGTCGATGCCTTGATCCTGCAGAGCATGCAGCGTGTCGACCCAGCGCACGGCATGACTCAACTGGTTGGCCAGCACCTCCGATGCCGCCTGTGGGTCGGCCGGATAGGGTGCCGCCGTCATATTTGCCATAACAGGAATGAGCAACGGGGACGGCGCGTGACCGGCTTGGATATACGTCGCCAGCCCCTCAGTCGCCTCGGCCATATAGGGGCTATGGAATGCACCCGACACCGCGACTTTCATAGCGCGGCCGCCAGCCTCTTTTACTAGGACGTCGAGCTCCTGCAGCGCCTCGGACGCTCCGGCCACAACCGTCTGCTGCGGACTGTTGTAGTTGACCGGCCAGCAGTCCTCGCCGGCCTGTTTTGCCAGGCCCTCGACTTGCACCGCATCGAGCTTGATGACGGCGCGCATGCCGCCCGGATGGCGCTCGGCAGCCGCGGCCATCAGCGCCGCGCGCTCGCACACGAGCTCAAAGCCCGCTCGCGTATCGAATGCCCCCGCAAAGGTGAGCGCGGCGACCTCGCCCAGCGAGAATCCCGCACAGGCGGCGGGCACCACGCCGCGCTCACGCAGAGCGGTAGCCGCTGCCAGGTCGTGAACGAACACGCACGGCTGCGTGTTCTCGGTCTGCGAGAGCTCCTCCTTGGAGGCGCTCCGGCACTGCTCGCTGGTCCCCGGGCGCACCTCGTCGGCAATGGCGAACACCTCGGCAGCCGCCGGCGATGCCTCGATCAGGTCGACGCCCATCGCGGGGTGTTGGGCACCCTGGCCGGCAAACAGAAACGCTACGCTACCCATGCGGACGCACCCTTCAGGACGCGCTCGGCGCCATCGACCAGGTCGTCAACGATTTCACGTGCGCTCTGGCGCTCGTTGACCATGCCGGCAATCTGTCCACACAAAAACGAACCCTCTTCGTAGTTGCCGTCCTTTGCGGCCTTACGCAGCGCACCGGTTCCCATAGCACCGAGCTCCTCGGCACTCGCACCGGAACCCTCGCTCTTGGCATAGGCGTTGGTGAAGGGGCTCTTGAGGGCGCGCACCGGGTGTCCCGTCGAACGGCCGGTCGCACGCGTCGAGGTGTCGTTGGCCTTCAGGACCATCTCCTTGTACTGCTCCGATACGGTGCACTCGTCTGCGACCAGAAAGCGCGTACCCACTTGCGCGCCGGCGGCGCCCAGCATAAAGGCGGCCGCCATGCCGCGGCCGTCGGCAATACCGCCGGCAGCCACGACGGGAATGTCGACCGCATCGACGACCTGCGGCACCAGTGCCATCGTCGAGGTGTCGCCAATATGGCCGCCCGATTCGGTACCCTCGGCAACAACCGCCGTGGCTCCACGACGTGCCACGAGGCGCGCTAGCGCCACCGAGGCAACGACCGGGATGACCTTGATGCCCGCCTCGCTCCAGGCCTTCATGTACTTGGTGGGATTACCGGCACCCGTCACGACGACCGGCACCCGCTCGTCAATCACAACCTGCGCGACCTCGTCGGCAAACGGGCTCATGAGCATAACGTTGACGCCAAAGGGCTTATCCGTCCTGGCGCGCAGCTCGTGAATCTGGTCGCGAAGCCAGTTGGCGTCGGCGTTCATGGCCGCGATAATCCCTAAGCCACCCGCCTCGGATACGGCCGATGCCAGCGACGCATCGGCAATCCAGGCCATGCCGCCCTGGAACACGGGCTTTTCGATGCCGAGCAGATCGCAGAGAGGAGTCTTGAGCATCTCTACTTCTCCAATGCCGCCTCGACCGTATCGGCGAACTCGCCGACCGTCTTGGGGTTCTCCTCGGTATCGAGCTGGATGCCAAACTCGTCCTCGACGGCAACGAGGATCTCGACGGTGCCCAGGCTGTCGAGACCAATCTCCTCGAGCGTGGACTCGGGCTTCATCTCGACATCGTCAAGACCGGCGGTCTCGCGGATAACGTCGCAAACGCGCTCGAAGGTCTTCTGATCTGCCATGGTAGTTCTCCTTTGTTTGTGCCCTAGGGGCGTTTTTATTTCCTATGTGCGACTACTTCCAACGAAGCAGATAGCCACCTATATCCAGACCGGCGCCAAATCCAACGAGGGCGATGGTGTCGTCCTCATTCAGTGCGTCGGTACGTGCCAGCCGGTCAAGCGCAAAGGGAATGCAGGCGCTCGAAATGTTGCCGGTCTCGCGTAGCGTTCGAACCACGCGCTCGTCTGGCACGCCGAGACGCTTGACCGCCTGACTCAGGATTCGTTCGTTAGCCTGATGGAATACAAAATGATCGATGTCTTCGACCGAAATGCCCGCATCGCTCGCAAGCTTATGGACCGTGTCGCAGATGGCGTTGACGCCGAACTTGAACACGCGGCGACCATTCATGGACAGCACGCTCGCGCTATCTGCGGAGTCCTTAAACGGCGAGGTGCCGACCAGACCGGGAACGCGCAACGTCTCGACGTCGGGCGCCGTCGAAAGCTCAACGGCAAGGGGGTTGTCTCCCCCAGCCCCTATCACTGCAGCGCCCGCGCCGTCGCCAAAGAGCACGCACGTGGCGCGGTCTGACCAGTCAAGGGCGCGCGTCATCTGCTCGGAGGCAACGACAAGCACATGCTTGGCTCGTCCTCGAGCGATATAGCCCTCGGCGACATCGAGCGCAAATACGAAGCCGGCACAAGCCGCCGAAACGTCGAAGGCTGGACATGTGGCACCCAGGCGCTCAGCAACGGCACACGCCTCGGCGGGAACAAGGTGGTCACCCGTCGTCGTCGAGCAGACGATCAGATCCAGCTGGCTCGCGTCGATTCCGGACACCTGGAGTGCCCGCTCGCTCGCCGCTACGGCAAGGTCGTCAAGTGACTCGGTGGTGCAGACGTGGCGGCTCTTGATACCTGTGCGAGTAAAAATCCACTCATCCGAGGTATCGAGGAACTCAGACAGCTCGTCATTGGAAACGCTGCGCTCAGGAAGCGCCGAGCCTGTTCCAAGAATCGTGAAACCCATCACTAACCTCCTTTGAGTTGTTGACGTGTTTACATCGACCAAGAGAGGATAACGCATTTCAGTCTTTGTTGACGTGTTAACATTAAATTGTCCAAATGCGACAAAGGCTTCACATTGTGTCTATCTCTCGACACCATTGCGTCATTCACTTATTCAATAAGGAGGTAGCAGCCGCTATGGATGCCCAATTAACGATTGTCGACGTAACCGGATCGACCAACGATGACCTGCTCGAGGCAGGAAAACAGGGTGCGCCGCACGGCACAGGACTTGCCGCCCGCGCGCAAACGGCAGGACGCGGCCGGCGCGGCCACAAGTGGGATTCAACCGCCGGCAACCTATTGCTTTCGATTGTCCTGCGTCCATGCGTTAATCCCGCAAAGTACTCTGGTCTTGCCGCCGTCAGCGGTCTAGCGGTGCTCGAGGCACTCGAAAAGCAGGGTCTTGCAAACGAGATTGGCCTCAAATGGCCCAACGACCTGGTCGCGCGTGGACGCAAACTCGGCGGCATTCTAGTCGAGGCCGCACGCGATAACGAAGGCAACCCCTTTGCGGTCTGTGGCATCGGCGTTAACGTGAACTATGTGCCCGCGGAGGTTCCCGATGGCGGCCTGCCAGCAATCGGCCTGTCAGACCTCAACAAGAACGTTCCCGCCGTCGACATGCTCCTCGATGAGGTCTATCACGCAGTTATAGACGCTGTAGATGCCTGGGCAGAGCGCCTCAACGCCAAGGAAGAAGACGCCGGTCCGCTCGCGCCCGTCCACGACGAATATATCGCTCACCTCAATTGGATCGGGGAGCACGTTATCGCCCGCTCCCCCGCTGAGGACGAGCTGGCGCGTGGCATCTTTACAACGGTCGATGGCTTTGGTCGCGCGTGCATCGAAACGGAAGACGGCTTTCGATCTTTCCATTTTGAGGAGGCATCGCTGCGTCCCTTGAGCGAATAGGGCGCCGCAACCACCTACTCGGCAGCATTACCCCGCAGTCCAAGCCATCATTAAAAACAAAAGGGCCCCGCTGCCGTTACGGCAGCGGGGCCCTTTAAGCTATGAGCGATATCGCTTAGAGCTTGATGTCGATGTCGACGCCAGCGGGGAGGTCGAGACGCATGAGCGAATCAACGGTGCCCGAGGTGGGGTCGAGGATGTCGATGAGGCGCTTGTGGGTGCGCATCTCGAACTGCTCACGGGAGTCCTTGTTCACGTGCGGCGAGCGGATAACCGTGTACAGGTTGCGCTCGGTGGGCAGGGGGACAGGACCGGAAACGCGAGCGCCGGTCTTCTGAGCGGTCTCGACGATGAGCTTCGCGGACTGATCGACGACCTCGTGATCATAGCCCTTGAGGCGAATGCGGATCTTCTGGGTAGCCAACTTAAACCTCCAAAGAGTGCGAGAGATGTTCTCGCGGATTACGTAACAGGGAGCTCGAACTTAGGCGTTCTTGCTCATGACCTCGTCCACGATGGACTTGGGCGCGGGCTCATAAGAGTCGAACTGCATCGTGTAGGATGCACGGCCCTGGGTCTGGGAGCGAAGGTCGGTAGCGTAACCGAACATCTCGCCCAGCGGCACCTTGGCACGGATGAGCTTGCTGTTCTTGCGATCCTCCATGCCCTCGATCTTGCCGCGGCGACCGGAGAGGTTGCCCATAACGTCGCCCATGTACTGCTCGGGGGTCTCAACCTCGACAGCCATGATCGGCTCGAGCAGCTGCGGATCGGACTTCTTGAGGGCGTCCTTGATAGCCATGGAACCGGCGATCTTGAAGGCGGCCTCGGAGGAGTCGACCTCGTGGTAAGAACCGTCGAACAGGGTGACCTTAACGTCGAGGACCGGGAAGCCGGCGATAACACCGGTGTTCAGGGCCTCCTGGATGCCCTTGTCGATGGACGGGATGTACTCCTTGGGCACGACGCCGCCGACGATAGCGTTGACGAACTCGTAGCCGAAGCCCTCCTCCATCTTCTCGAGCTTGATGACGGCGTGGCCGTACTGACCGCGACCGCCGGACTGACGGACGAACTTGCCCTCAGCCTTCTCGACGTCGTGACCAGCGGTCTCGCGGTAGGCAACCTGGGGCTTACCAACGTTAGCGTCAACCTTGAACTCGCGGAGCAGACGGTCGACGATGATCTCGAGGTGCAGCTCGCCCATGCCGGCGATGATGGTCTGGCCGGTCTCGTGGTTGGTGGACACCTGGAAGGTCGGGTCCTCCTCGGCGAGCTTGGTCAGAGCAAGGGACATCTTGTCCTGCTCGGCCTTGGTCTTGGGCTCGATGGCAACGTCGATAACGGGCTTAGCGAACTCGATCTTCTCGAGGACGATCTCCTTGCCCTCAGCGCACAGGGTGTCGCCGGTGGTGGAGTTCTTGAAGCCGACGCAAGCGACGATGTCGCCGGCGGCAGCGTCGTCACGGTCGATACGCTCGGCGGCGTTCATCTCGAGGATGCGGCCGAGGCGCTCGCGCTGACCGTTGGAAGCGTTGACCACGTAGGAGCCGGACTCGGCACGGCCGGAGTAAACGCGGACATAGGTGAGCTTACCGACGAACGGGTCGGTCATGATCTTGAAGACCAGGCCGGAGAAGGGCTCGTCGAAGGAAGGATGACGCTCGATCTCCTCGCCGGTGTCCGGATCGGTACCGGTGACGGCCTCGACGTCGAGCGGGCTGGGCAGGTAGTCGACGACAGCGTCGAGCAGCTCCTGGACGCCCTTGTTCTTGTAGGCGGAGCCCACGAAGACGAGGTTGAGCTCGTTGGCCAGAACGCCCTTGCGCAGAGCAGCCTTGAGCTCCTCGACGGTGAAGTCCTCCTCCATGAGGATCTTCTCCATGAGCTCGTCGTCAAAGCTGGCAGCAGCGTCGAGGAGCTCCTCGCGCTTGGTGGCAGCGATGTCGGCGAACTCAGCCGGGATCTCGTCCATCGGCTCGGGGTAGGTCATGCCCTTGTCGTCGGCCTTGAAGTCCCATGCGGTCATGGTGACGAGGTCGATGACGCCCCAGAAGTTGTCCTCGGCGCCCATCGGGACCTGAGCGGCCACGGCGTTAGCGTCGAGACGATCCTTCATGGTCTCGATAGCGTTGAAGAAGTCAGCGCCCACGCGGTCATACTTGTTGATGAAGGCGATACGGGGGACGTTGAAGGTAGAAGCCTGACGCCAAACGGTCTCAGACTGGGGCTGAACGCCGGCAACGGCGTCGAAGACGGCGACAGCGCCATCGAGGACGCGCAGGCAGCGCTCGACCTCGGCGGTAAAGTCAACGTGGCCCGGGGTGTCGATGATCTGGATGCGGTAGTCCTTACCGTCCTTGTTCCAGAAGCACGTGGTAGCAGCGGAGGTAATGGTTACGCCGCGCTCCTGCTCCTGAACCATCCAGTCCATGGTGGCAGCGCCCTCATGGACCTCACCGATCTTGTGGGTCTTACCGGTGTAGTAAAGAATACGCTCGGTCGTGGTGGTCTTACCGGCATCGATGTGAGCCATGATGCCGATGTTACGGGTATCGGAAAGCTTGTACTTAGGCTTAGCCATGTTAGTTCCTTACCTTAACTTACCAACGATAGTGAGAGAACGCGCGGTTGGCCTCGGCCATCTTGAAGACGTCCTCACGCTTCTTGACGGAAGCGCCCAGGCCGTTGGAGGCGTCGAGGATCTCGTTGGCGAGACGCTCGGCCATGGTCTTCTCCTTGCGAGCGCGGGAGAAGTTGACGATCCAGCGGATACCCAGAGCGGTGGAACGACGGGAGTTGACCTCCATCGGGACCTGATAGGTAGCGCCACCGACACGCTTGGGCTTGACCTCGAGCGTAGGCTTGACGTTGTCCATAGCCTTCTTGAAGGTGGCGAGAGCGTCGCCACCCTCGGACTTCTCGGCAACGATCTCGAAAGCGGTGTAAACGATGCGCTCAGCGGTGGCCTTCTTGCCATCAAGAAGGACCTTGTTGATGAGCTGAGTCACCAGGCGGTTGTTGTAAACGGCGTCAGGCTGAACCTCACGACGATTAGCTGCTGCACGACGCGGCATGTGAAATCTCCTTAAGTGTCTACCGTGCGGCGCTCAAGACGGCACACGGCGAAAGTATCAAAACGTTATCTGGCTTATTTAGCCTTGGGGCGCTTAGCACCGTACTTGGAACGGGCCTGCATACGGTTCTGGACCGGAGCAGCGTCGTAGGCGCCACGGATGACGTGATAACGGACACCAGGGAGGTCACGGACACGACCGCCGCGGACGAGCACGATGGAGTGCTCCTGCAGGTTGTGGCCCTCACCCGGGATGTAAGCAGTAACTTCGATGCCGTTGACGAGGCGAACACGGGCAACCTTACGAAGAGCCGAGTTCGGCTTCTTGGGGCTCGTGGTGAAGACGCGGGTGCACACGCCGCGCTTCTGGGAGTTGTGCTGCAGAGCAGCGTTCTTGGACTTCTTGGGCACGGAACGACGGCCCTGGCGAACCAGCTGGTTAATAGTAGGCAAAGCGTACTCCTTCTCGAATGATTCCAGCTTTCTGTAAAGTGCAACGGCTTGAATCGAGGGGTCAGCATCCCCCTACGAAACACGCAGTTCGATAGGATACGTGCCGTTAGCTGTGCCGTCAACAGACCACGCCGCCGGGCGTATCCCAAAATTGGCACATTTCCGCAAAGCCTACACAAAAGGAATCCCCTCCTGTGCGCGCGGGGGGGGATTCCCGGGCCGGGCGGCACAGGGGTTAAGTTTGCTGCTCTACAGTCCTGGCTCGCACGGAGGCCACATTAAGTGGCCTCCGGCTCGTGCGGAACTCGCGACAAACTTAACCCCTGTGCCGCCCGGCCCGGGAATCCGACGTGCTCGTTGGGGCAACGTTACCTGCCAAAAAGGGACAGGTTTATTTTGGTCGATTTTATCTGGGGAAACGTCGCACTCCAGCGATGATCTGCTCTCATCTGTCGCGTGGAAATCGGCGGCGTTTCCATTTAACGCAAAAGAGGCCGCTTCCCCTAGTAGGAAGCGGCCCCAAATCTTACGAATAGATGATAGTAAAGGGTAGTTCTGTTTCGGTCTCTCCTGTTGACGTGCACCTCGTGCCCTCAAGCGTTACTGAGACCACTTGGTCGACATCGATCAACTTCGTTGGCACCCAGATGTTCTCTCCGCTATTGCGCGCATAAGAAAAATATAAGTTGAACACCCCTGCGTCGTCATCTTCGATAATCTGCTCCGATCCATCCTTGTAGCTGACGGTCAGCTTATTATCAACCGCTTCATAGCCCAAATCATCGATGTGCGTCTGGATGGAAAACGGGCTAATCTCAAGAGGCGAGTCACCGGAGCGGAGTTCCTTTGTATCGACGTACGCTCCAACGCTAAACTCGGGCGTCGATGCCTCGAACGGCTTCGCATCCTCGCCTTCGCCCTCGGTCCACGAGATATTCCAGGTGACCGCATGTTGAAAACCTCGCTCGCGATCCATAGAAGCAAAGTACATCGTGCCATTAATGACCGTGTCGCTTGATGTGTCCTTATCAATTGTGCAGCGTGTGTCAGCCCATTCCTCGCCGAAGTTCATGCTGGGCGTGCCGATGCCTTGTTCTTCTTCACCATAGAGAACAAGTTCGCCAGTCTCTGCTGCCGGCTTGTAGTAGTTAACACCATTTGGATTGGACAACGTAAACGTCACGGCACCGCAACCGTTTTTATCGATAGCCATATCATGAATGTCGAGTGTATAGCCGTTGCCCTCGACGGACAGATTAACCTCCTGGACTGCACCCTCCAGGCTTTGGGGCGCGATGCCATCACCAAACTCTCTGGTGTAGGTGTATTTAGTCCCCGATGAGCCGCCGTTGGTCCAGGTGATGGAATCCCCGTTGCCGTGGTTTCCCCAGGCTGAGGCAAAATATCTGGAATTGACAACGGCGTAGGCGACTCCTCCAGTCACCAAAACTCCGGCAAGACATCCGATTACGGCAACATACAGTGGCTTCGCGTGACCCTTTCGGCGAAGCGGCTCACCAGCAGCGGCATAAAGAACACGGTCAGCAAGATCGCTATCGGCTTGGACGGACTCGAAGGCCTGCTTGATTTGATTGGATTTCACGGTCGCCCTCCTCTAGGATGAATTTGAGCTTCGATCGACCGCGAGCTAAACGCGTTCGAACGGTAGCGGCTGGCACATGCAGTAACTCGGCAATCTCTGAGGTCGAAAAGCCCAGATAGTAATAGAGCACGATGGGAACACGGAATCGCTCCGGAAGTCGCATAACGTCTGACAGGACCGCCTTGGTCTCATCCTGCGCCGCCGAAAGCGAATCGGCCAGGTTCTCAATATCCTCCACACGCCTCCATGGCTTTCGAAATAGCGATTTACATTCATTGATCGTGACCCGGATAAGCCATCGGCGAAGATGTTCCCGACTTTCAAAATGTCCATCGCTTTTAAGCAGCTTAAGAAAGACATCCTGGGCAACATCGTCGGCATCGGCACGATCGCGCAGGTACGTCAATGCGATTCGAAACACGACATCCCGGTGATCTTCGACCGCCTGTCTAAATGCTTGTTCTTCCATAATCACCTCCCGGTGACGTTAATGATTCTTGATGAGGCCCTCACCATAGATACGCTTTGACCGAACGGAATGTTTCAAATTCAAGCAGGAAAAACCTACCAAAATAAACCTGTCCCTTTTTGGCAGGGGACCAATGGAACGCAACAGGTTGAGCATACGCAAGCGAGCGGCCCCCAGAGCGTACAAGGTGGCATAAAAAAGGCAGGGCATTGACCTTTTGGTCATGCCCTGCCTTTTGAATGACAGATTGTAGCTCTGGGGGCCGCGCAGCGACGGAGGTCGCCGCCGTTCGTTAGAACGGCGGAACTAGTTACTCCTCGTCGTTGTCCTTTGCCTCTTCGGCGTCGTCGGTGTCCACGAGCTGGTTGAGCAGCTCGTCGAGGGAAGCCATGTCCTCATTGATGGCACCGTTGGCGGGAGCCTTCTTGTCGTCGATCGGGGCGCCCAGGAGCTCCTCGTCGGCGTCGGCGTGATGCGTCGGCGCGGCGGAGGTGCCCAGCAGGATGTCGTCCGGACCGTCGGGGCTAAAGACCATCTGCAGCAGCTGCGAGAGGTCTTCCTCGTCGGCAACATCGTCGTTGTTCTCGAGGATGTAGAGCAGGTCGTGGGCCTCCAGGCCGTCACGGAGCTCCTCGATCGCCTTGGCACCGATGCCATCGATGCGCAGCAGATCCTCCTCGGACTTACCGACCAGGTCGCCGACCGTCTCGATGCCGACCTCGCTGAACTTGTTGGTCCAGCGCTGCGACACGCCCAGGTCGTCGAACAGGTACAGGCGAGCCTTCTCGGCGGAGATGGTGTGGCCGTTGCGGGTGAACGAACCGTCAGCACCGCCGAACTCGTCGTAGCCGGCCCAGTCGAGCTGCTGCGGGAGCTGCTCGTCCAGGTCCTTGAGCTCCACAGGAGCCCACTCGGGCAGCGACTTGGCGTTGGGCGAAGCCGGGCCGTCGATGTCCACGTAGCCGTCGGCCGTGCGATACGTCAGCTTGGCGTTGGCGTACGGCTTGAGGCCAGTACCAGCCGGGATCTTCTTACCGACGATGACGTTGGACTTAAGGTCGAGCAGGTGGTCGACCTTGCCCTCGATGGCAGCCTCGGTAAGGACGCCGGCGGTACGGATGAACGAAGCGCTCGACAGCCAGGAGTCGATGTTGGACGCGACCTTGAGCGTACCCAGGATGACGGGCTCGGCCACGGGAGCCTGACCGCCCAGACGGGCAACGCGCTCGACCTCATCGGCGAACTCGTAGCGGTCAACGTACTGACCAAGCAGGTACTTGGAGTCGCCGGGGTTGGTGATCTGAACGCGACGCAGCATCTGACGTGCGAGCACCTCGATGTGCTTGTCGTTCAGGTCGACGCCCTGGCTGGTGTAGACGTCCTTGACGCTCTCGACGAAGGTGTGCATCGTCGACTCGATGTCGGTCAGCTTGCGCAGATTGCGGAAGTTGACGAAGCCCTTGGTGATCTGATCGCCGGCGCGAACCTCGCAGCCGTCCTCGATCTCGGGCATAAAGCGCACCGAAGCGGGGACGCGACGCTCGTCGAGAACACGCGTGTGATCCTCGGAGTCGGTGAGCGTCAGCACGTACTCGGACTTCTCGGGCTTAATCGAGAGGTGACCGGAGTACGGAGCCAGCTCGGCCTCGCGACCCAGAATCTTCTCGTTGACGTTGCCGACGATATCGAACATACGGCTGACCGTAGGCAGACCCTGCGTAATATCGTCGACGCCAGCGACGCCGCCGGAGTGAATGGTACGCATCGTAAGCTGCGTACCGGGCTCGCCGATGGACTGGGCGGCAATAATGCCGACGGCAGTACCGATGGCGACCGGACGACGGGTGGAAAGATCCCAGCCGTAGCACTTCTGGCACACGCCGTACTTGGAGCGGCAGGTGAGCAGCGCGCGGAGCTTGACCTTCTTGAGGCCTGCATCGACCATCTTCTGGATGTCGGCGACCTTCTCGATGTAGCCATCCTGCTCAAAGAGCACGGTGCCATCGGGAGCCACGACGTCCTCGATGAAGCAACGGCCGACGAGGTCGGTGTTGAGGTCGGTGGTGCCGGGGATGATGAGGTTGTAGGTGACGCCCTCGTGCGTACCGCAGTCCTCCTCGCGGACAATGACGTCCTGGGCCACGTCGACCAGGCGACGGGTCAGGTAACCAGAGTCCGAGGTGTGGGATGCGGTATCGACCAGGCCCTTACGGGCGCCGTAGGTCGAAATGAAGTACTCGAGCGGCAGCAGGCCCTCGCGGAAGTTCGCCTTAATGGGAAGGTCGATCGTCTCGCCGGACATGTCTGCCATCAGGCCACGCATGCCACCGAGCTGACGCAGCTGGGTCTTAGAACCACGGGCGCCGGAGTCGGCCATCATGTACAGCGGGTTCTCCTCGTCGAACATGTCGAGCATGAGCGCTGCAACCTTATCGGTACAAGCGGTCCACTCGTTAACGACTTCGATGTGGCGCTCCGTCTCGTTGATGAAGCCCTCCTCGAAGTACTCGTTGATCTGGTCGACGTTGGCCTGGGCGCGGTCGAGCAGCTCCTGCTTCTCGGCAGGGATGAGAGCGTCCCACACCGAGATGGTGAGGCCGGCGCGGGTAGCGTAGTGGAAGCCGGAGTACTTGATGGCGTCGAGGATCGGGCCGACCTTGGCCTCGGGGTAACGATCGCAGCAGTCTGCAACCAGCTTGGCCACGTCGCCCTTGACCATCTTGTAGTTCATGAACTCATAGTCTTCGGGCAGGCACTGGCGGTTGAAGATGATGCGGCCGATAGACGTCTCGAAGCGAGCGGTCTTGTTGCCGGTGACGTCGTAGTCGACAAACTCGTTCTTGCCGTTCTTGACGCGGAAGATACGGGTGCCGTCCTCGTTGATGACGTTGGCGTTCTCGGCAGACACGCGGACCTGGATCTTGGCCTGCATGTCGACCTCGGAGCGGCAGTCATAGGCGTGCAGCGCGTCGTCGAAGCTCGAGAACACGTGGTTCTCGCCCGGCAGACCGTCGCGGACCTGGGTCAGGTAGTACACACCGATGATCATGTCCTGCGAAGGGATGTTGACCGGCTTGCCGGATGCCGGCGAGCGCAGGTTGTTCGCAGAGAGCATGAGCACGCGAGCCTCGGCCTGAGCCTGGCTGGACAGCGGCACGTGGACCGACATCTGGTCGCCGTCGAAGTCGGCGTTGAAGGGCGAGCAGACCAGCGGATGCAGGTGGATAGCCTTGCCCTCGACCAGCACCGGCTCAAAGGCCTGGATGGACAGACGGTGCAGGGTCGGTGCACGGTTGAGCAGCACGACGCGGCCGTCGATGACCTCTTCGAGGATATCCCACACAAAGGTGGCACCGCGGTCGATAGCGCGTTTGGCGCCCTTGATGTTCTCAACCTTGCCAAGCTCGACCAGGCGCTTCATGACGAAGGGCTTGAAGAGCTCCAGCGCCATGGTCTTGGGCAGACCGCACTGGTGCAGCAGCAGCTTGGGGTCGGTAACGATTACCGAACGGCCGGAGTAGTCGACACGCTTACCCAGCAGGTTCTGACGGAAACGACCCTGCTTGCCCTTGAGGGCCTCGGCGAGCGACTTGAGCGGGCGACCGCCACGGCCAGAGACCGGGCGACCACGACGGCCGTTGTCGAACAGGGCGTCCACGGACTCCTGGAGCATGCGCTTCTCGTTGTTCACGATGATCGCGGGGGCGTCCAGGTCGAGCAGGCGCTTGAGTCGGTTGTTACGGTTGATCACGCGACGATACAGGTCGTTGAGGTCGGACGCGGCGAAGCGGCCGCCGTCGAGCTGGACCATCGGGCGCAGATCGGGCGGAATGACCGGGATGACATCCAGGATCATGTTCGCGGGGCTGTTGCCGCCCTTCAGGAAGGCGTCAACGACCTCGAGGCGCTTGACGGCCTTCTCGCGCTTCTGCTTCTGGGAGTCCTCGTCGGCGATGATGGCCTTGAGCTTCTCGGCCTCGGAGGGGAGGTCGATGGCAGCGAGCAGGTCGCGGACGGCCTCGGCACCCATACCACCCTTGAAGTACATGGAGTAGTAACGGGTCATCTCGCGGAACAGCGGCTCATCGGAGATGAGGTCGCGCTCGGTGAGCTTCATGAAGGCGTTGAAGGCGTCCGTGCGGAGCTGCTTCTCGTCCTTGCACTCTTCCTCGATGTCGACGATGCCAGAGGCGATCTCCTCGGGGGTCAGCGGCTCCTCGTCGGAGAACTCGTCAAAGTTCTCGGGGTTGCCCTGCTCCTTGAGGGACTCGATCTGGCGGGCGCACTCGGCATCGAACTCTTCCAGATCGGCGGCGAGCTCCTCTCGCAGGTCGTCAGCGTCGGCCTCGCGAGCCTCGTAGTCGACCTCGGTGATGATGTAGCTGGCAAAGTACAGAACCTTCTCGAGGTCCTTGGACTTGATGTCGAGCATACGGCTCATCGGGAAGCTCGTGGGGCTCTTGAAGTACCAGATGTGGGACACGGGAGCGGCGAGCTCGATGTGGCCCATGCGGTCGCGACGCACCTTGGCCGAGGTGACCTCGACGCCGCAGCGCTCGCAGACGATGCCCTTAAAGCGGATGCCCTTGTACTTGCCGCAGGAGCACTCCCAGTCCTTGGCGGGACCGAAGATCTTCTCGCAGAACAGGCCGTCCTTCTCGGGCTTGAGGGTACGGTAATTGATGGTCTCCGGCTTCTTGACCTCACCGTGCGACCAGGAACGGATCTGGTCGGCGGAGGCAAGGGAGATCTTTACCGAGTCAAAATCAGTAGCTTCGAAATCTGCCACAGTCAACTACTCCTTATCAGTGGTCGTGGCGGCGACAGCCTCGGGTGCCTCGGCGGTCTCGGCATCCTGGGCCTCGACGTCGGCATCAACGCCGGCGAGCGCAGCCAGGTCATCGAGGGCAGAGGTCTCCTCGGCGGTCACAGGGGCGGAGGCGTCCTCGTCGGCATCGTGCATGGGCTCGATGTCCAGCGCGAGGGAACGAATCTCCTTGACGAGAACCTTGAAGGACTCGGGGATACCCGGGACAGGAACGTTCTCGCCCTTGACGATGGACTCGTAGGTCTTGACGCGGCCCACGGTATCGTCGGACTTGACGGTCAGGATCTCCTGCAGGACGTTGGAAGCACCGTATGCGTACAGTGCCCAAACTTCCATCTCGCCGAAGCGCTGGCCGCCGAACTGAGCCTTGCCGCCCAGCGGCTGTTGGGTAACCAGGCTGTAAGGACCGGTCGAACGGGCATGGATCTTGTCGTCGACCATGTGGCCGAGCTTGAGGATGTAGGACGTACCCACGGTAATGGGCTCGCGGAACTCCTCGCCGGTGCGGCCGTCGAACAGGCGGGTCTTGCCGCGCTCGTCAAGCTGGGTGACAAACTCGGGGCGCATGTGATCGCCAAAGGCAGCGGTGGCCTTGTTGAGCATGTTCTTGTTGGCGCGACGGATGACCTCGGCGATCTCGTCCTCCTTGGCGCCGTCGAAGACGGGCGTCGCGGTGAAGAACGGACCGGGGACATACTTGTCGGAGTCGGCATTCTCGGTATCCCAACCGCAGGCAGCAGCCCAGCCAAGGTGGCACTCGAGCAGCTGGCCGACGTTCATACGCGAAGGAACGCCCAGCGGGTTGAGGATAACGTCGATCGGGGTACCGTCAGCCATGTAGGGCATGTCCTCGACCGGCAGAACGTTACAGATAACACCCTTGTTGCCGTGGCGACCGGCGATCTTATCGCCCTGCTGGATCTTACGACGCTGGGCGACGTAGACGCGCACCTGCTCGTTGACGCCGGGGGCCAGGTCGTCGCCGTTCTCGCGGCTAAAGCGGACGACGTCGATAACGCGGCCGTAAGCGCCGTGAGGCATCTTAAGGGAGGTGTCGCGAACGTCGTGAGCCTTGGCACCGAAGATGGCGCGCAGCAGGCGCTCCTCGGCGGTCAGAGCGCTCTCGCCCTTGGGGGTAACCTTGCCAACCAGGATGTCGCCAGGGCCGACCTCGGCGCCGATGCGGATGATGCCGTCCTCGTCGAGGTTGGCAAGCATGTCCTCGGAGAGGTTCGGGATCTCGCGAGTGATCTCCTCGGGGCCGAGCTTAGTGTCGCGGGCGTCGATCTCGTGACGGGTGATATTGATGGTCGTCAGCAGGTCCTCGGCCACCAGGCGCTCGGACACGACGATACCGTCCTCGTAGTTAAAGCCTTCCCACGGCATGTATGCCACGGTGAGGTTCTGGCCCAGTGCGAGCTCGCCGTGATCGGTCGAAGGACCGTCGGCCAGAGGCTCGCCCTGCTCAACGGTGTCACCGACGCGCACGAGCGGACGGTGGTTGATGCAGGTGGACTGGTTGGAGCGCTGGTACTTGGCCAGGTGATACTCGTCCATGCCGCCGGCATGCTTGACGATAATCTTGGAAGCGTCGGCAAAGATGACCTCGCCGGCGTTCTTGGCCAGGGTGACCTCGCCAGAGTCCAGGGCGGCGCGACGCTCCATGCCGGTACCGACATAGGGAGCGGCGGGGTGAACCAGCGGCACGGCCTGACGCTGCATGTTAGCGCCCATGAGCGTACGCTTGGCGTCGTCGTGCTCAAGGAACGGGATCAGCGTGGCTGCGACGGAGAGCATCTGACGCGGCGAGACGTCCATGTAGTCGACGTCCTCGACAGGCACGTCGGCGGGAGCGCCGAAGGAGCCGTCGAAGTCGCGGGTACGGGCGATCACGGTGTGCGGACGGACGATCTTGCCCTCGGCATCGGTCGTGATGAACTCGTTGGTCTTGGGATCGAGCGGCGTGTTGGCCGGCGCGATGACGTGCTTCTCTTCCTCGTCAGCGGTCATCCAGTCGATCTGGTCGGTGGCAACGCCGTTCTCGACGCGACGGAACGGAGCCTCGATGAAGCCGTACTCGTTGACGCGGGCGTAGAGGGCGAGCGAGCCGATCAGGCCGATGTTGGGGCCTTCGGGGGTCTCGATCGGGCACATGCGGCTGTAGTGCGAATTGTGAACGTCGCGGACGGCCGTCGGCACGTTGGTGCGGCGGCTGGAGCCGGACTTGTGGCCGGCAAGACCACCAGGGCCGAGTGCGGACAGACGGCGCTTGTGGGTCAGACCGGTCAGGGGGTTCGCCTGGTCCATGAACTGCGAGAGCTGCGAGGAACCGAAGAACTCCTTGATGGAGGCCACGATCGGGCGGATGTTGATGAGCGACTGCGGGGTGATCTCGTCGATGTCCTGGGAGCTCATGCGCTCACGGACGACGCGCTCCATACGGCTCATGCCGATACGGAACTGGTTGGCGACGAGCTCGCCGACGGTACGGATGCGGCGGTTGCCGAAGTGGTCGATGTCGTCGACCTTGAAGCCCTGCTCGCCGGCAGCGAGGGACAGGAGGTAGCGCAGCGTCGCGACGATATCCTCGTCGGTGAGCACCGTGACCTCTTCCTCGGTAGTGAGGTTGAGCTTCTTGTTGACCTTGTAACGACCGACGCGGGCCAGATCGTAGCGCTGCGGGTTAAAGAGCAGGCCCTCGAGCAGGCTGCGGGAAGCGTCCACGGTGGGAGGCTCGCCCGGGCGCAGACGACGGTAGATCTCGATGAGGGCGTCCTCGCGAGTGAGGGCGGTGTCGCGCTCCAGGGTGCGCTTGATCACATCGGAGTTGCCGAGCAACTCGATGATGTCGTCGTTGGTGACGGCGATGCCAAGGGCGCGCAGGAACATCGTGGCGCTCTGCTTGCGCTTACGGTCGATGGAGACCATGAGCTGGTCGCGCTTGTCGACCTCAAACTCAAGCCAGGCACCGCGGGACGGGATGATCTGGGCCTTGTAGATCTGCTTGCCCGAATCCATCTCGGAGCTGTAGTACACGCCCGGGGAGCGGACGAGCTGCGAGACGACGATACGCTCGGTACCGTTGATGATGAAGGTGCCCTGATCGGTCATCATGGGGAAGTCGCCCATGAAGACGAGCTGCTCCTTGATCTCGCCGGTCTCCTTGTTGGTGAGACGGACGTCGGTCAGAAGCGGAGCCTGATAGGTCATATCCTTCTCGCGGCACTCCTCGACGGTGTGCGCGGGGTCGCCGAACTGATGCTCGCCGAAGGTAACCTCGAGAACATGGTTCTGGCTCTGGATGGGGCTGGATTCCTTGAACGCCTCACGAAGGCCCTCGTCCTTAAAACGCTCAAAGGATTCCCTTTGAACAGAGATAAGGTTGGGGAGCTCCATGGCCTCCGGGATTTTCCCGAAGCTGACGCGCTTGCGCTCAGTGGCAGTGTATGCGTAGGTCACCAGGTTTTTCCTCCTTCACGGAAATGCTCGGTGGGTTGGCGAGGCATAGCTTCGCCAGTTATCGCAACCTAATAGTTTATCAGGTACCGACCGTTGGGCAAGAAAAGCCTTGACGCGATTGAGTTTTTGGAGTAGCAAAGTTTTTCGACAGAAAATGCGCAGGTAGATGGGTGTGCATCGAACATCTGTTCATATATTTTCTGTGAACGAGACTGCTGACACGGACAGCTGAATGGCGGAATGGCGGTGAGGGTTAATCGGACGGAAACTACGTCCCGTTTTGAGGCCTCAAACTGGGATGCGCTTTCCGGTTGAGCCCTGTTCGGGAAAGCGTGTCCCGTTCTGAGCCGATATTCCGGGTCGCACTTTCCGCTAGGGGCTCCAACCGGAAAGCGCGACCCGGAATTCGGCCAAATTGTGGGTCGCACTTTCCGGCAGGTTATGGCAAAGGGGCCGCCGCCTTGTTGCACCCGTTTGGCAATGTTGCGCAACAGATTCTTCGAATCCGGCATGAAGATACTAGATAGTTACTTATAGCCTAAAGAAAGGATTGCCATGTTTAAGAGCATCCGAAAAGGCGGGAGGATCGCCGCAGCCACAATCGGCATCGTAGCGGCGCTGACCCCGCTGGCCACCCCCCCCCGCGGCATTCGCTGACGGCGTACCGACGCCGGAGCTGGAGAAGTCGTACACCTTTAAGAACACGACCATCGAGACTCTTACGGACGATGAAGATCACGCAATCTTGAGGACCTATCAACGCAGCGACGATGAGGATGATGACTATTCCACCCTCGGCTATTCCGTTCTCGATCTCTCGGATGGATCGACCAAGGACATCAAGATACCGAAAGCCAGTCTTGAATCCGTACAGACGCAAGCGGGATGTGTCACTTGGCTTGACGGCAACAACCTCGCCATCTATTCGGTTGATGACCAGAAGACAAGCACCCACCCCATCGAACTTAAAAAATATGCAGAAACAGATGTTTGGCTTTCAACGAACAGCAAAGTTGCCGCCATTGCATACGAAAATGAGGATTCTGATTTAAAGCGGATTGACGTTTACGATCTTGAAGCCAACAAGATGATCGAATCATATAAATGCGGCAAAAACGACGAGCGTTACCTGTTGTCGAACGACGGGAAGCGGCTTTATGTAACCTCTTTAGGCGATAACGGATCGTCCAAGCTGACAACTATAGATACGTCGAGTGGCTCGAGGAAGACTCAAACAATTCCCTTTACGGGCGGCAAATTCATGGTAAGAAAAGCAGGGTCAGACACTGTATATGTCGGCGGTAGCATTTGCGATACTCTGGCGAAATTCGACTACGATGGAAATGTTGAATTCCTCGCTGATGGCCAGTTGTTTAACTTCGTGAGCCCTTATGACAACTTCCTTTTTGCCGCCAAGATTAGCCGGAAAAATAATGAGGCCGATTATGATTCCATCCAGTACGCACTGATCAATGACAACGGCAAGGAAATCGAAGCGATCAGTCCCGCGTTTAAGGATACAGACGACTCTCATTACGGTTTCCGGGACTTTTCCGAGCATGGTGACATGACGCTTGTCAGTCTCGAAAAAAGAGTCGCCTCAAATTCAGAATCTAATTCCGACTCCGGTGCAGATGCCGAGGATAGCAAAACAACCACTTCTATATACCTCGCAGAGACAAGCACCGGGCAGAAAACCAAATTGCCGATCAAGACCGTGCCAAACATGACCGAAAATGTAAACGAACTTCAGTTCATAGATGGAGACCAGAAGATACTCGTCGCCTACGACGACAAGAATGATTCCGACAAGCTGCATATCGACATTCTCAGGTCGAATATCCCGCATAGCGTAATCGACGATGCGCTGTTCTTTACCAAGAACAACCTGCCGGTTGTGATTGGTGGTGGCATTGTTCTTGTACTGGTTATCGGCGGTACGCTGATCGTTTGCGTCCGCCGTCGCAAGAAGCGTTCCGGCGTCAAGGTCGACGCTTCCAACTCGGCGACCGAAACAAAGAAGCAAAAGCATGGCCGACGCGGGAAAAAGGCCCAACAGGCGACCCCATCCACCAGCGCCACTTCCCAACCAGCAATTTCTTCTTCCGCGCCACGATTCTGCAATCATTGCGGCAACCCGCTTGTTCCGGGGTCTAAGTTCTGCCCCAAGTGCGGTCATCCAGTCGAATAGCGTCTGACAAGCGAACCCACAGCCAAATCGGGTCGCCCCTCACAGGGCGGCCCTTTTGCTTGGAAGGAAATCAGGTGAAGCGGCAGGACGTGACAAAGGGACTGCCCCTTTTTCACATTGGCTGAAAAAACGGGTGCAGACCGAAGTCCGCACCCGTAAATGTTGATGCCCGAAGGCCTACTTGCGCATCAAGCCGCCGCGCTCATCGATGGCGTCCCAGAAGGCGCCGGCAAAGCGAGGATCGTTTGCAGCCATGAGGGCGTTGGTGGCCATCCAGCCAGACGGGGTGCCGGTGTCGTAGCCCGAGAGCGGGTCGATGACGACAGCGTACATGGCCTCGCGGTCGAGCGAGCGGGCCATGGCGTCGGTAAGCTGGATCTCGCCGCCCTTGCCGGCCTGCTGATCGGCGAGCAGGTCCATGACCAGCGGGCTCAGCAGGTAACGGCCGACGATGTACAGGTTGGACGGAGCCGCCTCGGGAGCAGGCTTCTCGACCAGACCGCCGATGCGCCAGACAGCGCCCGGCTCAGCATCGGCAACGCCCTCGGCGCCCTCGAGCGAACCGACGCGCTCGCCGGCGATAACGCCGTAGCGGCTAACTTCCTCGGGCGAGCAAGCAGCGACGGCGATAACCGAAGCGCCACCGTGCTCCTTGGAAACGGCGAGCATCTTGTCGCAGATGTCGCGGTTAGGCACAACGTAGTCGCCCAGAAGAACCAGGAAGTTCTCCCCTGCCACGGCGTCGGCAGCAGAGCGGATAGCATGGCCGAGGCCCTTGGGCTCGTACTGATAACGGAAGTCGACCGGCATACCGCCCGCGTGGGCGACGGCATCGGCATAGGCGTTCTTGCCACGCTCGCGCAGCAGATTCTCGAGCGAGCGATCGGGCTGGAAGTAGCTCAACAGCTCAGGCTTACCGGGAGAGGTAACGATGATAGCGTCGTCGACCTCCTCGGGGTCGAGTGCCTCCTCAACGACATACTGAATGACCGGCTTGTCGAGCACCGGCAGCATCTCTTTGGGCGTGCACTTAGTGCCAGGCAGAAAACGCGTGCCAAGACCGGCGGCGGGGATGATTGCCTTCATGTTATTCAAGGATCCTTTCGCAGGCGCAGAATGCGCCCTATGCGTGCGGCACGGCGGCCGCAGACCAAATTGCGATACCGAAGTATCTTACCGCCGGAGACATACGTCGCCGTAAGGCAAACGCAATTCTTCAGCAGGTCAACGCAAATTATTGCTCGAATGGTGCAATTTTACGCCCCAGCGGTAACGGGATTGGCACGGCGAAGACAACGGTGTTCTGCGTGCCGAGTAATGAGAATGAGGGGCCAATACAAAAAAGACGGGGCTCGCAATGCGAACCCCGTCTGCAAAGAAATCTGGCGAGAAAGCCTGATTACTTGAGGGTGACAGCAGCGCCAGCAGCCTCGAGCTTCTCCTTGGCAGCCTCGGCGTCCTCCTTCTTGGCACCCTCGAGAACAGCCTTGGGAGCGCCCTCGACGACCTCCTTGGCCTCCTTCAGGCCAAGGTTGGTGAGCTCACGGACGGCCTTGATGACCTGGATCTTGTTGTCGCCGAAGCCCTCGAGCACGACGTCAAACTCGGTCTTCTCCTCGGCCTCAGCAGCGCCAGCAGCGGGAGCGGCGACAACAGCGGCAGGAGCAGCGGCGGAAACGCCGAAGGTGTCCTCGATAGCCTTGACGAGCTCGGAAGCCTCGAGAAGGGTCATTTCCTTAAGAGCATCGATGATCTCATCGGTGGTAAGCTTAGCCATTTCTAAGTCCTTTCGGTTTCCGTGCGGATGCACGGAGATCAGTTAAAACACGGCGCGAATGCGCCAGGGGTGCGGCGTTGCCGCCGCGGGCGAAAACAGCAACTAGGCTGCCTTCTGCTCGGAGACCTGCTGGATCGAACGAGCGAGACCAGAGGAAACGCCGTTGACGCAGACAGCGATGTCGCGAGCGAAACCGGAGATGAGACCGGCGATCTGGCCGAGAAGCTGATCCTTGGTGGGCAGCTCGGCGATAGCCTTAACATCATCAGCGGAAACGGCCTTGCCGTCGGAGATACCGCCCTTGATCTCAAGGACGCCCTTGGACTTAGCGGAGAAGTCCTTAAGGGCCTTAGCGGCCTCGACCGGCTCGGACTCGTAGAACACATAAGCGACGGGGCCGGCGAGAATCTCGTCGAGCTCGGGCTGCTCCTGGTTCTTGAGAGCGATCTTGACCAGGTTGTTCTTGTAGACCTTCATCTCGGCGCCGCACTCGCGAAGCTGATGACGCAGCTCCTGAGCCTGCTTAACCGTCAGACCGTTGTAGTTGACGACGAACAGACCGGCGTTCTCGGCGATACGGGACTCGATCTCTGCAACCTTGTCGATTTTGTACTGCTGGGGCATGAATTACACCTCCTCGAATTCTTTCCGGGCACGGTCCGCCACAAGGACGTGACGGGGGCATGTCCAAAAAGAAAGCCCCCGCGCTGCATGAGCGACGGGGGCGAGAAGACATATCTACTCGACCACCTCGGCTGGCGGGAAGTCCCATTAAGCTCGCGGGTAAGACCCGTTTGCGCCGGCTGTCTCTGGCAGCGGATTCGTGCGTGAACCGAAAGTATTATGGCGGGGACCCCGGCGTCGGTCAACGGAAAACCGGGCTGCACACAATTCCACCATCCTGCACGCGTCGCCAAAGGCCAGGCGCAAGGTTTTCGCTCGGTCAAGTCCTGACTCGCACGAAGAGCACATTAAGTGCTCTTCGGCTCGTGCGGAATCTACGAAAACCTTGCGCCTGGCCTTCGGCGGTGCGTGCCTGCGTTGACTTTGGGCAGCCCGGGTTTTCGTTGGCTGACGCCCCCACTCATAATGCTTGGGTCGGTGGGCTGATGTGTTGCGTCCCGTTGGGCTATAAGGTTGAAATGAAGGTGGACAGGCGATTTAGGCCTTCGTCCAAATCTTGGTCGGAAACGCAGTAGCTGAGGCGGATGTGGCCTTCGGTTCCGAAGCAGTCGCCTGGGACTAGGGCTACGTTTGCTTCTTTGATGGCTTTGATGCAGAAGGCTTCGCTTGTTAGGCCGAATTGTTTGATGCTCGGGAAAGCGTAGAAGGCTCCTGCGGGCTCTACTGCGTCGAGGCCCATAGCGTTTAAGGCTGCGAGCACGCGTTTGCGGCGGGCTCGGTAGACTTCGAGCATGGGGGTGGGGTCAACGGTGAGGGCTCGGGCCGCCGCGTCCATTTCGAAGGAAACGGCGCTCGATACTAAGTATTGGTGGGCCTTTGCGATCTCGGCGATGACGGGGGCTGCGGCTGCGAGCCAGCCCAAGCGCCAGCCGGTCATGGCCCAGGGTTTGGAGAAGCTCTCGATAACTACTGTCTGATCGCGAAGCTCTGGGTGACGCTGGGCAAAGCGCTCGTAGCCATCCACATAGACTAGGCGGTTGTATACGTCGTCGCAAACCACGTAGATGCCCGCCAGCTCCGCTACGCGCGCCACGGCGTCGAGCGATGCCGCGTCGAGGATGCAACCCGTAGGATTGTTGGGCGAGCAGATGACGATGGCCTTGGTCGCCGGCGTTACGCAAGCACGAAGTGCGCCCTCGTCAATCTGGAATTGCGCAGGCTCCGTATCCAAAAAGACCGCTTTGGCGTGATTGGCCACGACGATGCTCTCGTACAGGCCAAAGGCCGGCGTGGGAATGATGACCTCGTCGCCGGGGTTGAGCATGGCCATAAACGTAGCCGACAGGGCCTCGGTCGCGCCGTCGGTCAGGATGACCTCGTCGGCCGAAAACGTAAGGCCCGCGTCCCCCATGTAGGCAGACAGCGCCTCGCGCAGGGCGGGGCGGCCGTTGTTGGGCGGATAGTGCGTGTCGCCGCGATTGAGCGATGCAGTCACCTCGGCGCTAATCACATCGGGCGTGGGAAAATCGGGCTCGCCGAGCGCAAGCGCAATGCATCCCGGATGCTGAGCGGCGAGCGCGTTGATTCGGCGGATGCCGGAGGGCTTGAGCGTGGCAAGCGAGGTATTCATGGGCAGACGCATGGCGTTCCTTTCGTAAGGGTTGCACTAGGATAGCGCGGTGGAGCGCCGCCAGACGGTGTAACCTAAACGGAAACCAACCGGAAAGGAGGCGGCATGGAGACGACCGCGCGCGGCGATGTACCAAAAGCACTGCATAACATCGCGTTTGTCAGTATTCCCGAGAGCGCCGATCTTGAGTTTTTGCTCTGGGACCTGCAGGATGCCATCGCCGCCTATGCTCAACTTTCTGGCACCGCGCTCCCCCGTCCGGTTGACTTGGGGGCGGATGATGCCGACGGCGTTGCCGATGGCATCGTACTGGCCATTGAAGATGTGGCTGACGATGAGACGTTGACAGCTATCGAGCAGGCTCTTGAGCGCTTTGGCGGTACGGGAACGCGTGTCTATGCCGCGATTCGAGCCGCGCAAGAGGGCGCTGAGCAGGCGCGTGGGACCACCGTTCGTCTGCGCAAGGCATGCGAACGCCATGACCAATTGTGGTGCGGCGGAGTTGTCATCTGTGCCGGCGGCGGCATCGCAGCGCTTCGCCGCTCCCCGCGCATGGGCCTCTTGCGTCGGCCATTTTCGGAAGCGATGGATAAGCTTGTGGGCGCCGTGCGCATGGGCTGCTCCATTGAGCATGCGCAGCTGCTTGGCGGTGGCAATGCCGGTAGCGTCGATGCCGACGGCATGGTGCGCGTCAAGCCCGCACTGCCCGCACCGATCTGGCATGCCATCATGAAACACCTCGGCGCCCGCGCCCAGTCAGATATCTAAATTACAGAGCGCCCCAATCAACGGCCTCGCGCCAGCGCTCGATAAGGCGTTCCAGGCGCCATGCCGCATTGGCGGGACTTGTCGACGGCAGAACGATGGCCGGCAGCCCGGTGCGTTCTTGTAGATAGCGCTTGTAGAGCCGCCCTGCCGTGCCGCCGTTACAGACAACGACCTCGATAGGAGCTGCGCCGGTAATGCGCTCGGCATGCACCGGAACGACGTTTTTGATGCTCGCGTCGCTTGAGCCCTTGATGTCGCAGCTCTCGACCACATCCCACAGGGCCACGCCGCCGTTCAGCAGCATGGCCCGCTTGGCGGCAATCGAGGCATCGAGCGTCGCGGGCTCACCGCTTGCCAAAGGATCGCCCTCTTTGGGCGGCACGGGCACACCGAGGCACGCGGCCATCACGCGCCAAAAGCGGTTCTGCGGATTGCCGTAATAGAAGGCATTGGCACGCGAGAGCACCGAGGGAAACGACCCCAACACCAAAACGCGCGAGCGCTCGTCAAACACGGGCTCAAACCCATGCTCAATATGTTGATAGCCTTCGTCGGACGCCGCCATGGCCTAGGCCCTCAACAGATAGCGCACCTCGTAGGGCGCAAGTTCAAGGGAGCCTGTCAGCTCGACCGTGGGCGCATCGTCGGCAAGCAGGTCGACGAAGGAGCCGTTGAGTTCGCCGGCTCCAAAGGTATAGGGCTCGTTCACGGCATTGACCGCCACGAGCACCGTCGCGTCGTCGCAGGCGCGCTCGAACAGCAGCTGCTTGTTCTGGATCACCACGTTGCGATAGGCGCCGTAGTTGAGGGCACGGGCCGCCGCGTCGTTTGCCGAGCGTAGGTGCGCAAGCTGCTCGATGAAGGCCGTCAGCTCGTTGGGCGCAGGCTCATCGAGCGCAGGTCGCAGCGCCCAGTCGCCATCGGGGCCGCCCTTTTCGCCGGCAATCCCCCACTCGCTGCCGTAGTAGACGCACGGAATGCCCGGCATACCAAAGAGCATGCCGTAGGCGGGGCGCAGGCAGGACTTGTCGGTAAGGATGCTCGCCAGGCGCGGCACATCGTGGTTATCGACAAATGACAGCAGATGCTTGCCGCGGTAGATGCACCACGGGTCACCGCCAAACTGACGGTGCAACGAATGGGCGATCTCGAACATGTTGACCGAGTTAAAGCTGGAGTACAGGCCCTTGTAGCACTCGTAGTTGGTGCAGGAGTCGAGCATCTCGTCGTTGACGATCTGGTTGTAGTCGCCGTGGAGCGTCTCGCCGATCAGCACAAAGTCGGGCTTGAGCTCACGGGTAAAAGTATGCAGGCGACGCATGAAGTCACGGTCGAGCATATAGGCGACGTCCAGACGCAGGCCGTCGATGCCAAAGACCTCGGCCCAGCGACGCACGGACTCAAGCAGGTAGTCGACCACGGCGGGATTTTGCAGGTTGAGCTTCACAAGCTCAAAATGGCCCTCCCAGCCCTCGTACCAAAAGCCGTCGCCGTAGCACGAGTCGCCGTCAAAGCTGATGTGGAACCAATCCTTGTAGGGCGAGTCCCACTTGCGCTCCTGCACATCGCGGAAGGCCCAAAAGCCGCGACCGACGTGGTTGAAGACGGCATCGAGCACCACACGGATGCCGTGGGCATGCAGTGTGTCGCACACGGCGGCAAAGTCGGCATCCCCACCCAGGCGGCGGTCGATATGGCGCAGGCTGCGCGTATCGTAGCCGTGGCTATCGGACTCGAGCGGCGGGTTGATGAGCACAGCGCCAACGCCGAGTTCCTGCAGGTAGTCGGCCCATTGGGCAATCTTCATGATGGGGGCATCGGAATTGGCAGCGGCATCGGCGGCAGGGGCGAGCTCATCCTCGGCAACGGGGGCGGCGTTTTCGCGCGGAGCTCCACAAAAGCCCAGCGGATAGATCTGATAGAACGTCGTCTCGTATGCCCACATAGCAACCTCCCGGTAAGCGCAACACAACGACATCCATTGTATGCCCGGCAGGGTAGCTAATTTGCGGTGAGAGACGTGGCTAGGCGACGGGCTTTGCGCGGCGTATGGCTGGGAATAGCACCGTGATGGCGAGGATGACGCCCACGACGGCGATTGCGCCACCTGCGCAGCCGATCCAGGCGATACCGGGACCCGAAACCACGGCTCCGCCGATCGCGGTACCCGTGCCGATACCGAGGTTGAACAGGCCCGAGAAGATCGACATGGCGACGGCCGACGAGTCCGCCGGCGTGTACTTGATGAGCTCGGCCTGAAACGCCACGTTAAAGGCCGTGGCGCAGCAACCCCACAGTGCGCAGACGGCAAGCACTGCCACGAGCGACGATGCGGCCGGACCCATAAGCAGCAGAGCCACCGGCACGCCGGAGAGCGTGATAGCCAAGAACGGGAAGCGATGCCCATCGAACAGGCGGCCAAACAGCCAGCTTCCGAGCAGACCAGAGCAGCCAAACGCCGTCAGCGTCATAGTGATAGCGCTTGCGTCGACATGCGCGACCTGAGCCAGGAAAGGCTCGATATAGCTATAGCTCGCGTAATAGCCAGTTGCCATGAACACCGTGACCGCATAGAGCGCGATGAGGAACGGGTTCTTGAGCAGCTCGGGCAGCTGCTTGAGTGTAAAACGCTCGCCCGCTGGCATGGCAGGGAACACCGTGGCCTGGTAGACGACCGCGACAGCAGACAGCGCTCCGACCACAGCAAACGTCATGCGCCAGCCCACGGCCAGGCCAATGGCGCGGCCGAGCGGCAGGCCGAAGATCTGTGCGATGGAAGAGCCCGTGGCGATCATGCTGATGGCGAGCGCCCCATGACGCGTATCGACCAGGCGCGAGGCTATGATCGAAGCGACCGACCAGAACACGGCGTGCGAGCAGGCGACCACCAGGCGCGCGCAGACCAAAATAGGATAGGTCGGCGCCACGGCCGACAGAAACTGCCCGAGCGAGAACACGGCGAGCACGCCGAGCAGCATACGCTTGAACTCGAAGCGCGAGGCAAACACCATAAGCGGCAACGACAGCAACATGACGCCCCAGGCGTAGACCGAAATCATGATGCCTGCCTGGGCCTCGGTGAGCGAGAACGACGCGGCGATATCGGTCAGAAGGCCGATGGGCATGAACTCCGACGTGTTGAACACGAATGCGCAGCAGGCGAGCCCGATAAGCGGGAGCCACTGCCTGAGTGAGATGCCATCTTGTCTTGCCTGACTCATATATAACGTCTCCAATCATTTTGAGCGGAGGCGATTATATAGCAACGGTCCCGCATCCGTCAGCAACAGATGCGGGACCGCAATCAACTCAATACACAGGGGTTGCGCCGTCAATAAATAGCTAAGCCAACCCCAGCAATATGCCCGCCGAATGCACGACAAACGCCACGATCCAGGCGACCGTCACCTGAAACGCGAACACGGCAACGGCATAGCGCGCGCCCAGCTCGCTCTTGACGGCGCCAATGGACGCCACGCAGGGCGGGTACAGCAGCGTAAAGACCAGGAACACGTAAGCGGTAAACGGCGAAAACATGGTTGACAGCACCGCGGGCGACGTTGCGCCCAAAAGCACCGTGAGGGTCGAAATGACGCTCTCCTTGGCGATAAGTCCGGTGACGAGCGCCGTCGAGGCGCGCCAGTCGCCGAAGCCGAGCGGCGCCAGCAGCGGAGCGATAATGCTGCCCAGACCGGCAAGCAGACTCTGCGACTGATCGGCGACCACATTAAAGCGGATGTCGAACGTCTGAAGGAACCAAATGACCACCGTAGCGGCAAAGATAATGGTGAAGGCCTTGGTGATGAAGTCCTTGGCCTTATCCCATGCCAGCATCACCGTCGTCTTGACGCTCGGCAGGCGGTAATTGGGGAGCTCCATGATAAACGGCACCGGGTCGCCCTTAAATGCCGTGCGGTTGAGCACCAAAGCCGCGATGCAACCGACCGCAATGCCAATCAGATAGAGCGAGACCATGGCGGGAACCGTCGCCTGTGGGAAAAACGCCCCGCACAGCAGTCCGTAGACCGGCAACTTGGCCGAGCAGCTCATAAACGGCGTGAGCATGACCGTCATCTTGCGGTCGTGCTCGGATGGGAGCGTACGGGTCGACATGATAGCCGGCACGGTACAGCCAAAACCGACGAGCATGGGCACGAAGCTGCGGCCCGACAGGCCAAAGCGACGCAGCACTTTATCCATGACAAAGGCCACGCGCGCCATGTAGCCCGAGTCTTCCAGAATGGAAAGGAACAAAAAGAGCACGACGATAATCGGCAGGAAGGTCAGCACGCTGCCCACGCCCGTCAGCACGCCGTCGACAGCCAGCGAGCGCACTACGTCGTTGGTGCCGAACGCCTTGAGGCCCGCATCGGCCGAGGCGATGATGGCAGCGATGCCGTCCTCCATGAGTCCCTGCAACGCCGCGCCGATCACGCCAAACGTCAGCCAAAAGACGAGGCCCATGATCACCAGAAACGCCGGAATGGCTGTGTAGCGACCCGTCAGGATGCGGTCGATCTTGACGGAGCGCACGTGCTCGCGGCTCTCGTGCGGCTTGACGACGCAACGCCCGCACACGTCGCCGATAAAGCTAAAGCGCATATCGGCCAGCGCGGACAGACGGTCGGTGCCGGCTTCGCCCTCCATCTGGGTAATGATGTGCTCGATAGCGTCGAGCTCATTGCGATCCAAGTGAAGCGCCTCGGTCACCAGCTCGTCGCCTTCAACCAGCTTGGTCGCCGCAAAACGCACCGGAATGTGCGCCGTCACGGCATGGTCCTCGATCAGGTTGGCAATACCGTGGATGCAGCGATGCAGTGCACCGCCGTCCGAGCCATCGGGCGCACAGAAGTCCAGGCGACCGGGGCGCTCGCGGAACCGTGCCATGTGCAGGGCGTGGTCCACCAACTCGCCGACGCCCTCGTTGCGGGCAGCGCTAATGGGGACAACGGGCACGCCCAACAGGCTCTCGAGCAGGTTGACGTCCACGGCGCCGCCGTTGGCGGTCACCTCGTCCATCATGTTGAGCGCGATGACCATAGGACGGTCAAGCTCCATGAGCTGCAGTGTCAGGTACAGGTTACGCTCGATGTTGGTGGCGTCAATGATGTCGATGATGGCGTCGGGGTTTTCGTCCAAGATGAATTGGCGGCTGACGATCTCTTCGCCCGTGTACGGCGACAGCGAATAGATGCCGGGCAGGTCGGTAACGCTTGCCTCGGGATGGTTACGGATAGTGCCGTCCTTGCGGTCGACCGTCACGCCGGGAAAGTTACCGACGTGCTGGTTGGAACCTGTCAGTTGGTTGAACAACGTGGTCTTGCCGCAGTTTTGGTTGCCAGCGAGGGCGAAATGTAGCGGTGCGCCCTCGGGCACGGCCGTCTTTGCCGCACGGGGCGAATACGTTCCCTCACCCAGGGCCGGATGCTCCGTCGTGCCGATTGCGGCGTTAGCGCGCGGACCCGTATCGGTGTCGTGAATACCCACGAGCTCGATGCGAGCGGCATCGTCCTTGCGCAGTGTCAACTCGTAGCCACGCAGGCGGATCTCGAGCGGGTCGCCCATGGGGGCGTACTTCATCATGGTGACTTCGGTGCCCGGCGTTAGGCCCATGTCCAAAATATGCTGTCGGAGTGCCTGATCGTCCGATGCCACCGATGCGACAACGGCGTCCTTTCCAATCTCGAGTGTATCGAGCTTCACGCGCTCATCCTTTCGTTAGACGCGGTTAACCGTTTACCGGGGCTAACCAACTCGTAACGACAAATGATAGCGCTCTGAACTATTTTATAAAGTCAAATACCGATGTTTACCTGCGCAAACTTTATGCGATGCGCCCCGAAAGCTCTTTGCGCATACCGCTCAGCGAGATCGAAACGGAACCCGACCGCGCGGTGGCAGTGAGTCGATCACCCTCGACTGACCCCGTGCATGTAAAGGGTGCCTTGCCCATCAAGACGTGGGAGATAGTACCCGAGAGTTCAAAGAAATCGCCCTCAGCGCGGGCACTCGAGAGAGCGATATTGAGACCCCTGACGTTTAGTACTGCCCTGAGCGCGCCGTTCACCCCATGTGAAAACGTCACCTCGCCGCGCTTGCTCCCCACCGGCGTCTGGGCCAAAACCACATACGTACCCTCAAGCATGGCTCCTCCTCTAAGCAGACTTTTTGAAACGGGCAAGTAGTCTACTTTTACATATGGCGTTCCAGGAAGCGGAAGGCCAGGCGGATCCAGGGACGGACGGAAACCTGCTTGTCCTCGTTGTCGACCGCGGTATTGGCGTTGCCGAGCGAAAGGCCGTGGCCACCCTGGTCAAAGACGTGCATCTCGCATGCAACACCCTCCTCGGCCATGCGCTGCGCAAACGGGTAGACCTGCGCGACCGGCGCCGTCTTGTCGTCCGAAACGCCCCACACAAAGGTCGGGGGCATCTGGCGCGAAACGTGCGTGGTAGGGCAAATGTCGGCCAGGTGCTCATCGGTCGCCTCGCCGCCCGTCACCATCGACAGATAGTCGTTGAGCAAATCGCGCCCCGTCTTGCCACCCGTCTTGGGCACGCGCAGGTCGATGCGCGGGTCGCGCGTCTGCATATCGCGCACATAGGCAAGGTCGAGCAACGGATAGCCCAGCACCACGGCGTCGGGACGAATATCCTCCGGACGAGCCCCGGCAAGGCCCGCGAAAGGTCCGGTCTTCCACTGCGTTGCCAACGAGGCGCAGATCATGCCGCCCGCCGAGAAACCCACGATGCACACGCGCTTGGGATCGACATGCCACTCGTCGGCGTTGGCGCGCACGGTAGCGACCATCTTGGCGAGGTCCGCCTGCGGGTGCGGAAAGCTCACGTCGCCCGTGGCGCTCGTCACATAGTTGAGCACAAAGGCCTGGTAGCCGCGGTCCAAAAACGCAAACGCCACCGGGTCCTGCTCGTGCGGAGCGATATGCGTAAACCCGCCTCCGCCGCAGATGATCACCGCGGGGCGGCGGCCATTGGGCTTGTCGGGCAGCGGCTCGGCACCCAGATACGTAAACGTCGCCGGATAATCCTCGGTCGGCTCCTCGCCCCACAGCGCATGGTTCTCGACAATCATATGTGCTCCCTTCGCGCAAATTATGCGCCCTTGTTTTTCGCCTTCAAGCGTACCCCACTTGAACCCGTGGCGCAGAAACACTCCGGCAATAAGTTTCCCTTCAACTGATATATCACATAATCCCAGTTCAGAGGTATCGTTGAGCAGCGTAGAATAGGGGCGTTGACCAAGCCGCGAAACACATGTGAAACGTTTCCGGCAAACCAAACGCGCGATATGCGCCTATTTAAGTTGGAGGCAACTATGGGTCTGCTCGATTCGCTTAAGTCCACCTTCACCTCGACCGGCGAGGCGTCCGTTCCGCCCGCAGCAAGCTTCGCTACCCGCGAAGGCGTCATCTATGCCCCCGTCAACGGCGTGCTCGTCAACCTGAACGAGGTTCCCGACGAGACGATCGCCTCGGGCATGCTTGGCCAGGGCTATGGCATCGAGCCCATTACCGGCACCATCTATGCGCCCGCCAACGGCCGCATCGGTGCCACCACTGTCACCAACCACTCCATCGGCATGATTACCGAGGACGGCCTGCGCGTGTTCATCCATGTTGGCCTGGGCACCGTGGAAATGAACGGCAAGGGTTTTGCCCGCTTTGTCGAGATGGGCGATGTGGTCAAGGCAGGCCAGCCGCTCATCAGCTTCGACCGCGAGGCCATTAAGGCCGCTGGTCACGAGGACATCGTGACCGTCATCGTCTCCGAGCTCGATCGTCTTAAGAGCATCGACCATGTCGGCGAGTCTGGAACGCTTATCGGCGGCAACCCGCTCGTCAAGCTTGGCGACCCGCTGCTGGTTGCCAAGACCAAGTAGCCAGGCCCCGCGCCACACAGCCAAAAGGCACCTCGTCAAGCGCCCACGACCATTAGGCCGCGGGCGCTTTTCGTTTGAAAAACCATCCCGCCAATGCCTTATCTGTATAGCCCAAATGAGCCGAGCTGCTAGAATATCGAACTGTATGGATAACTATCATTCAACCGTTATGGGAGGATACGTGAACCGCACCAAAATCGCGCAGCTCTATGCCGATGCCGAGTCGCTCGGCGGCCAGACCGTCACCGTCGCCGGCTGGGTCAAGTCCGTCCGCGACATGAAGAACTTTGGCTTTGTTACGCTCAACGACGGCAGCTGCTTCCGCGACCTGCAGGTCGTCATGAACCGCGAGGCACTCGACAACTACGACGAGATCGCCCATCAAAACGTCTCGGCCGCACTCATTTGCACCGGCACCGTCAAGCTGACCCCCGATGCGCCCCAGCCTTTCGAGCTTTCTGCCACCTCCATCGAGGTCGAGGGCGTCAGCGCCCCGGATTACCCACTGCAGAAGAAGCGCGCAACCGTCGAGTTCCTGCGCACCCAGCAGCACCTGCGTCCGCGCACCAACCTGTTCCGCGCCGTGTTCCGCATCCGCTCTGTCGCGGCTGCCGCCATCCACCGCTTCTTCCAGGAGCAGGGCTTTGTCTACGTCAACACCCCCATCATCACCACGAGTGACTGCGAGGGCGCCGGCGAGATGTTCCGCGTGACCACGCTCGACCCCAAAAATCCGCCCCTCACCGAGTCCGGCGAGGTCGACTGGAGCCAGGACTTCTTTGGCAAGCATGCAAGCCTCACCGTGTCCGGCCAGCTCAATGCCGAGAACTTTGCCATGGCCTTTGGCGACGTGTACACCTTTGGCCCCACCTTCCGTGCCGAGAACTCCAACACCACGCGCCACGCCGCCGAGTTTTGGATGATCGAGCCCGAGATGGCCTTTGCCGACCTTAACGACTACATGGATAACGCCGAGGCCATGCTCAAGTACGTCCTTAAGGACGTCATGGCAACCTGCCCCGACGAGCTCAATATGCTCAACAAGTTTGTGGACAAGGGTCTGCTCGAGCGCCTGGACCATGTCGCCAACTCCGACTTTGCCCGCGTTACCTACACCGAGGCCGTCGAGATCCTGGAGCAGGCAGTCGCTGCTGGCCACCAGTTTGATTACCCCGTCAGCTGGGGCATCGACTTGCAGACCGAGCACGAGCGCTTCCTGACCGAGGAGCACTTTAAGCGCCCGACCTTCGTGACCGACTACCCGGCCGAGATCAAGGCGTTCTACATGCGCATGAACGAGGACGGCAAGACCGTCGCCGCCGCCGACTGCCTGGTTCCCGGCATCGGCGAGATCATCGGCGGCTCCCAGCGCGAGGAGCGCCTGGATCTGCTCGAGGCCCGCATCAAGGATCTGGGCATGAATCCCGAGCAGTACAAGTACTACCTTGACCTGCGCCGCTACGGTTCCTGCAAGCACGCCGGCTACGGTCTGGGCTTCGAGCGCTTGGTCATGTATCTGACCGGCGTGGGCAACATCCGCGACGTCCTGCCGCACCCGCGCACCGTGGGCAACGCCGACTTCTAATCGTCGGACGCTAGCTCGCGTCGCCACACGCCAACGCTCATCGCATAAGCGTCTCTCGACATCGGTCGAGAGACGCTTTTTTTCAACAGCATCCGTCAAGCTTTTGGCAAGTTTTTGGTCAGTTGAGCAGGGCTGTTGAAAACTCGACCCGCCGTTTGCCGACGACTACCGACCGCCCAGAGCGCCCTGCGCCCCTGGGAAAGCCCCACGTCCTAGGCTCCATACCGTCGCCACCCAAAACGGAAAGGACGTGGACACCATGACCGAAGCCGCTGTTGAAACCTACGACACCACGACGAGGGGCGCCGCCTCGATGGCAGCCTATCGCGCCGTTCGCATCCTGCAGCTCTTGAGCGAAAACACCGGCGAGGACAAGGCCATACTTTCCGATGAGCTGATCCGGCGCCTCTCCCATCCCGACGACCCCGCCCGCATGCCCATCTCGGCGGCGCGGCGCAGCATCTACACCGCCATCTCCGCGCTTCGCCATGCCGGATACGAAATTGAGTACAAACGCGGCGTGGGCTACAAACTTCTTACCCGCCCGCTCACCGATGAAGAGATCATCCGGCTCCACGGTATGGTCATGCGCAACCGCTCCACGCCTATCGCTATCCGCAAGAGCATGGCGCAGCACTTAGTTGCCATGGCGAGTGCCGACGTTCGCGGCTACCTCGATACACCCGAACCCGTTCCGAGCGCAGGCAGCAAGGCTACCAAGGCAACACGCACGCCCATCAAGCGCATCGATGCCTGCGAGCTCATCGAGCAGGCCATCGACCACGGAACCACGGTGAGTTTTGATATTTCGAGTGTCACGGCACGCGGAGAGGTCGAAGTGGCGCGGATGACACTCCGGCCCTTTGCCATCAAGCAACGAGACGGCATCTCGTATTTGCTGGGAACGGTCTATGACGCGCGAGGCGCCGACGACACGCTGCGTACCGTTGAGATCGGCCGCATGAGAAACGTCACCACACGTCTCCTCGACGGCAAGAAGCTCTTCGCCGTCCTGGACGAGGACGATGCCTCCTCCGCCGCATAAGACCCTCCGCCGCCCATTCGACTACCCGTACCGCCCATCCGATTCTGTATTAAAAAACCCGCCAGGCTGTTGTAAAAATGGACATCAGCGCTACTATAGTTCCACTTGCACTTTGTCCCAGTGCAGTGTTTCCAGCCATTTTTATACTGGGGGTAATGATATGAAGGACATCACCATCAGCCGCAGGAGCCTTCTGGTCTCCGCCGGTCTGCTCGCGCTCGCCCCGCTCGCCGGATGCGGCGGCAACTCTGGTTCCGGCTCTGCTGCCGCCGGTTCCGACTACACCATCGGCGTTCTGCAACTCACCGAGCACTCCGCACTCGATGCCGCCAACGACGGCTTTGTCAAGGCCATCAAGGAGAGCGGCCTTAAGGTCAAGATCGACCAGAAGAACGCCCAGAACGACCAGTCCACGTGTAAGTCCATTGCCGACAAGTTTGTGGGCGACAACGTCAACCTGATTTATGCCATCGCCACGCCCGCCGCGCAGGCTGCCGCCGGCGCCACGGCCGATATCCCCATCGTGGGCTGTGCCATCACCGACTACGCCGCCTCCGGCCTGGTCCAGGACAACGACAAGCCCAGCACCAACGTCACGGGCGCTTCCGACCTCACCCCAGTCGCCGAGCAGCTCGAGATGATGCAGAAGGTCCTGCCCGACGTTAAAAAGGTCGGCCTGCTCTACTGCACCGCCGAGTCCAACTCCGACGTCCAGATCAAAGCCGCCAAGAAGGAGCTCAACAAGCTGGGCCTCGAGTACACCGATTTCACCGTCTCGAGCTCCAACGAGATTCAGTCCGTCGTCGAGTCTGCCGTGGGCAAGGTCGACGCGCTGTACTCCCCCACTGACAACACCATCGCCGCGGGCGCTTCGCAGGTCGGCCAGATCTGCAAGGAGAATAAGCTCCCCTTCGTGACCGGCGAGGAGGGTATGTGCATGGCCGGCGGCCTGTTCACCCTCTCCATCAACTATAAGGACCTGGGCTACGCCGCGGGCGAGATGGCCGTTAAGATCCTGAAGGGCGAGGCCAAGCCCGAGGATATGCCGATCAAGCACCTCTCGAGCAAGGACCTGGTCGTCGTCAAGAACGACGAGATGGCCGAGGCTCTGGGTATCGACCTTTCCGCTCTGGACGAGTAGCGCCGTGCGCGGTAACGCGTCTAGGGCCCGCACGCGCGCCACAGCCGCGTTATTCAATATCTGAGTCCTTGGGGCGAACGCTAAAGACCGGCGTTCGCCCTGCTTGTTTCGGATGAGACAAAACATCCGTCCGCAGCTCTTTTATGCATTGGTACCGCTATTATGGAAAATCACGTGTCCACCCTATCCTAGGAGGTATGAAGCATGCTCATTGCATTGCAGGGCGCCGTTTCGCAGGGCGTCCTCTGGGGCATTATGGTGCTTGGCGTGTTTATCACGTTCCGCCTGCTCGGCATCCCCGATATGACCTGCGACGGCAGCTTTGCCCTCGGCGGCTGTGTCTGCGCCGTACTCATCGTCAACAATAACGTCGACCCCTTGCTCGCCGTGCTGGCCGGCATGTGCGCCGGCGCCATCGCGGGCGCCGTCACGGGCATCTTGACCACCGTCTTTGAGATTCCCGCAATCCTCGCCGGAATCCTTACGCAGATCAGTCTGTGGTCCATCAACCTGCGCATCATGGGCAAGTCCAACACGCCCATCCTTGCCAAGGGCACTATCTTCTCATCCGTCAGCAACATGACGGGCCTGCCGCAGTCCACTGTTGCCATTATCCTAGGCATTGTGCTGGCCGTGGCCATCGTCGCCATCCTGTACTGGTTCTTTGGCACCGAGATCGGCTCGGCGCTGCGTGCCACCGGCAACAACGAGTACATGATCCGCGCCCTAGGCGTCAACACCAACTCCACCAAAATGATCGCCCTCGTGCTCTCCAACGCCCTCATTGGCCTTTCGGGTGCGCTCATCTGCCAGAGCCAGAAGTATGCCGACATTGGCATGGGTACCGGCGCCATCGTTATCGGTCTTGCCGCCATCGTCATCGGCGAGGTGCTCGGCCGCCTGCTGCCCGGCGGTCTCACGCAGTTCTCCGTCCGTCTGGCCTCCGCCGTCTTTGGCTCCGTGGTGTACTTCCTCATCCGCGCCATCGTGCTGCAACTGGGCATGGACGCCAACGACATGAAGCTGCTCTCCGCCGTGATCGTCGCCGTGGCCCTGTGCGTGCCCGTGGTTTGGGAGCGCTATAAGCTCCGCAGCTCCTACACGAAGGGAGATGAGGCAGATGCTTAAGCTCTCGCACGTCAAGAAGACCTTTAACAAGGGCACCGTCACCGAGAAGCGCGCGCTCACCGACGTCGACCTCACCCTCAACGATGGCGACTTTGTAACCGTGATTGGCGGCAACGGCGCCGGCAAGTCCACGCTGCTCAATATGATCGCCGGCGTGTATCCGCTTGATTCGGGTGTTATTGAGCTCGACGGCACCGACATCTCGCGCCTGAGCGAGTCGCAGCGCGCCAAGTACCTGGGCCGTGTGTTCCAGGACCCCATGCGCGGCACCGCAGCCGACATGCAAATTGCCGAAAACCTGGCCCTCGCCAAGCGCCGCGGCCAGCGTCGCGGTCTTTCGTGGGGCGTCACCAAGGCCGAGAAGGACGAGTACGTTGAGCTGCTCAAGCGCCTGGACCTCGGTCTGGACACGCGCCTCAACGCCAAGGTCGGCCTGCTCTCGGGCGGCCAGCGCCAGGCACTCACCCTGCTGATGGCCACGCTCACCAAGCCGCGCCTGTTGCTGCTCGACGAGCACACGGCGGCCCTCGACCCCAAGACGGCTTCTAAGGTGCTCAATCTGACCGAGGAGATTGTCGACGAGAACCACCTGACCACGCTCATGGTCACGCACAACATGAACGACGCCATCCGTCTGGGCAATCGCCTGATCATGATGCACGAAGGCCACGTGATCTACGACGTGGCCGGCGATGAGAAGAAGTCGCTCACCGTCGCCGACCTGCTCCAGAAGTTCGAGGAGGTCTCGGGCGGCGAGCTCGCCAACGACCGCATGCTGCTGAGCTAACGACCTAGAAAACCACCACAAAGGGGACAGGCACCTTTGTGGTGGTTTTCGTTAACCCTTATATCGAGCGCAGAAGCCCGTCCAATGTGATCGGACGGGCTTTTTGGTGGGTATCATGGTTGGACGATCATTAGGAGGTTTCCCTACATGGAATTGTTTGAGCCAATTCTTCATTTCTTTGCACAACGATGGGTCCACAACATCATCTGGGCAGGTATCTTGGCTATCGGAACCGCCGTTGCCGCCAAGGTCGCGTCCAAGACCCTGCGCCACCTGCTTAACCGCGACGATAACCCACTCCCTTCATCCAGCATCTTCATCAACATCGCGCGCGCCGTCATATGGACGATCGGCGGCAGCTTTATCCTCGACAACTGCTTTGGCATTAACGCAAACGCCCTCGTCGCCGCTCTTGGCGTCGGCGGCATCGCCATCTCGCTCGGCTTTCAGGACACGCTGTCAAACCTCATCGGCGGCATGCAGGTGACGTTTATGGGCATTATCAAACCCGGCGACAATATCGAGGTCGGCGGCGTGTCGGGCGTGGTCCAAGATATCACCTGGCGCCATACGACCATCGAGGACGCCTGCGGGCAGACCATCATCGTCCCCAATTCAAACATCTCCAAGAACACGCTCGTGCACTTGATGCCCTTTGGGCGCGTTACCGTGCCCGTTGCCGTAAAGGACACGTCCAAGTGGGCCTCGCTGGATGCGCTGGCAGATGAGCTTACCGACGCCACCAAGGCCGCGGTGCTTCCCATCTCTGGCTTTGACAAGGAGCCGTACGTGCTCTTTAGCGAGATCGGCGACTTTGGCGTCAAGGGCAAAATCATCTTTATCGTCAGCGACGATAGCACCACCTTCACGGCAGCCGACGCCTGCATCCGCGCCATCGCCCCCATCATCGCCTAAAACCACCACAAAGGGGACAGGCACCTTTGTGGTGATTTCGCATCGTGGTACCATGGTTCATATCGTTGTTTAAACGACTAAGGGAGTAGACACCATGGAAGAGGCCTATCGTCAAGCACGCAAGCGCGGCGAGCAGGGACGCCGTCACGCCATCAGCCAAAGCGAGCACCCGTACCTTACGGACCTCGATAGCCTCGTTGCCCAGCTCCCCTTAGGTCAGCGAGAGAGCGTCGGCCTAAGGGACATTCCGCTCGAAATGGTCGTCGGCACGGTTACCAAGGGCCGTCAGTCAGCCTTTTCGTGCAACTTTATGCCCCTGTTGCCATTTAGCACCGAGTTCGCCCGCAAGTGGTCCAACCTCTATGACATCCAGGTGACCGAGGGCTATCGCGACCCCATCATCGTCACCGAGTTCATGCATCGGTTCTACGTCCAGGAGGGCAACAAGCGCGTCAGCGTCCTCAAATTCCTGGACGCCCCGACGGTTTCGGCCAAGGTCACCCGCCTCTACCCCGGCACATGGGATTCCGTCGAAAGTCGCCTGTACGGCGAGTTCTGCGCGTTTTGGCGCGTCTGCCCCCTATACGAGATTGAGTTCTCGCGCGAGGGAAGCTATGAGACGCTCGCCAAGATGCTCGGCCAGGACCTTGTCGAAAAGTGGCCACAGAAAAAGGTCGACTACCTGCGCCATACCTTCCTACTCTTTAAACGAGCCTACCTGCGCGCCGGCGGCGACCATCTGGACATTACGCCCGCCGACGCTATGCTCGTCTACCTCAACGTGTACAACCAAGACCGCCTGCTGGATACGCCGACTGATATCGTCGTAAACCGCCTGTGCAAGATTTGGCGCGAGCTGGTCATTGCCGGCAAAAATGACGAGGACAAGGTCGATCTTGTCGAAGCGCCGAGCGTCGATGAGGAAGAGGCACCCGCCAAGCCCACCTCCGGCGTGCTCAACTTCTTTATGGGCAAGACCGTCTATTCAGCAGCCAATCCCCTGCGTATCGCCTTTATTCACGAATACCCGTGTGCCACGTCGAGCTGGGATAGTCTGCACGACCAAGGGCGCCAATATCTCGACGAGCACTTTGGCGGCATCGTGCGTACCGAGGCGTTCGAGGACTGTCACGATCCGGACGTGTTCTACGCCGCCGTGGAAACGGCTGTCAAACATGGAGCAAACGTCATCTTCTCGACCTCGCACCGCCTGATGGAATACACGCTCAGGGCTGCCGTCGAGTATCCTCAGGTGCGATTCCTCAACTGCTCCATCGGCCTTCCCCACCAAAGCGTCCGTTCGTACTTTGGCAAGATGTACGAGGCCAAATTTCTCTTGGGCGCCCTTGCCGCCAGCATGGCGGACAACCACCGCATCGGTTACCACGCGTCGGTCTTCGCCTCGGGCGCGCTCAGCGAGATCAACGCCTTTGCGATTGGCGCCTCGCTGCTCGACCCCCGTGCGCAAATTATCCTGACCTGGGGCGATGTGCCCGCTGGAGGCCTTGCCGAGGCCATGTGCCGCGAAGGCGCGAGCGTCATGACCGGCGCCGACATGTCAAAGTCACTCGAAGACCCCACGGCCTACGGACTCCACCGTCTGGTCGATGGCAAGGTTGTCGGCATTGCCATGCCGGTATGGAACTGGGGCCGATACTACGAGCTTATCGTGCGAAGTCTGCTGCACGGCACCTGGGATGAGACCAGTGACGACAGCCAGGTTCATGCCGTCAACTACTGGTATGGTATGAGCTCGGGCGTCATCGACATTCGCTACGCTCCGGGCCTGCCCTATCAGACGCGTAAGCTTGTTCAGCTGCTCCGCAATGGCATCGTCGAGGGCTCCATCAATCCATTTGGCGGCGAGCTCCATAGCCAAGACGGCGTGGTGCAGATCGAGGGCTTTCCCCCGCTGCCGAGCACGCAAATCGTCGAGATGGACTGGCTGGCCGACAACGTGGTGGGCACCATTCCGCAACTCGACGATGAGCCGAAGGTCCGCGCCCTATGAAAATCCTTGCCATAGCCGATACCGAAGAACGATGCCTATGGGAGTGCTTTCGCAAGGAGCGCTTTGAGGGTATCGATTTGATTTTATCCGCAGGAGATCTGGACCCGGATTATCTTGAGTTTTTGGTCACGGTCATCAACAGACCGCTCATCTACGTGCGAGGCAATCACGACGACCGCTACGCACGTCATGCACCGGGCGGATGTATCTGCGTGGAAGACAGCGTGTACACGTACCGAGGGATTCGCATTGCGGGCCTTGGCGGGTCCATGCGTTATCGTGACGGCGCCAACATGTACACCGAACGCGAGATGTCCAAGCGCATGCGCAAGCTGTCGCGTAAGGTTAGGATGGTCGGCGGGTGCGACATTCTGCTTACCCATGCACCCGCCGCCGGTATGGGTGATCTGGACGATCTGCCGCATCGAGGATTCGAATGCTTTAAAACAGCGCTCGAGTCCTGGAATCCTGACTACATGGTGCACGGGCATGTGCACCAAAGCTACGGTCCCAACTTTCAACGCGAACGTCAGCACGCATGCGGGGTAACGATCATCAACGCCTGCGGCTATACGCAGTTTGAGCTGGACGAAGCGCGCTACCCCATCCGTGGCCGGCAGGCAGCCTGGCTCAACTCGCAAACCATGCGCCGCGAGCTCAAGCGTCACGAGGCCATCGAGTCCTCTACCGCCAGAACACCCTGGTAACCACCACAAAGGGGACGGGCACATTTGTGGTGGTTTTGCCCCGGGATAGCAAGAAACCCGGTCCTGCACGAGGCAGAACCGGGTTTCTTTAGCAATGCTTGCTTTGCTCAGGCAGTAACTGTTAGTTACTCAGCCAGGAAGTCGCGCTGGATAGCGGGATCGACCTTGACGCCAGGGCCCATGGTGGAAGACACGGAGATGGACTTGACGTACTTGCCCTTAGCAGAAGAGGGCTTGACGCGCAGGATCTCGGTGTACAGGGCAGCGTAGTTCTCGACGAGCTGCTGCTCGGTGAAGGACTTCTTGCCCAGGGGCACGTGGCAGATGCCGTAGCGGTCGGCGCGGTACTCAACGCGGCCAGCCTTGAGCTCGGAGACCATCTTGGCGACGTCCATGGTCACGGTGCCGAGCTTGGGGTTCGGCATGAGGCCACGGGGACCAAGGATCTTACCGATGCGGCCAACCTTGGCCATCATATTCGGCGTAGCGATAGCAGCGTCGAAGTTGATCTCGCCCTTCTGGATCTGGGCGACGAGCTCGTCGGAACCGATGATGTCGGCGCCGGCAGCCTCGGCCTCGCGGGCCTTCTCGCCCTCGGCGAAGACGGCAACACGAACGGTCTTGCCGGTGCCGTGGGGCAGGGAGATGGAACCACGGATGTTCTGGTCAGCCTTACGAGTATCGATGCCCAGACGGAAGTGGGCCTCGACGGTCTCGTCGAACTTGGCGGTGTCGAGCTCCTTGATGAGCTTGGCAGCCTGAAGGGGGGTGTAGAGCGTGGCGCGGTCGATCTTCTCGGCAGCGGCGTTATAGCTCTTACCATGCTTAGCCATGTGCATTACCTCCTGTGGTTAAACGGGCGTGAGCCCTCCCACATCGTATCGTGTGCCCTATTGCACACATATAACGGGCGCCCCGGTCGGAGCACCCGCCATTACCTAAAGAAATCGCTACTCAGCGATGGTGACGCCCATGGAGCGGGCGGTACCGGCGATGATCTTCTTGGCAGCGTCAATGTCGTTGGCATTGAGGTCCGGCATCTTGATCTCGGCGATCTTGGTGAGCTGCTCCTGGGAGAGCTGACCGACCTTGTCGGCCTGGGGCTTAGCGGAACCAGACTTGAGGTTCAGCTCCTTCTTAATGAGGTGAGCCGCCGGCGGGGTCTTGGTGATGAAGGAGAAGGACTTATCCTCGTAGACAGAGATCTCAACGGGGATGATGTCGCCCTTCTTGTCCTGCGTCTCGGCGTTAAAGGCCTGGCAGAACTGCATGATGTTCACGCCAGCAGCGCCCAGGGCGGGGCCGACGGGAGGAGCGGGGTTAGCTGCACCAGCAGGAATCTGGAGCTTAATGACGTTGGCAACCTTCTTCTCAGCCATGGTCATTCCTTTCGAATCACGAGTGTGAAGTACTTGCTATATCGTAAGCACGCACGTGTTAGAAGCACTCCTGAGATGAGCAGTCACAGAAGAAGCACGCTCGCGCGAACGGACGAAAACTTAAGCGATGACAGCGACCTGGTTAAAGTCGAGCTCAACCGGCGTCTCGCGGCCAAAGATCATCAGCGTGACCTTGAGCTTGCCAGCCTCGGTGTTAACCTCGGAGACCTTGCCATCAAAGTCGGTAAGCGGGCCATCGGTGACGCGGACGGACGTACCGACCTGAATATCGACCGAGGTGCGCTTGGGCGAATCGCCCTTACCGGGACGACGAGTCATCTTGTTGTACTCGTCGCGGGAAAGCGGAGCGGGCTTGCCGTTGCCGCCCAGGAAACCGGTGACGCCAGGCGTGTTACGAACGCACGTCCAAGCATCGTCATCCATCTCCATGCGGACCAGGACATAACCCGGGAAGATCTTGGAATCCTTGGTCTCACGCTTGCCACCCTCTTTAATCTCGGTGACACGCTCCATAGGAATCTCGATATCAAAGATACGGTCCTGCATGCCCATAGTCTCGATGCGATGCTCGAGATCGGACTTAACGCGGTTCTCGTATCCAGAGTAAGTGTGAACGACGTACCAACGCTTAGACATGGTTTAGCCCCTCAATCCAGAGAACAGAGCAAGAGCCTCGCCAAAGCCGGCATCGAGCAGAGCGATGACGACGCCGACGACGATCAGAGAAGCGCAAACGACGACCGAGTAGTTCACGAGCTCCTTCTTATCGGGCCACGTGACACGCTTCATCTCGGACTTGACCGAAGCGAAATACTTCTTGGTGCGGGCGAAGAAACCAGGCTTCTCGTTCTTCTTGGACTTCGCAGCCTTCTCGTTCTTCTTGGCAACGGCCTTCTTGGCCTCAACCTTGGAGTTGGCGGCAGCTTTGTTGGCAGGTGCCGGCTGCTGAGCCTTCTTCTTGTTCTTCTTGTTGGCCATTTGGGTTACCTCCGCGCAATGCGCTTATACATGAGTAAACCGTAAGCCCCCAAGTGGGAGCTTACGGAATAATGACTGGCACGCCAGGAAGGACTCGAACCCTCAACACTCGGTTTTGGAGACCGATGCTCTACCAATTGAACTACTGGCGTATGTGACTAGAGACTAGCGAGTCTCTTTGTGCAGCGTGTGGTGACGGCACCAGGGGCAATACTTCTTGATCTCCATACGATCAGGCATGGTCGACTTGTTCTTGGTGGTCGTATAGTTGCGGCGCTTGCACTCAGTGCACGCAAGAGTAACTAGAGTACGCATGTATCCTGAACCTTTCATTTCCGCCCCGTACGGGCACGAGTTGTTACTTTATCAGCTCCACGTAAGTGCTGTCAATGAAAACCTCGAGTCAATTGGTTCTCGGTGGATCCATTCATATTTGGAACACATCAATGAAGCCATCGAGAGCTAATCGACGGTGCATCCAGGACCATTATCGATCCTCTCGACACCAGCAACGGCTCAATATCCATTGCAGAAAAGAACCCGGCACCCATATAAGTGCCGGGTTCTCTAAGTCAGCTATATCAAAGAGCTAATTTACTCAATGATCGTGGAGACGATGCCCGAACCGACGGTGTGGCCACCCTCGCGGATAGCGAAGCGCAGGCCCTCCTCCATGGCGATCGGGTGGATGAGGTCGCCCTCGATGGTGATGTGGTCACCAGGCATAGCCATCTCGGTGCCCTCGGGGAGCTTGACCGTACCGGTAACGTCGGTGGTACGGAAGTAGAACTGAGGACGATAACCATCGAAGAACGGGGTGTGACGGCCGCCCTCCTCCTTGGTCAGAACGTAGATCTCGCCGGTGAACTTGGTGTGCGGGGTAACCGAACCGGGCTTGCAGAGAACCTGGCCGCGCTCGATGTCCTCACGCTTGATGCCGCGGAGCAGCAGACCGACGTTGTCGCCAGCCTCGCAGAAGTCCATGGACTTACGGAACATCTCGATACCGGTAACGACGGTGTTCTGGGTATCCTTGATGCCGACGATCTCGACGGGTTCGTTGAGCTTGAGCTCACCGCGCTCGACACGGCCAGTAGCAACGGTACCACGGCCGGAGATGGTCATAACGTCCTCAACGGCCATCAGGAACGGGAGGTCGTTGTTACGAGCAGGCGTCGGGATGTACTCGTCGACGGCCTTCATGAGCTCGCGAATGGCGTCCATCCACTTGGCGTCGCCCTCGAGAGCGCCCAGAGCGGAGCCACGGATGACGGGGATGTCGTCGCCGGGGAAATCGTACTCGGAGAGGAGCTCACGGGTCTCCATCTCGACGAGGTCGATGAGCTCGTCATCGTCGACCATGTCGCACTTGTTCAGGAAGACGACGATGTAGGGAACGCCGACCTGACGGGCGAGCAGGATGTGCTCGCGGGTCTGAGCCATGGGGCCGTCGGTAGCAGCGATGACCAGGATAGCGCCGTCCATCTGAGCAGCGCCGGAGATCATGTTCTTGACGTAGTCAGCGTGGCCCGGGCAGTCAACGTGAGCGTAGTGACGGGCAGCGGTCTCGTACTCAACGTGGGAGACGGAAATCGTAATGCCGCGCTCGCGCTCCTCGGGAGCCTTGTCGATGTTCTCGAACGCAGTGAAGTCAGCCTTGCAGCCCTCGGTCTCGGAGAGAACCTTGGTGATGGCAGCGGTCAGCGTGGTCTTGCCGTGGTCGACGTGACCAATGGTGCCGATGTTAACATGCGGCTTAGTGCGCTCAAACTTCTCTTTGGCCATAAAGCCCTCCTCTTAACAGGTCGTCCCCGGACGGGACTTTGCCTTTATACCATAGTGGCCTCTCAACATACTATTGAGAAGCCACCGTGTTACCTATGGTAGCGGTGACTGGATTCGAACCAGTGACGCCACGGGTATGAACCGTGTGCTCTAACCAACTGAGCTACACCGCCGGATGGAGCCTGCAACCAGACTTGAACTGGTGACCTCTTCGTTACCAACGAAGTGCTCTACCGACTGAGCTATACAGGCACTTGACGGGTGGGAGCTATAGGATTCGAACCTATGTAGGCAGAGCCAACGGGTTTACAGCCCGTCCCCATTAACCACTCGGGCAAACTCCCAATCGTTCAAGTATCCGCAGGTCCTTTGGTCTTTTGGACCGCCGCCCCCGCGAACGAAGAAGATAATACGATGCCACCTTGGGGGCTGTCAACGAAAACCTCTAGATACACGGTGCCGGGCGTATCTATATACCTTTGACCTGCGCTTTTGTTGAGTTTGAATATGAAGAGCGGTGGATTTGGTCGTTGTGGCGACGTTTCCCAAGGTAATACTTTGGTGTGGTGGAGTATTCTTATTGACTACGTCTCCGTGACGGACCCATTCGCACCTATATATGTTGCAGACGATGGTTTTCGGCGGCTTCCTGATTCATCTCAATCTGTAACAGTAAGAACGGTTTTCCTCCCCTACCTGTTATAGATCGAGACATTTCAAAGTGGTCCCGGTCATTGTCTCAATCTGTAACATCTAGACCGATATTTCCCTTCTAACTGTTACAGATTGAGATAAATGGACGGACCCTCAACCTTCCGTCTTGATCTGTAACAGTAAGAGGTCTTTTCCGCCTTTATCTGTTACAGATCAAGACAATTCTCGGCGGCTTCCTGATTCATCTCAATCTGTAACAGTAAGAACGGTTTTCCTCCCCTACGTGTTACAGATCGAGACATTTCATAGTTGTCCCGATCAGGAGCTCACGGCGTCTCGTCCATCTCCTACGCCGACTACGTCATCGCCATGGTCGACGAGGCCGAGCGCACGGGCTCCGATGCCCACGTGGGCGAGGGTCTCTATCGGCTCTATCGCTCGCTCGTGAACGTGCGCCCGCCTACGGAAATCTCCGATGAGTACCTGCGCATCGAGGACGCTTACTTGCAGGGACGCCTGCAGGAGCGCGGAATCGCCGAGGCACGTAAAGCGGAATCCGTAGGCGGACTCTTGCTGTGGCGCGGGGATATCACGCGGCTTCGCACGGACGCCATCGTGAACGTTGCCAACTCTCAGAGGCTAGGATGTGATCCTGCCGATTTTTGGGTAACCACCCACTCGGCGTAGTCGTTATAAATGTACTTGTGCTCCCAGATGCCATCAGCTGAGCCTGTGCACTCGTCAATCTGGCAGTCGTGGTAGAGGTCGTCCGCGAAGCCCTCAATTACGTCCAACAACTCGAGGCGCTCGGTGTACTTCGCAGGGATTCCGCTAAAGCCCAGTCTCGCCCCGAGAATGTTGCCGCACACCGCGCCGGTGGAGTCCGAGTCACCGTTGTGGTTCACGGCAGCAACGATCCCCGCCTCGAAGTCGTGCTCGTGTCGCAGTGCACAGAATACGGCTATGGCCAGCGTCTCCTCGGCTACCCATCCCTCGCCGAGCTCGTGGATGCAGTCAAGGTCGACCTTGGAGGAGTTGGCGAGACGCAGCGCGTGCATAAGAAGGCCTTGCAGTTCCTTCACATGTTTAGCATTCGGATAGGCTTCGGGAAGCGCGCCCAACGCACCCATGACAGCTTCGCGCACGCTGCAACCTGGCTTGTGCGTCAGCATGCTCACAATCACCGCGAGCGCTCCGGCGGGCAGCCAGCCCAACGCGTGGCCGTGCGTGAGGGCAGCACACTCCGCGCCAAGCCGGAGGGCGTCGGCATAGCCGCTGCAGTGGGTGCCATCTTCAGGGTCAAGGTAGAGCCCTGCCGGAGCCACGCGCATCACGCCGCCACAGCCCTTGCTGCTGTTGACGGGGCGCTCGGTCGTCCCCTCGCACCCCTCCGCGCAGGCGGAGAGGCACGTGTTCCCCGGCGCGCGCTGCTCGAAGAACTCGGGCACGCCGACGAGCCACGAGTAGTGGTAGACGCTACTCCGCCCTTCGTCGAGCGGATACCTCTCGGTCTGCGTGCGGTACCAGTCTCCGTAGCAGTAGCCGACATAACTTTCATACGGCCCCATAATGCCGCGCGTCATCCCACGCGTGGTACCTAAGAGCAGGCCGTTTGCTGTGAAGAGAGTCATCTGCGTATCGTCGGAGAAGTGCGCCACGCCTTTGGCATCGAGTTCGTACTCGGTTATGCCACGCTCACCATAGCGGGAGAAGATGTGCTCCTCGCCCCAGAATTCCACGGCGTATCCAAGCGCGTCGCCTGCGGCCCCGCCCACGAGGCAGCCCCGGTATTTGTCGAGATCTTTCATGAAGCTCCCTTATGCCTAATCGTTTACAACAAAGGCCATCAAATCCTCGGGTGTCTCGAACACATGGTATCCGAGCTTGGTCACGAAAGAGCGCTCCTCGGGCTCGCTATCGACCATGAGGGCGACCGGTTCGCCGAGGCCGGTCTGCAAGCCGTCCGGCCATGCAAGGTCAACGATCACGGTCTTAGACGTGCCGCTCACTCCGAAGTTCGCCGCCCCGTGCCCGTAACCCCTCTCCGTCAACCAGCCCGAGAGCCCGGAGAGGGCCTCGTCATCGTGGTCGAGGACGCTCGCGGCCCCCGGCTGTTTGAAGGCGGTGGGCAGCTCACCCAGGTCTTTTCCTCTGTAGAGGGCAGATAGGATCGCGTTGGCCTTCTCGGAGAGAAGCTCGCGCCTCCGGGCGAGGAAGGCCTCGTAGTTCTCGATTTCCCAGAGGGAAGGGTCGTCGGTCGGCACGGCGTGAGATTCGACCGCTCCGGGGTTTGCGGCGACGTAACCCGGCAGGTAGTCTGAGGGGAGCTTGTCCGAGATCTCCAGGTTTGTCTCCTTGGTTAAGAAGGCGTAGTTGGCGAGCTGGTTCACCATCGACTTGTTGCGGTCGGCGGCGTAGAGCACCTTCTTGGGGAAGATGTGGTGCACGTCGAGCGACGAGTTCTTGCCGAGAAGGTGAGAGTTGAGCTCGATTCCGTTGCCCCAGTCGCGAGCATGCCCCATGCGGGCGAGAAGGTACATGAGCGGGTAGAGGCGCGCTCCCGTGCTCCATCCCCAGAAGTCATCGGGGTGAAGGCTTAGGTCGGGCCTGTTGGTCTTTATGAGCCTGAGCAGTCCGTCGATCCCCTCGCCACCCTTGACAGCGTTTATATCCTGGGCAAGCACACTCTCGGTGGAGCCTGCGTAGCGCCCCCAGAGGAAGACGTGGACATGCCAGTAGAGTAGGCGGTCCCACTCGGCCGAGGTAAGCTTGCCTCCCTTCTGGTCTATGACCGCAATCATCGTGGCGATGGAAAAGGGGCTGCCGAGGACGCGGGTATGGTCGAGTCCAAGTCTGCCCGCGATATGGTCGAGGCAGGTGCCCACGAGTTGGACGGTCTCCTTGAGTCCCTTTTGAATCTCCGACACGGAGAAGCCATCGAGAGCGGAGAAGTACGCCGACTTCGCGAGGTGAACAGTCAGGCAGCGCAGCAGCCAGTCGCGTGTGAAGTCGTATCCCTTGGCCGAGAAGCCATCGAGAGCCTTTTGCATCTCATCGCGCATGGCGGGCCATTCCGCGCAAATCTTGGCGAGCGTGAGGTCGCCCTTGCTAAGCTTCGTGCCGCCCGAGTTCACGCTGTTGAAGATATCCACGACTACGTCGATGGTTTTGTCAGGGCCGGTCACGGTCTGGGAGAGCATCTCAGTCTGCTTGATCTGCTCTATGCGGTTGAGTCGCGTGAGGGACAACGTGAAGGTCGGGTCGTCAAGGCCGGCGGCCTGTTTGATGTTGACGGCTTCCGTTACGGCTCCGGATTGGTAGACCTCGGTTACCGAGACCCACATGGGGTCGCCCTTCATCTTGGGGGCACGGAACTCGAATACCTCATCCTTGATGTTGAACATGAGATCGGCGAATGCGCGCTTGTCGCCCTCAAAGAAGGGTGGTTCCTTGCCACGCATGATGCCGTAGAGCGACGTCATGCGCTGCTGGCCGTCGAGAATGAGGTTGACGACACCTTGCCCGATGACCTTCTCGCCTTTGATGTCCGCGTCTTCCACGGGAGTTTGCCACAAGAGCATCGTGCCTACCGGATAGCCCTTGTACAGTGACGTCATGAGTTTGCGCACCTGCGCGCGGTTCCATACGTAGCCGCGCTGGAACTGCGGCATCGCGTAGTCACCCGAGTCGATGCGGTTGAGGATGTCGGCTATGGTGCTCATTGTCGATGCCTTTCAGGTTCGATCGCCTCGAGGTCTCAACAAACATGACAGAGGCGAATTGCGCAACAATAGCTCTATTTTACTCTTCACTGCCAAGCTCCATTGGAGCGCTGGATGCGGATTCGGGAGGGTTCTTCGGCACCCGCGTATGATTAGATGACGGTGAGAATTGTGTCGTTCCAACTGTGGATGCAAGGCGTGCACCTGTGTCCCGATCATCATTGTCTCAATCTGTAACATCTAGACCGACATTTCCCTTCTAACTGTTACAGATTGAGATAAATGGACGGACCCTCAACCTTCCGTCTTGATCTGTAACAGTAAGAGGTCTTTCCCGCCCCTATCTGTTACAGATCAAGACAATTCGCGGCGGCCTCCTGATTCATCTCAATCTGTAACAGTAAGAACGGTTTTCCTCCCCTACGTGTGCATCCCAACGCCCCAATCGAAAATTAACGCGAGCCAGAACCTAATCTGTTCCCTGGATCACCGTCAGCAAATCCTCGTAGCTGTGCACCACGTCACAGCGCTCGCCCTCGGAATCCCAGAACACGTAGTCCTGGATGCAGCGGCTCGTCTCCAGCGCGCGGCCGACGTTGCCGGGTATGCGCTCGGCGAAGATGGTGGAGTCGTACCGCTCATCGAGCTTGTGGTACGCGATGTGGTCGACCACCATCGTCGCCTTCTCGGCCAGGATGCAACGGGAGACCTTGGTCACAGTATGTTCCAACCTCCGGACGAGAGCAGTGGGATGAGATATACAGAGGCTTCTTTTCGGCCTGAATTGCTTCAAATATCTCTGGTTGAATCGTTCTGATACCAAATCGATACTGCATTAGATGCTACGCCTGAACGGCCTTCGTGGTCGAGGACTTAATTTGCTTGAGACCGACGAGCGCGATGCCGAGCGTCACGACGGCGAGGACGGCGACGGTCGCGAACCCACCGGTGTGCCCGTACGCGTCGATGAACGGCCCGGCGATGGCAGAGCCGCACGACGAGCCGATGGCGCAGAGGGTCCCCGTCCGCGCGACAGCCTCGGTAAAGCGCATGGGCGACACCAGGTGCATCACGATCTCGTTGCCGTTGACGAAAGTCGGCGCCTGGCACAGGCCAGCCGCCAGGTAGATTGCGCCAATCACCCACAGGCTCGGTGCGAGGACGAACAGGCTCAGGCCGCAGCACAGCACCACGAGGCAGGTGTAGAACCTCCGCCACAGCGGGGTCTTCCAGCGGATGGCGCCGGAGAAGAGCGCGCCGACGAGCGAGCTAAACGAGAAACAGGAAATCACGAGGCCCGAGACCTGCGGCATGCCCACCTCACGCGCGAACGCCACAATGGAGACACTCGTTGCGTTCTGGAACGCGCCGAGCCCGAAGTACACGGCGCACAGCGCGACCATACCCGGTCCCCAGATCGACTGCGGGCGCGTGACGGGATTCGCGCGGCCGGCGCGCCTGGAGCCGTCTGCGCCCGTGGCAGCGTCCGCGCCCGCGTCGAGCACGCCGCCGACGGGTGCCACCTCGCGGCGCTCGGCACAGCTGTGGCGGGTGAGCTGCGACTGCGACGGTGGGAGCGTCGTGACCTCGGTGAGCACCATGATGGCGCCGATGACCGCGCAGACCGCCCCGAAGCGGATGGCGAGCGCGGCGGAGATGACGGCGAGCGTCGACGACAGCGGGTTTCCGATGACCCACATGCACTCGTCGAACGCAGAGCACAGCGACAGCGACGTGGAGATCTTCTTCTCGTCGCCGCGCAGCAGGTAGCGCCAGCGCGTGCGGCTCATGGCGCCCCAGGGCGGCGTAAACGCGAGGAACGGCACGATGCAGAAGAGGATCCACTCGTCTACGTGCGCGGTCGCCGCTGCGATGAAGACCTGCGAGGCGATAACCCAGATGATGATGGCCGGGATCGACGCCGCTCGCTGGCCGAACCGGTCGGCGAGTTTGCCGAGCTGCGGCCCGAGCAGCGCGGACGAGACGGAGTAGACGGCCGAGAGCGCGCCGGCGATCGTGTAGTTGCCGTAGATCTGCTGCACGCCGATGGTAATGGACATGCTGATCATGGCGAGCGGCATGCACGCGACCACCGACCCAACGGTGAAGCGCGCCGCATGCGGGATGCGCAGCAGCTCGGCATACCCGCCGAACAGCCGGTGGATCAGGCCGGAGTTCCCCGCAGGGGCCGTGGGGGCCGTCGCGCCCCGCTCCTCGGCGTCCTCGATCTCGATGGCGTCTTCCGTGGATTCCATGATCCTTCCCCGCTCCCGACGTATGGACGGTGCCCCGATGCAATCCGGGCACCGACGCGCGATCTGCGCGCACATGGTATTAGGGTAGCGACATCCGCCGTGGAAGCAACCGGCGTTCGTTTACTTTTCCTGCCACTTTGACGCGGCACGAGGTAATCGAATATAGCCGCGCACATAAAGCGGGTCCTGTTTCATTTTGAACAGGACCCGCCTCTTTCCTTTACGGGCGTAGAGTGTCTCCTACATGTTGCAGATCGATACATTCCTTCCGACGCTCCGCTTCTATCTCAATTTGTAACAGTAAGGGTGATTATGGGCTTCCACGTGTTACAAATCGAGACAACCGCTTCAGGAGGTGTCTTTAATCTCAATCTGTAACAGTAAGAACGGTATTTCTCCCCTACGTGTTATAGATCGAGACATTTCAAAGTGGCCCCGGTCATTGTCTCAATCTGTAACATCTAGACCGATATTTCCCTTCTAACTGTTACAGATTGAGATAAATGGACGGACCCTCAACCTTCCGTCTTGATCTGTAACAGTTAAAAGCGGAATAACCGTCTTGGTGTTACAGATCGAGACAAACTCGGGAATGAGACGAATACCGTGCCCGACAACCTATCAAAACAAGAAACGGGCTCTGTCCCATATAGAGACAGAGCCCGAAACTCTCATGGAGCCAGTGACAGGAATCGAACCCGCAACCCACTGATTACAAATCAGTTGCGCTACCGTTGCGCCACACTGGCACACTTGGCGCTCTCGCGCGAAGCCAATTAAGAATAAAGGAATTACGGACGGGGCGCAACAGACCCTTCGACCGACCACATCTCAAAACCCTTCGTCAGAACGAATAGTTTTAATTACAATGGAATAGATAAAACTATTCGTTCTGACGAAGGGTTTCGCGATGCTTACTACCAAAGAAGCCGCCGAGCTGCTCGGCATCACTCCGCGCAGGGTGCAGGAGCTCATAAAAAACGGAGCACTTGAGGCCCGCAAGGCTTCTGGTGTATGGCTCATCGACAAAGACAGCGTCGACACGCGACTCCGCTCTGTGACCAAAACGGGGGGACGTCCCCGCCGCGGCCACGGTAAGAGCGAGATCGCGTTCACCCTCATGAACCGCACGTACGAAGTCGCTCAGCTGGTCTACAGCACATCGCGAAAAGACTTTACCCACATCGGTGCCGACATCGATTACGCCCACGCCCCTATTGGAGTATTTGGCCCTAATAGCCCCATATCGCTAGACTCCTTCCGCATCTGGTGGCGCGGCCGCGGTATCCCGCTCGCACGCATTGGGCTAGCCTCCCTGCTTGCAGAAGCCGCAGTCGATGTTCCCGATGAACTCGTCCAGCGAAATCTCGGCCTCTCCTTATCCGACCAGTATTGGATTAGGCCCCAAGGTTCCGGTCTCACCTGGGAGGATATCAACTTCTTCAATAACGCCTTTGATGACGTCTCGCTAACCATTGCACCCTTTGCCCCAGAGGGAAAAGCGGCTGCCGCAAAGCCCGATAACACCTCGGACGGCAATCTTCAAAAGTACTGGACGTGCGAGGGCGAACGTCGAATTCTGCATAAGGCAGGAGCACACCTGGACCAGGAACCTTATAACGAGCTGGTGGCGACCGCGCTCCACCGTCGCATCCTAAACGCCTGCGATTATGTGCCTTACTCGCTCGAGGGCACGGGCACTTCCGCCCTGAGCACATGCGATGTCTTCTTAACTGATGAAGAAGAGTATGTCCCTGCGTTCTATGTAAACCAGCACGCAAACGCAGATGAACGGCTAACCGACTACGAGCGATATGTAGCAAACTGCGAGGAGCTCGGGGTGACAGGCGTCAAGGATGCCCTTGACCGCATGATCGTATGTGACGACATCATTGCCAACTACGATCGTCATTGGCGCAACTTCGGCCTCGTGCGAAACGTAAACACGCAAGCTTGCAGACCTGCCCCCATCTTCGATTCGGGCTCATCGCTCTGGTGCAACATATCACTAGAGGAGCTTAGGACGGGAGAGCACAGTTTTACCAGCGCACAATTTCATTCAAGCCCCGCCAAACAAATGTTGCTCGTCGAGGACATGGGCTGGTTTGACGGCGACAAACTCGAAGGCTTCGTTGACGAGGCAATCGAGATTCTTTCCAGAAACGACGCGCTCACGGCAAGGCTGCCATATCTAAAAAAGGCGCTAACGTGGCGCCTCGAAAGAATGATCGACATCGCTGAATGGAGTTAGCGAGGCAGCATTGCCCCGCCAACTTCCCTACCTCCCGCGAAGGGCCTTGAGCTTGGCCAGGGCATCGGGGCTCAGGCGGCTGCCCAGGGTCATCTTGATCTGCGGGGCTTCCTCGGCCTCGTGAACGTCGTTATCGATCTGTTTGATCTCGTCCACCAGCATACGGCTCGAGATGCGCGTGACACCCTTGCCCATGACAACGGCTTGAATTGTGCCGTCGCTCGATACCACGGAGCACGCACGGCCTTCCTCGCGCGCCTCGATGCAGAGCTTTTGCACCACGGTATCGGCCGATACACCCGTCGGCGAAAACTCGATGCGCACGCCGCGGGCCGGCAGGTTGGGGCGCTCGTTGGAGATATTGCCCGCGCCGTCGAACACGATCACGGCCTCGTAGCGGCCCTGGGCAAAGGCGGCGACGTCGTTGATGAGGGCAGTGCGCGCCATATCGTGAACGTCGCTGGAATACGGATCGTCGGAATGGTCGTACACGAGCTTTTCGTAGCGCGGCGTACAGTGAATCACGTTGTAACCGTCGACCACCAGCAGCTCGGGCTTGTTAGAGTGCACCGTCGAGACCGGGTCGGCGATAGCCTGCGCAAACGCATTGCCGCCCACGCCATAGGTCGCGGCCGAAACAATCGGCTTGGCCGAGCCCTCGCCAAAGCGCTTGGCCTTGGACTTGGCACGGTTCTTTTTGGACATGCGCTATTCCTCCCCCATGAGCTCGCCGGCGTTGCGGCGCAGCCACTCAAAGCACAGCGCCGTGGTCGCCTGGGCAACATTGAGGCTCTCGGTCATGCCGCGCTGGGGAAGCTTGGTCAAAAAGTCGCATTTCTCGAGCACCAGGCGCGAGATGCCGTCGCCCTCGGAGCCCATGACGAGTGCTACGCGACCCTCGAAGGGAGCATCCCAGCAACTGCCTTCGGCATGCTCGGAGGCACCGCCCACCCAAAAGCCAGCGGCCTTGAGGTCGTCGAGTGCACGGGCGATATTGGGAACCTGCGCGATAGGCAGATGCATGACGGCACCGGCTGAGGTCTTGTAGCTGCCCACGGTCACGCCGGCGGCACGCTTGTTGGCAATGACGACGCCGGCCGCGCCAACAACCTCGGCAGAGCGCACAATGGCGCCAAAGTTGCCGTCGTCGGTCACGTGGTCGAGCACCACGACAAGTGCCGGGCCGTCACCCGCGCGATCGAGGATATCGGCGACATCGGCATAGGGGAAGTTGCCAACCTCGAGCGCGATGCCCTGGTGAGCGCCATGGCTCGACAGTGCGTCGAGCTGCGCGCGCGGCACATACTTAATGCGGACACCCGCGGCGTTGAGGTCGTCGACCAGGCGCGACAAGGCGGCATCGCGCTCCCCGCCCTCGGCGATGAGCGCACACTTGACGGGAAAGCCGGTACGCAGCGCCTCGGCGGCTGCACGACGACCTTCGATAAACTCGCCCTTGGGAGCCTGAACGTTGTCGCGGTTGCGATCGCGCTGCGGACGCGCAGCCTGGGCCTGGGTGCGATCGCGCTGGCCCTTGGGAGCGGCAGCGCGGTCGTTGCGGCGAATCGGACGCGAGCCAGAAGCAGCCTGCTTGCCTCCACGCGGCGCACGCTTGCGATTGTCGGCCATAAAACGGCCTCCTTAAATAGATAACGGACAAGAATCGACCGTCCGAGCCACGGCGCCTTGCCTTTCAATCGTCGGGCATGACCACCAGGTCTATGCCCTTCTCTTTCAAGGCAATCTGCCGCACCTCGAACGGTCGACAAATACTAGAGACTCTTAATACGAGTGCCCGCGGCAGTATCCTCGATCGTCAGCCCCAGGTCCTTAAGCTGATCGCGGATGGCGTCTGCCAGATCCCAGTTCTTGGCGGCGCGGGCCTCGGCGCGGGCCTCGAGAATCTTGGCAGCGGCCTCGTCCACGTCGTCACCCGTGTAGGCAACCAAACCGGCGGCAACGCCCAGCAGGCCCAGCGGCAACTCGACCTTGGGCTCGGGGAGCTCAACGCCAAGCATATCGAGCAGCTCGGCCAGCGTGTCGGCGGCGGCAAGCGCGGCGGCCTTGTCGGCAGCGTCGCCCGCCTGCTCCAGGTACTGGTTGCACTCGGTCACAAAGCCAAAGACGGCACCCATGGCACCAGCGGTGTTAAAGTCGTCGTCCATGCACTCCTTAAAGGCGGCACGAGTCTCGGCGGCCTTGGCGGCAAACGCCTCGGCGGCAGCCGCATCGGCATCGGCCGTCGCATGGTTCGCGGCCCAGCGCAGGTTCTCGACCGTACCGGCGATACGCGTGAGCGAGTTCTCGGCACCCTCCAGGCGCTCCCAAGAAAAGTCGAGCGGCGAGCGATAGCTCGTCTGCAGCATCAGCAGGCGCAGGGCGGCAGCGGAGTGCTGTTCGAGGACCTCGGCCAGCGTAAAGAAGTTGCCGAGTGACTTGGACATCTTCTCGCCGTCAACCAGCAGCATGCCCGTGTGCATCCAGCTGTTGGAGAAGCCCTGGTGCCAGGCGCAGGTGGCCTGGGCGCACTCGTTCTCGTGATGCGGGAAAGCAAGATCGGAGCCACCGCCGTGGATATCGATCGGGGTACCCAGGTAGCGATGCACCATGGCGGCGCACTCGGTGTGCCAACCGGGACGGCCCTCGCCCCAGGGGCTCGGCCAGCTGGGCTCGCCCGGCTTGGCGGCCTTCCACAGGGCAAAATCGAGCGGGTCGTTCTTGTCCTCGTTCTCCTCGATGCGCGCGCCAACCATAAGATCGTCGATGTTGCGGCCCGAGACCTGACCATAGTTGGGATCGCTGCGCACGGCAAAGTACACATCGCCGTTATCGGCTGCGTAAGCGTGGCCCTGCTCGATAAGCGTCTTGATCATGGCGATCATGGGACCGATCTCCTTGGTGGCACGGGGGCGCACATCGGGATCGAGCACGTTGGCGGCACGCATGACGCCGATGAACTTGTCGGAGAACTCCGTCGCGACCTCGGCAGCCGTACGGCCTTGCTCGTTGGCGCGCTTGATGATCTTGTCGTCGACATCGGTGAGGTTCTGGGCGAACGTAACCTCGTAGCCGCTCGCGATGAGCCAGCGTCGAATCACATCGAAGCTGATGAACGTGCGGGCATTGCCGATGTGGATGTTGTCGTAGACCGTGGGGCCGCACACGTACATGCGGACCTTGCCGGACTCGATGGGCTGGAACTCTTCCTTTTTATGGGTAGCGCTGTTGTAGATACGCATTCGTTACTCCTTAACGGTTTTCTGTAGCAGGCAGACGGCCCAGGCGCCGATTCCCTCGCCCTGGCCTTCCCAACCGAGCTTTTCGGTCGTGGTGGCGGCGACGCCCACGTTTTCGACGTCAACGCCCAGGGCATGGGCAAGGTTGGCGCGCATGGCATCGCGGTGCGGGGTGATCTTAGGTTGCTGGCAGGCAATGGTGCAATCGGCATCGACAAACTCAAAGCCCAGCTCGCGCGCGTAGTCCATCACGCGAGCGAGCAGCACCATCGAATCAGCACCCTCGTAGGCGGGATCGGTGTCGGGGAATAGCTTGCCGATGTCTCCCCCGCGGCAGGCGCCCAGAATGGCATCGGCCAAGGCGTGCGCGAGCACATCGGCATCCGAGTGGCCCAGCAGGCCGCGCTCGTAGGGAATGTCGACCCCGCCGATGATACATCGACGTCCCTCCACCAAACGGTGGACGTCGTAGCCGTGGCCAATGCGCAGGTTACTGAACATGGGGAAGGTCCTCTCCCTCGGCCATGCGACCGAGCAGAATCGCGGTTACGGGACGCAGGTCCTCGGGCACCGTCACCTTAAGGTTGTCGCGTGGGCTCTGGACGCAGCGGACGCGCCCACCCATGCGCTCGACCAGCGACGAATCGTCGGTACCGATAAAATCATCGGCGATAGCAGCGGCGTGAGCGCGCTTCATGGCGTCGACGCTAAAAATCTGCGGCGTCTGCGCGGCCCAATAGAGCTCGCGCGGCGGCGTCTCGACGATATTATCGCCGTCGACGATCTTGAGCGTGTCGATCGCGGGCTGACCGCACACGACACCGTCGAGCGAGCGGTCACCCATGAGCACGTCGATAGCGTGGTCGATGGCCTCGGTCGTAATGAGCGGACGAGCACCATCGTGAATAGCAACGTATTCAAAGCCCGCCGGAGCCGCATGCACGCCGGCACGGGTGGAATCCTGACGGGTATCGCCGGCATCGGCAAAGCTGATGGGCGTGTCATAGTCAAACGGGTCGATGGCAAGGCGGCGCATCTCGGCACGGCGCTCGGCAGGACACACCACCACGATGTGGCCGACCTTGTCGCTCCGATCGAACGCGCGGATGGACCAGCTCATGAGCGGACGGCCCGCCACGTTAACGAGCTGCTTGCCGCCAGGATTTCCAAAGCGCTGGCCGCTGCCGCCGGCAACGACCACGGCGCATACGGGCGCCATTATGCGTTCCCCTGTTTGGTGCCCTTCATGCGGTACAGCGAGTCCGCAAGAATAGCAGGGTTGTTGACGCCAAAGTCGCCCAGGCGCTCCGGATCCTCGCTGATGTCGTCCATGAGCTCCTGCAGCGAGCCGTACTCGTCGACGATCTTCTCGGCCACGCCGTCGCGCACGACGGACACGCGCGAAAGCGTGCGCAGGCCCAGCGGCGTCATGACGGAGTCCTCGTCCAGATCGTCGTAACCCAGAACTGCCGCTACGTGCTGCGGGTCGGACAGGTCCTTAGGCGTCATGCGAGCGAGCTCTGCACGAATCTTCTCGGCGTTTGCCTCGGAGGAATCGCTCGCGTAGTCGCGGATCATCAGGTCGTATTCGGTATCCATGCTGGAACCGGCGAGCTGCTCGAGCTGCATCTGCACGAGCTTGCCCTGGTTGCCCAGCTTGACAATGCAATCCTTAAGCTCGGTCTTTGCCTGCTGCATGATCTCGAAGCTCGAGAAGATGCCAGTGATGTCGGCGAGCGTGACGTAGTCGTCCAGCTCGAGGGCCGTCAGACGCAGCAGGGAGCGATCGAGCGACTGACGGGTGGTCTGGAGCGTGGCGACGAGCTGGTTGACCGAGCTCATGATGGTGGTGACGGGCTGGATCTCGTAGCTCTTGCCGTGAACGTACACGTTAACGACGGCACGACGGGCCGAGACCGAGATCACGATGGCATCGGTGAGCACCGACATGCGAGCGGCGGTGCGGTGACGCATGCCCGTCTCGCTCGTGGCAAGCGAGGGATCGGGATTGAGGTGGAAGTTGGCGCGCAGGATCTGGGTGAGGTCGCCGTCGATGACGATGGCACCGTCCATCTTGGAGAGCTCGAACAGACGGTTCGAGGTGAACGAAATGTTGAGCGGGAAGCCGTCGTTACCGGCAGCGAGCACGTTTTCGGTGTCGCCGACGCAGATAAGGGCACCCAGGTGACCGGCGATGATCATGTCGAGGGCGGTGCGGATCGGCTGACCAGGTGCCGTCAGGCGGATGGCCTGTTCCATACGCTTTTGCAGCTCGTTCTTATCCAAGGCATCGCTCCCATCGTATACGCTCCATAAACGCTAAATAGTTTCTCACGGTTTGTCCCTGCGGCGCTTGCGAAATCCGATGCTTACAGAATGAGCGAACACCGCTGAGAGCCCAACCCAAATGGGCTGCTTATGTGGTAGCATCGGTATTCACATGAATGAGGGAGTAGTCGCGTGACCGGGTTCGCCTCCGGTGGCGCGGCAAGTCAACATACTGGCCGAAACGGTCTGGCTTGCCTTAATGAACGAGACTCGTGGCTGTGCGCGCAACGCGTACGCCACGGGTCTTTTTTGTTATTCCCCCAAGAGGTACACGCGGGCTCGCCCGCAGAGAGGGAGCCAGGCTATGGGACTCGCAGAGCTCGTGTTGCTCGCCGTTGGCCTTTCGATGGACGCCTTTGCCGTATCCATCTGCAAGGGCCTTGGCATGAAAAAGATCAACCTTAAGGTCGCCGCAGTGCTCGGCCTGTTCTTTGGCGGCTTCCAGGCAGGCATGCCCGTGATCGGATGGGCGCTTGGCAGTCAATTCATGGGCATCATCGGCCCCATCGACCATTGGATCGCCTTTATCCTTTTGGCCTTCATCGGCGGCAAAATGCTGTGGGAAGCCTTTACCGAAGACGAGGATGGAGGCGACGGCAAGGATGCCGAAAAGATTGACCTAGGCGAGTACCTGATCCTCGCCATCGCCACCTCAATCGACGCCCTGGCCGTGGGCATCTCGTTCGCCGCGCTTTCGGTCGACATCGTTCCCGCTGTATCGCTTATCGGCGTCACAACGTTCATCTTCTCCGTTGCCGGCGTAGCGATCGGCCACACCTTTGGCGCGCGCTACGAAAAACCCGCCACCATCGTGGGCGGCGTCGTGCTCATCCTCATCGGGCTTAAGATCTTGCTTGAGCATCTGGGGATCCTCGCGATATAAAAAACGCCTCTCATAAGCCAACGTCAATGTAGGAGTCTCATGCAGAGTTTTGCATAATGCCTATTCGTGCAGACTTTTGCATGTCATACTAATATGCAAAAGTCTGCACGTTAGGAGATAGCCGTGGATACCCTTCCCATCACCACACCGCGCCAAGCTGGCATCTACGTGCGCCAGGCACGCGAGACTCAGGGTCTCACCCGTGCCGCCCTCGCCAAAAAGGCCGGTGTTTCGGAGCGCCTGCTCGCATCGCTCGAGCTGGGAGATGCCACGGGCATTCGGCTCGACAAGCTGTTGACCGTCTTTAACGCACTCGGCATAGGTCTCTTTGCGCAAAGCGATAACGACTCCATCGCATCACCCTCCGAACATCCGATGACGATAGCGGACCTCCCTATCGCGAACTCGAATGCCCTGCCAAAGCCAAGCGTAGGCAGACGACCCGCTCGACAAGGAACGCCAGCTTTCTATGGTGCCTTGCTGGCCCAAATCGCAGCCGAGCAAGGCCTTTCCGGCACTTCAGACCTCTCCTTTGGCTGTAAGGTTGTGAAATAAATGGCAGAAATGGAGCTTGCGACCCTCATTTGTGGCGAAATCGCCGGCACTCTCCGCCAAGACGAGCATGGACTCTGCAGCTTTGCATACGCCCCAACCTATCGCGGAGCACCGTTATCGCTAACAATGCCGCTTTCCAATCGCACGTATGGCCATAGCATCGTCCGCCCGTTCCTATTTGGCCTTTTGCCCGACAGTCAAGAGCAGCGTCGCGCTATTGCCACCGAGCATGATGTTGCATCCAACAACCCCGTCGCCCTCTTGTGCCATATCGGTCTAGACTGCGCGGGGGCCGTTCAGTTTTGTCGAGCCGATCAATTAGACGCCGCCCGCGGCAGGGTCTCGGCATACCGCCCGCTTACCAATTCTCAAATCGCTCACAAGCTCAAAGCAATTCGCGATGACGAAAGAGAGACATGGATGGGCTCCAACGAAAGCTGGTCCCTGGGCGGCAATCAAGGCAAATTTGCACTAGCTTGGCATGATGGCCAATGGTGCGAATGTCTAGGGTCATCCCCCACTACCCATATCTTCAAAAATGGTGTCGTTGGGTTCAAACATCAGGCCTTAAACGAATTCGTCTGCATGAAAACGGCTCGGCGTGTTGGCATTCCAACTGCCAACGTCTCCTATTACACATTTGAAGACGAAGCCGCGCTCGTCGTTGAACGGTACGACAGAATGGTCAATAGCAGCGGAAATATCGAAAGGCTGCATCAGGAGGACTTTTGCCAGGCGCTCGGTGTATTGCCAATCCAGAAATACACCGCCGACGGAGGACCAACTACACGAGACATCCAAGAACGACTGATTAACACAGTCCCCCACCACATGAATCTTGTGCTTTTTACCTATATGTTGTTCTATAACGCCATTATCGGAGCGCCTGACGCACACGCTAAAAACTACTCGCTCATCCTTGGCAAAGGCACAAACGCGGCGCTCGCACCCATGTACGATGTCGCATCGGGGCTGGCATACGAGCGCATGCGCCGCCGGGCGCGCCTTGCCATGAGCGTTGGCGGCGAAAATCGTGTGGGGCGCATCGGTCCAGGCGCTATCCGCCGATACCACGGTATGGGCGACCCCGCGCTGGAGGCGGCACTCACCGATGCCGGGCTATCCGAGAAGTTTTGCTTTGCGACCATGATGGACCTCGCCTACGAGGTGCCCATTTGCATGGAAGAGGTCATGGACGAATACGCCGACCTGCCCGGCATGGCGGACCTGCGCGAGCATATGCTCGGCCCCGTCCGCGAAAACTGCCAGCGCACCCTCGACCTCATCAAGGCAGAAATGGACTAGGTGGCCTTAATTTCGCAATTATCAAACAAAAGAGAGGGGACACCCGTCGCAAAAGACCGGGTGCCCCCTCTCATAATGTCATTTGCAATCCGCTAGCACGTGGCTCGGACTGCTGCTAGCGCAACCTTTACGCAGCGAGGCGCTTGAGGACGTCGATGAGCAGCTCGTAGAAGCGCTCGGCAGAAGCGAGCTCCATGCTCTCGTCCGGGGTATGGACATCGGAGAGCGTCGGGCCCACGGCGATGGCGTCCAGGCCGTGCAGAGCCTCGGCAAACAGGCCGCACTCAAGGCCGGCGTGAATGGACTCGATGCGCAGCTCGGAGCCAAAGAGCTCTCGATAGCTCTCGACAAAGACTTCGCGGACCGGCGAATGCTCGGCATAGCTCCAGCCGGGATACTCGAACTCAAACTTGGCGTCGAAGCCCAGGACATCGGCAAGCGTCTGCAGGCGGTCCTTGAACTCGTTCTGCAGCGAGGTGATCGAGGAGCGCGGGGACAGCATAATCTTGACCTCGTCATCGGAGGTGGCGACCACGCCGATGTTGGAGGAAACCTCGACGGAGCCGTCGGTGGCGACGTTGCGGCGAATCACGCCGTTAGGGGCAAGACGCAGGGCGCGGATGAGGGCAAGCGCGGACTTCTCGTCCATGGCCTCGACCTCGGCGTCGTCGGCAATCTCGACGGTGCAGGTAAAGCCGGGGTCGAAGACCTCGAGCTCGGCAGTGACGTCGGCGATGATGCCCTTTGCGATCTGGGCCGCGGCCTCGGCGGCAGCGTGATCGGCATAGACCAGAACGGCCTTGCACTCACGGTTGATGGCGTTGTCCTTGGTGCCGCCGTTGAAGCTGACGATGGCGGGCTCGCCGGCGACCATCAGGCGGTCGATGATGCGGGCCATGATGAGGTTTCCGTTGCCGCGCTCCAGGTTGATATCACTGCCGGAGTGGCCGCCCAACAGACCGGAAATGTCGAGCGTGAGGGTGCTACCGGTCTTGTGCTCGCGCACGATGGGGCAGGTGTAGGTAACGACGACGCCGCCGGCGCAGCTGACGGTGGCAACGCCCTCCTCCTCGGAGTCGAGGTTGATCATGGTGCGGGCGCTGATCTGGGACTTGTCGAGCGTCTCGGCGCCAACCAGGCCGGTCTCCTCGTCGGTGGTGAACACGCACTCGAGGGCCGGATGGGCAATCGAATCGTCGTTGAGCACAGTAAGCATAAGCGCGACGGCGATACCATTGTCGGCGCCCAGGGTGGTGCCGTTGGCGGTAAGGACGCCGTCCTTGACGACCAGGTCGATACCATCGGTCGTAAAGTCGTGCTCAACGGAGCCCAACTTGTCGCACACCATATCGATGTGGCCCTGCAGCATCACGGTCGGGGCATTCTCGGCGCCGGCAGATGCGGGCTTGCGAATGATGACGTTGTAGACCTCGTCCTGATACACATCGAGACCGCGCTCCTTGGCAAACGCGACCAGGAAATCGCTGATGCCCTTCTCGTTGCCAGACCCACGGGGGATCGCGCTGACCTCCTCAAAGAAATGGAACAGCTGGGCGGGCTCGTAGCCGGTAATCTTGTAGTCCATGGTGCCTCCTTGGCGCAACTGGTTAGACAGTAAGACATGCGACTTGTATATTCCCAGACTTTGCGTGCATAAACCAGTCGAAAACGCCGAGCGCCCTCGCATCATCGGCTAACGGCGAGGAAACGCCACTTTAACAAGATAAAGCAGGTTAGACGGGCCGTGCCGAAGGGACGTTGGACCCTTCAACCAACTTCAACGCCTGTTGAACATTAATGCATACACCATTGGTATGTTTGATGAGATTTTTGTCCTCTGTCACGACGTAATCGGCATCAATGCGATTGGCGACGCTCAGCATCAGGTCGTCCTCAAAGTCGTTGTGATGATACTTGAACACAAAGGAGTCGAAGACCTCGTCTGCACCGACCGAGGCAATAATCGACTTTTGCCGAATCAGGCGAACGCACGCCCACGCTGTCTCGTCGGCACCGGCGATGGCTTCGGGAGTGAGAGCCCCCTCACGGCGGGCGTCGGCCTTCATCGTCCTTCCCAGAATGTAATAGACGTCTTTGACAGACAGGGAGGACGAGAAGAGGACGATATCCTCCGCTTCCGCCGCGCGAGAAAGGAGCTCGACTATCGGCCTGGTCGCATTCGTGCGAGCGAGAAAGTAATCTAGCCAGACGTTCGTGTCGATCAACAGCTTGAGCACACGTTTCGTTCCGACGCCGCTCATAATTCGATCCAATCGCTGAATCTCTCGCTCATCATTTGATCGTATAACTCGTCGTAATCAAAGGCTTCATCGGGGCTCGGCCTCTGAATCGAGAACCGCTCATAAAAATTCGAAATTAACGCAGCCCCTTCCGAGACGCGGGACGAACTCGCCTTCGATCGTATGTCGTCAGGCAGGACTTCGTCATCATTCTTTTTTGCGACGGGCATATGACCGTTCTCGGTCAAGTACTGCCACAGCTCCCTCACAGCTTGTGACGGCGTCATGCCGATATGCGCCAGCACGGCGTCCCCAGCCTCTTTGAGTTGGCGATCCATGCGCACATTCATCTGGACCGGCCGTGAGTCGAGTACCGATATTGGCATGCTAGCTCCTTCTGCTATACATATTTATATTTCGAGTATAGCACCATTTACTCATAAAAAAGGGGCGCCCCGACAGGAGTGCCCCTTCGCAAAGCTATGTTACGCCCTACAGCGCGCCGGAACCGGCTTGCATCATGCCGCCGGGGCCCGAGGTCACGCCGCCGCTCACGGGCGCGACGTTGCCGGTGTGCGGAGCCGCCGGGGCGGTATCGCCACCGAGCGTGCCCGCCGGACGCGGTGCCGGAATCTCGCCCGTGCCGTGACTAAAGACAAACTTGCCGTCGGCCACATCGCACTGAACGGTATCGCCCTCGCCCCACTCACCGGCCAGCAGTTCCTCGGACAGCGGGTCCTCAATGAGCTTTTGGATGGCACGGCGCAGCGGACGCGCGCCATTGGTGAGGTCGGTGCCCTCGGCCACAATCTTGTCGTAGGCCGCATCGGTGAGCTTGATGTTCATGCCGTTGGCAATCAGGCGTTGACGCAGGTCGTCCACCAGCAGGTGCGCGATCTTGGTCAGATTCTCGCCCGAAAGCTTCTGGAACACCACGATGTCGTCGATACGGTTGAGCAGCTCGGGGCGGAACAGGCGCTTAAGTTCGCCCATCGCACGACCCTTAATCTCGCTCGAGGTAAGACCCTGCTCGCCGGTGGTGCCAAAGCCAACGCTCGCATCCTGCGCAATCTCGCGGGCGCCCACGTTGGACGTCATGATGATCACGGTGTTGCGGAAGTCAACCGTCTTGCCCTGGCTATCGGTCAGACGACCCTCCTCCAGCACCTGCAGCAGGATGTTGAAGATGTCGGGATGCGCCTTCTCGATCTCGTCGAACAGCACGACCGAGTACGGGTGGCGACGAACGGCCTTGGTGAGCTGGCCGCCCTCGTCGTGACCGACGTAACCCGGAGGGCTACCGATGAGCTTGGAGACCTCGAACTCGCTACCGAACTCGGACATGTCGAAGCTGATGAGTGCATCCTTGCTGCCAAAGAGGTACTCGGCGAGCGTCTTGGCGAGCTCGGTCTTGCCCGTGCCGGTGGGACCCAGGAAGATAAAGCTGCCGCCGGGGCGACGCGGGTCCTTGAGCGGCGAACGGCTGCGGCGCACGGCCTTGGCAACTGCCTCGACAGCCTCATCCTGACCGATGATGCGCGTCTTGAGCACGCTTTCGGCTTGCAGTAGGCGACGGCTCTCGCTCTCGGTAAGCGAGGACACCGGCACGCCCGAAGTCACGGACACGATGTCGGCGATCTGAGAGACATCGATGGTGAGCGGGCTGGCGTCGAGCTCGGCAGTCCAGGCGGCCTTGGCCTCGGCGAGTTCAATCTCGGCGGCCTTCTGCTGCTCGGTGATCTCGGCGGCCTTGTTCATGTCGTCGCTCTCGGTGGCCTCCTGCGCGGCGGCCTTGAGCTCCTCTATGCGATGCTCGGCCTCGCGCACCGGCTCGGGCGCGCGATTCGCGGCGATGCGAGCGCGTGCGCCGGCCTCGTCAATGAGGTCGATGGCCTTATCGGGCAGGAAGCGATCCTGGATGTAGCGGTTGGAAAGGTTCGCGGCGGCCTCGATAGCACCCTGCGTATAGCGCACATGGTGGTGCTCCTCGTAGCGCGGCTTGAGCGCGGTCAGGATCTTGACCGTGTCCTCGACGCTCGGCTCCTCGACATCGATGGTCTGGAAGCGACGCTCGAAGGCCGGATCCTTGGTGAGGTACTTGCGGAATTCCTCGGCCGTGGTGGCGCCGATAATCTGGAAGGCGCCGCGCGCGAGCACGGGCTTGAGCATGGAGCTCGCGTCGATGGAGCCCTCGGCAGAACCGGCACCGATGATGGTGTGCATCTCATCGATAAACAGGATGACGTCGTCGGCCTCGGTGGCCTCCTGGATCACGTTCTTGAGGCGCTCCTCAAACTCGCCACGATACTTGGCGCCCGCCACGAGGCCCGGCAGGTCGAGCGTCCAGATATTCTGGTTCATGAGGTTCTCGGGCACGTTGCCGGCTGCAATCTGCTGAGCCAGGCCCTCGACGATGGCCGTCTTGCCCACGCCGGGGTCGCCCAGAATGAGCGGGTTGTTCTTGGTGCGGCGCGAAAGAATTTCCATCATACGCTGGACTTCCTTTTCGCGACCGATCACGGGGTCGAGCTCGCCATCGCGCGCCTTCTGCGTGAGGTTGGTCGCGAACTGCTTAAGCGTATCGGTGCCACTCCCCTTTTGCTGAGAGGCATCCGAGCCGCTAAAGAACGGCAGGCCCGCACCGGGACGACCAGCACCGGCGCCGGCGAGCGGACGCTTCTTGTCCTGGTCCTTGGCAGTGAGTTTCTCGATAGCCTTTTTGATGGAGGCGGACGACACACCCAGGCGCATGAGGATGTCCATGGCCATGCCGTTGCCCTCTTCGACGATTCCGATCAGCAAGTGCTCGGTCGACACGTAGGTCTGGTTGTTCTCACGCGCCACGCGGAATGAACGCTCCATCACACTAATGACGAGCGGCGTAAAGGCGAGCTTGGCCGCCTCGGTCTCCTCACTGGGCTCGGGAACCGTGGTCTGGACCTCCTTGAGGGTGTCCATGATGTCGTCGTAGGAGATATCAAGCGAGCGCAGCGCCTCGGCAGCGATGCCCTCGTCCTCCTTGGCGAGTGCGAGCAGCAGGTGCTCGGTGCCCACCTTATTTGAGTGCAGATCGAGCGCCTCCTGTTTGGCCATCGACATGACCTTGCGCGCTCGATCGGTAAATCTATCTAACATGCTCGTTTCCTTACATGAGTTCATCGAAATCAAAACGCCCGCCCGTCGGCGGCGCTTTTGTCTCTTTACCCACAGGTTGTCTATGTTAACAGCTGGAGGAATATCTATAAACCCGGCTCACATGAATGCAGGTTATGACCGCATCGCGGGACTCACCGCGCGATGCGCGACAGGCGCCCCGCAAGAGAAACCCTAGGCGTCTTTCACCACGTCGGGACTCGTCGCACGCGATGCGCGATAGGCATCGGCCTCCTTGGAGACGCGTTCGAGCAGCTCGGATGTATCGACGCCCTCGACTTGCGCGACCGTTTCCACCGTCTGCATGGCGACCGCCCTCAGGTACGCGCACGCGCTGTCCCCCGGCTGCTCGAGGTCTATCTCCTCGCCGCCCTCCCGGGCAAAGCCGACCGCCATCACAAAGCCCATGATGCCCGAGACCAGAAAGCCCACCGCAAAGCTCGAATCTACCTTGAGCTCTTCTCCGTCGGGGTGGACGATCTCTCTCACGCGGTCGATGATGATCGTATGGATGCCCTGCACGACCTGCTCGGCGGCACCCGCCCTCATGGTGATGACGATGCGCCGCAGCAGGCAGCGGACGTCGCGCCGGTCGAACGCCGAAAGGTCGCCCTCGCTCGAAAAATGCCAGAGGGCATCGGTGATGAGCTCGTTATCCTGCAGCAGCTGGGCTATGGCGATGGCGACGAGTTCATCGAAATCGTGAAAATAGTAGTAAAACGTTCCGCGATTGCACTGGGCGGCGCGGGTCACCTCGCCAACCGACAGCTCGAAGATGCTGTTGTTCTCGGTGAGCTCCCAAAACGCCTCGATGATACGGGTGCGTGCATCGGGCGCATCGGCGTCCTTACGCGGTCTCGCCATGCGCCTCACCGCACCCCTGCGCCTTGGCGTTCATGATGAGCATCTGAAGACGGTTCTCCACGTTGGCGAAGCTCACGTCGGGATCGTAGTCGAGCGGCAGGAACTGCGCCGTGGGATACTGCTCCTTGAGCGCATGGATGAGCCCGCGCCCCACGACATGGTTGGGCAGACACCCGAACGGCTGCAGGATCACGAAGTTGCGGCAGCCGCGCTTGGCGTGCTCGAGGATCTCCGCCGGAATCAGCACGCCCTCGCCCGCATCGAACGTATGGTGCAGGATCTTATCGCTCGCGCGCACGAGCTCGGGCATGCGCGTCGGCGGCTCGTAGAGCGGGCTCGCCGCGCCCAGGCGGTCGCAACGGTCGTGCGCGAGCTCGAACAGGTTGTCCGCCGTGGCGTACCAGGCCTTTTCGGGCAGCGACAGGTCGACGTGGAACTCGCGCGACTGCGCATGCTTGTAGAAATAGGTCTTGCGGATCACGTCGGTCATGCGCGCCTCGATGACCTCGAGCCCGTTGTCCTCAAGGTAGCGCTCAATCTCGTGGTTGGCGCCGAGATGGAAATTGAGCAGGTACTCGCCCACGATGAGAACGGTCGGATGCGGGTTCGAGCGGTCGTACGGAACGGCGTCCATGATCGCAAGCGCGCGTTTGAAGCCCGTCGCCTGGCCTCTCAGCCCGGAGCGCTCCATGCCCTCGATAACCTCATCGAGCGCGCGGTCGAACGCAGCGTCCGCCGCGCCCTTCTCGAGCTCGTAGGGACGGATGCGCCTAAGCATGGCCTCGAGGGCATCGATCATGGGAAGACCGTAGGCGATCTGGATGCTCGGGCCAAGGCCGAGCTTGAAGCCCGGATGCGCATTGTGGGCATCGACGTCGTCGTTGGTGAGCACCGGGACATAGTCGTATCCCGCGTCGTCGAGCGCGCGGCGCAGCAGGGGCATGTAGTGCGTCAGGCGGCAGTCGCCGATATACTTGCCAGTCACCACGGCGACGTCGTGCGGGTCGTACTTACCGCTCTCGAGTGCCGCGAGCGCCTCGCCGATCACGATTTGCGCGGGGAAGCAGATGTCGTTGTGCACATAGCGTTTGCCCAGGCGGATGGCATCCTCGCGCCCGATATCAAGGGCCTCGGCGCGCACGCCCTGATTGCGCATCGCCGCGGTCATGAGCCTGCAGAACGCATGGGAGGTGTTGGGGACCAGCGCGATCTTGTCGTGCCGGTCGCGCTTGGTGTACTTGACCTTATACGGGTCGTCGAGCGGATGGACCGCGTGCACCCGGGCGCCCTCGGCACGCTCCTCCGCGCGACGACGGTTGACCGACTCGATAAACGAACGCACACGAATGCCCATGGGACCGGCGACGTCGCTCTCATCGAGCTTGATCATCATCGGAACCTTGGAGCCCATCTCGCCCATCATGCGCGCGATCTCGTCGGTGAGATACGCATCGTGGCCGCAGCCGAAGCTGCCCATCTGCACGAGCTCGAGCTCGGGCGTCGATGCGACGATGACCGCGCACGACAGCATGCGCGCATGGTAGTTGTTCACGATGTCGATGCGGCTGTTGGAAAGATCGACGTTGCAGACCCCCGGCACCGCATCGGGCGTCAGCACGGGGATGCCGCGCTCAGAGAAGAGCTTGGGCAGCCCGTGGTTGACCAGCGGGTCGTTGTGGTACGGGCGCGAAGCGATCACCACCGCGTAGCCGCCGTCCTCGCGCACGTTCTCGAGCACCTGCCTGCCGCGCAGCTGCAGCTGGTTCTCAAACGTCTCCTGCGCGCGGTCCGCCTGCTCGGTCGCCTTGGCAACCAGGTCGGCATCGATATCGAAGGTCTCCTTGCACCACGCCTTGAGCTGGCGGTTTCGGTCGCCCTCGTCGTACCAGTGGAACAGCGGCGTATCGAACGGAACGCCGAAACGCTCCTCCGGGTTATCGGAATTGCGCATCACGTAGGGGTATCCCTTTACGACGGCGCACATCCACTCGCTGGTAGAGGCGGCGTTTTCGGTGGGCACCGTCGTGATGATGGGCATGAAGATGCGGTCGACGCCGGCGTCGACGAGATTGCGGATGTGCCCGTGGACGAGCTTGGCCGGGAAGCACACGGTGTCGGATGTGACGTGCGCCAGACCGCGCTCGTACATCGCCTTGGTGCTGCGTCCCGAGACGCGCACCTTAAAGCCGAGCGTGCTGAAGAACGTCGACCAGAACGGCATGGTGTCCCAGAACTCGAGCACACGGGGAATGCCGATCGTGACATCGCGCCCCCCGCTGACGGGAACCGTGGGGTACGACTCGAACAGCAGCTTCTCGCGGTCGACAAAGAGATTGGGGGCAGCCGCGGTCCGGTCGCGCCCCGTGCCGGGTGCCTGTGCCTCGCAAGCACCCTGCGGACGCAGCTCCTCCGCCGCGGGAACCTCGCGCACGAGCTCATCCCATGAGATGGCGCCGCCGCGCGGGCAGCGATTGCCCGTGACGTAAAGCGAGCCGTCGCCAAATGCCACGACCGCGCGCTGGCAGCGGTTGTTGCACCGACGGCAGGTAACGCCGCCGAACTCGCGATGCTCGAAGCGCTCCACGACATCGAGCCCGATAAACGACGTGCCGGCGTCGCCCTTGCGGCATTCCTCGCGCGCGAGCAGGGCGATACCGATAGCGCCCATCAGCCCCGGGTGGGGCGCACGCGTGACGGGTTTGCCCAGATACTGCTCGAATGCGCGCAGCACCGCGTCGTTTCGGAACGTGCCGCCCTGGACGACGACTTTGTCGCCCAGACGGTTGAGATTTGAAACGCGAATGACCTTGGTGAACACGTTCTCGATAATCGAACGGCAGAGACCGGCCATGATGTCGCCCGGACCCTTACCGCGCCGCTGCTCGGAAACGACGCTGCTGTTCATGAACACCGTGCAGCGGCTGCCGAGAACGGCGGGGGCTTTGGACGAAAATGCCTCGGTCGCGATATCCTCAACGGCTATTCCGAGGTTTTTGGCAAAACCCTCGAGGAACGAGCCGCAGCCCGCAGAGCACGCCTCGTTGACGACGATATCGGTCAGCACGCCGTGGTTGAGCCAGATGGCCTTCATATCCTGTCCGCCGATGTCGAGCACGAAGGTCGCATCGGGAACGCATGCGCACGCGGCGCGGGCGTGCGCGACCGTCTCGACCGTATGGTAGTCGGCGTGGAACGCGCGCGCGAAAAGCTCCTCGCCGTATCCCGTGGTGCCCACGGCATCGATCGCAAGCGTGACTCCCGCTGTCTCCCAGCGGTTCTTCAAGCTGACAAGACCCTGTTGGGCGACGTCGAGCGGTCTGCCGTTATTAGACGCGTAGAACGAATCGACAAGCTCACCCGCCTCATCGACCAGGGCGAACTTGGTCGTCGTGCTCCCCGAATCGATACCGAGCGCCACACGCACCGTCTCTCCGGGCGCATACGCATCCGGACCCTTTGCCGGCGTCTCTTTGCCATGGCGTGCCGTAAAATCCGCCTGCTCGGCAGGTGTGGCAAAAAAGGGCTGGGCAAGACGTCCCTCCCCGCTTGCGGGCGCGACCGTCTCGAGCTTATCCAGCCGGACAAAAGCGTCGGGAAGGTCGATCGGTTGGGACGATGCGAACATGTCGGTCAGCGACAGGGCGGCACCGCGCGCGACCATGATCTGCGGATCGCGCGGGACGATAACCTGATCGTCCGATAGATTCAGTTGCTCCCGGAACACGCGGACCAGTGTGGGGTTGTAGGCGAGCGTACCGCCCTCGAAGATTACCGGCGGCTCGATGTCGATACCCTGGGCCAGACCGCCGATCGTTTGGCGGGCGACCGCGTGAAGCGCCGAAAGCGCCAGGTCGGTGGTAGGAATGCCCTCGTTGAGCAGCGGCTGGATATCGGTCTTTGCGTACACGCCGCAGCGGCCCGAGACCTCGTGGACGGTCGTTCCCCGGCTTGCGAGCTGCTCGAACTCGCCCGATTCGGTGCCGACCCCCATGAGCTTTGCCATCTCGTCGATAAATGCACCGGTACCGCCTGCGCACGAGCCGTTCATGCGCATGTCGGCAACCTCGATGTCTCCCTTATCGTTGGTGCGGAAGAAGATCATCTTGGCGTCTTGGCCGCCCAGCTCGATGGCGCAGCGCGTCTGCGGATAGAACCTGCTGATCGCGAGCGCGTTGGCGACCACCTCCTGAACGTACGAGGCGCCCAGCGCGGTCGCGATATCGCGCGCACCCGAGCCGGTCACCGCAACGCGCAGTGACTCATGGGGAAAGCGCTCGGCGAGCTCGCCGAGCATGGCGCGCACGCTCGCTGTCTGACACGCCCCGTGGCGGCGATATCCCCACCACGCCTCGGTCATATCCTCGTGCATCGCGTAAACTTTGGTCGTCGTCGACCCTACGTCCAGTCCTACTAGCAACGCCATAATGCTCCGTCTCTCGCATTTTTCCCGCTAGAGATATACCACTCTACGTAATACAACAGACTGTTGTATTTAAACTCCGTATAAAAAGCGGCTGCCGAAACGCTTCAGCAGCCGCCGAATGCACCAACAGATTGTTCTGCGCGCTAGCACGTCGGGCAACGGAGCAGCACGGGCCCTCCGGTCATGCGCACCGCTCACGCCCGCGATGTCGCCGAGAGAGCTATCCACGCTTAGGGCTCCAACCAAGCAAGTCGCCCGCGCTCAGCAGATCCCTAAGCGAGCTACTCGCACTCAGGAGCCATAGCCTGCTCCAAGAGCTCGGCATGCTCCTCCTCGAAAACCGTCCCCACAGGGAAGGCGCGACGGAAGACGAAGCGGGAAATCGGACCGGCTACCAAAAGGTTCCACGGCAGCGCCATCACAAAATTATGCGGGATGTTGATCATCCAGATCGCGGGCACGGAATACAGGTTCGCAAGGATGCCGCCGGGCATGTGCGTCAGACCCTCACAGGCACCGTACAGCGACATGATGATGACCATGGGAACGACCATGCAGGAGCTGACGGCGAGCGTCATGGCAAGTGGCGAGCTCTTGCCCGGCGTGACCAAGTACTTAAAGGCGAAACCCTTGGCGAGCGGGCTGGCGACGAACCAGTCGCAGCACATGGCAAAAATGTAGGCAACGGGGAAGCCGAGCCACGCAGTGGCAACGACCTCGCCGTTGATGGCCCCGTGCTGCAGGGCAACGTTGTAGATGCTCATCCAGAGCACCATGCAAAAGCACATGATAAAGGTGAACAGCAGGCTCTCTCGTTTGTTGATAGGCATAAAGGGCAGATTCCTCTCTGTGTTGTACCGCGGCGCCACGCAACAAAAACGGGCGGGCAAGATGGAGCTGTTGGAACTTCATCTCGCCCGCCCGTGGTACGCGCGTCTGCGACTACTTATGTGGTGGAACCAGCCTAGCACGAAACGCATGCGCTTCGTAAGCGTTGAGTTTATGAAGATGCAGGGCACCGATAATCCCCCGACCCCATAAGTTGCGGTGGAATACGGACTGTTTTGACCCTTTAAGCAGCAATTCAGTCCCTATTTCACCGCAACTCATTTGGTGCAAAGTAACCTGTCCCCCTTGTACCAATTAGCTGGTGTGGCGCCAGCGAGGGTCGGTGAGCGTACGCGCCACACCCAGTCCAACGGGCAGAAACGCTACGATGAGCACTGCGCGCACAAACCAGCCGAGCATATTGACCGTGTCGAAGGTGCACATGTAATACATCGAGCGATACAGATACAAGCCCGGCACCATAATGACAATCGAAGGCACCGTGAGGGCGATGCGCGGGTAGGTGAGCTTGACTTCAGCCAAGCTTGCGAGCAGCCCCGATACCAGCGCGCCGATAAACGCTGCTGCCTCGGGAGGCATTCCCGTGCTGAGGCCCAGGAAGGGAATCATCGTCGGCGCATCGACAAGGGTCAGACGCAGGGTATTGGACACGGCGCCGATCAACCCAGCTGCCGCGGCCATCTTTACCGGGCTGTTGAACATCACCGAGAAGCCGAATACGCCAACGAAGCTCATCACCACGCGCAGGAGCGTAAGGGCAAGCGGCGAAAGGCCCAGTGGGGCAAAGTCGTCCGGCGCCAGGCCAACACACTCGGCAACCATCCAACCTACGAGGGTCGCCATCACAATAATCGATACGGCATATGAAAGGCGCTCGATACCGCTTCGCATGTCGAGCTTAGCGATGTCGAGGCCTGCCGTAATGAGGGGAAAGCCGGGAATCACAAAGAGCATGGCGCCGATATAGCCTTCTTGGTGCGACATTGCCCCCGGTATGACCTGGCCAAGGCCGAGCAATGCCAGCAGATACGAAACGCAAGCGAGCGCAACACCAGTCGTCAGCGCGCTAAACTGGCCAAGACCCTGCTTGAGAATATGGGAGCGAGCAAAGTTACCGACACCAGCGCCTACGAATGCGCAGGCCATCTCGATAGGGCCGCCGCCGAGCAAGAAGACGAAGGCGCCGCAAGCACAGGCTGCCGCAAGGCCCTGTTGCCAGGAAGCGTAATCGGGCTTCGAGCTCTCAACGGTCTTGAGCATCTCGTGGTATTCGTGCACGGTAAACCGGCGCCCATACGTCTCGATTTCCTTTAAGAAGCTCTCCATCATCCAAATGCGATGGGTATTGACTCCCGTTGTGGGCAGGCTGACAACCTCGTTAAAGCAGTGGCCATCTTCGATGCAGGTGCACTCAAACGACAGAAGACTCAGGTCGACGTGAATCGTGACGCCGAGCACAGCGGCAACACGATTCATGGTATCGCGCACGCGCCAGGCACCCGTTCCGCTTGCCAGCATAAGCATGCCGGTGCGGCAGATGATGGATGACTTATCGGTGAGCGGCGCATCGACGGCAAGCTCATCGCCTGCCGTCACGATCTGGCGCCAGTCAGTTTTCATATGGAGTGCACCGGCACGAGCGCCGTGGTGCATAGGGACTCTCGAAAGCAGCGAGTCCAGGCGCGAAGACTGTGGGGGCTCCGTTGATTCGCCCTCGTCCTCGTTGGGCTCTTCATCGACCAGATCAAAGGAATCAAGCGGCGCTGGCTCGCGACGATCGATTAGCTCCTCATCCTCATCATCAAAGTAGTTGAACTGATCGAGCATGTCCTCTTCGATTGCACGCTCGCTCGCGTCGTCCATACAGGCGCTCCCTTCCTACCGACTAACCCCCATCCTAGGCAGCAACGGCTAAAGGAAACATAAAAGAGACGGCTGTCATGCGAGCCATGTGCACAATAGCCGTTGGGTAGTCGTTTAAGAACGTCCATTACAGTCGAAATTGTCAGCCCGGGCCCGTCTCGGGCTACGATT